>NZ_MEHJ01000001.1:7842500-8142500 GCF_001746415.1 Streptomyces agglomeratus
GCAGTCGGCCAGCAGCGTCATCACACTGCTCGGGTCACTCGTGGTCTCGGCGGTAGCGGCGCGAGTCAGAACCGGTGTCAGTGCGGGGGTGTCGGCGGCGTTCATAGTCGTACTCCCTGTGCTGAGCTGCGGCTTCGGGCGTCTCCCGGGGCCTTGTGCTGATCAATCTATGCCAGCAAGAGACCCACCTCATGGTGCATTCTGACGTCCAGATCATGGGTCAATTCTGTGTCCGGGCGCCAGCCCCAGTCGTGGCCGAGGCCTCCAGGCGCAGCACCGCGAACGCCCGTACTCAAGGCCGACAGTCAGCGGTTGCCGCGTTGGCGGCGGTCGACGGCTCCCACATCCGGGCGTTACAAGGGGCACCAAGACGGGATGAAACCCTGTTGACCGGGGCAGAACCGGCAGCAAACACCACCTGATCACCGACGCCAAGTTCGACGGCTACCGGTGCTTGCTCTTCACCCCGGCCCGGCCGGGCGGGCCGACGCTCCTGCAGTCGCGGTGCGGATCGCTGATCCGGCGCCACTTCCCCGACCTGGCCGCCGCCGCGCGCCAGTTCCCGTACGGCCTGGTCCTCGACGGCGAAGTCGTCTTGTTGTCTGGGGACCGCCTCTCCTTTGAGGCGCTCCAGCGCTGGCCGAACGGTCGCCCCCCAGCATCTGGCGGTCGGCGAGTGGACGCGATACGGCCTGACTCCCACCTCCCCGCCGTTGTGGTCGGCGAGCAACACGGACGACTGGCGACGCGACTACGCGAACGAGCCGGTACGCCTGAGCATCACCGCCAGGTCGAAGGGCAGCGAGTGGATCGTGCCGCTGGAAGTCCCCGTCACCATCGAGAGCGGCTCGTGACCGCCGCCCGGCCCCTCGCTGTAGCGGCCGCGCCCTGGTCCGGCGCCTGACCACAGGCCCGACCACGGCAGGTCAGGAGTCGGTGATGTGGTCGAAGCCGCTCAGCATCGGCGTCAGCTCCTGAGCACACCCGCACAGTGTGCATAGCCGCGTCCCCGGGTTTTCCGCGACGTTCAAGGCGTGCTCCACATCGAGCATCGGCGCGCCCTGCGGTGCCTCCTCGCAGTCCGGCGCGTGCAGCACACCCCGGGCCGGGCCCCGCCCCTCGCGCACCTTCGCCAGCACCCATCCCGAAGCCGGCGCTCCCCGAGCACCTCGCGGACCGCCGACCGCGGCGACGGCTCCAGCCGCTCGGTGGCGACCTGGCGTAGTCGACGCCGTCGACCGGGCGCACATGGTCGGGAGCCCGGACCCACCCCCGGTACTCCGCCGCCTCCACACCGCCCTCCAACTGGTGGAGACGCAGTATTCGGAGGGTGCGGTATTCGACGTCTGCTCATCCGTTGGTCCTGCGGGGCACGGCTGTCGGTATCGGCCAGTCATAGCCGCTGAGAAGCAACCGAGTGTCGAGAAAAGAACTTCGGGTGCGGTTGTCGCACGGCACCCTGACAGCGAACCGGCGTGCTCGAACTACGGCCCATCGGAACCGATTCCGGAGTTCCTCGCAGACCTCCGAACGCTCGCCGTCGACGCCCTGGACCAAGTGGTAGGTCGCGCTGTGGAGCGGGTTGGTCAGAGCCGGACGATGAGGAGGGCGATGGATGTGCATAACCGCAGGTGGTGCTCGGGATCTGATCACGCTGGGCATCTTACGGACGCTGCAGTCTGTCGAGCATGCTGCGCGCGAGGACGGTGTGGCGGTGTCCGGGCTCGAGGACGTGCTGTGCGTCGTTGAGGGTCTGCGTTAGTTCTTCACTCGCCTCCTCACTGTGACCTGCGGCAACCAGCGCTTGAGCCTTTTGCAGGCGGGTGTGAATGGCATGCGGGTGTTCGTGACCGAGGACGCGGCTGCGGTCGGTCACCAGTTGCGCGAACGCCGCAGTTGCTTCACTGGTCCGGCCGGCCCGGGCAGCAAAGGCTGCGTGGGTGCTGCGTATGGCAAGCATGTGCGGGTCGTCTGGCCCCAGAGATCGCTGGGCGTCCGTCAGAAGATGTTGGAGCTGCCGTTCAGCCTCGGCCAGATCGCCATGCAGGCTGGAGAACCAGATGAGGCTCCGCCGGACAGAGAGAACTTGGGGGTGGTCAGGCCCCTCCAGCCGTAACCGGTCGTCAAGTAGGTCACGCAGCTGCCGGATGGCCGTACAGGTCTCGCCCGCTTCCCCGGTGAAGTAGGCCTGCTGGTGCCGAGCAGCCAGCGTATCGGTGTGCTCGGGCCCCAAGGCCGCGGCGGCGTCGACCACTAAGGCACCGAATGCGGTCGAGGCTGCCTGCGGATCATCGGCCTCTCCGGTGAAGAACGCCCACTGATGGCGGGCAACCAGCGTATCGGGATGACACGGGCCGAGTTCGGCCTGTCTCCGCCGCACGATGCCCTCCAGCTCCCCGACCGCCTGGCGCGGCCAGCCGCGGTCGCCGACCGCTATCGCCAGCAAGAAGTCCGCCCCAACTGCGCCCCCTGCGCGGGCGCGTTCGAGAGCCGCAGTCGCCCTCGACAGTTGACTTGCCTGGTGGGCGAGAAGCCCCATGTCGTAGGCATCAGCGGGCTCCACCCAGGACAGCAGCGTCTCCCAAAGATGATCCGGCACCGGAGGCAGTTCCGGTGCGTTCAGCAGATAGTCGAAGGCTATGTAGCCCTGGCTGTAATTCCCGATCAGGAGCCCGCTCGTGGCGTAGGCGGCCTTGCACGCCCACTGCATCGCCTCAGCGAAAGGTTCGGGCTGCAGGTCCGGCCCGCCGCGCTCAGCGAGATAGGGCAGATGGAGGTCCTGGAGCCACTGCCTGCTGGCCGACCGTCGTAGTCCCGACCGGCGACAGTCGACGGCTGCCGCCACGATGGCTGCGCCCCTCGGATTGGCCCCCGGCGCCCAGGCGTTCTCCCACGCAGCCAACAGCTCTGGACCGGCTGCGACAACTTCTGCAAGTCCGAACCGATCGCAGCTCTCCAAGGCCAGCCTGATTCGCGGATCCCCCTGGTGTGCCACAGCGCGCTGCCGTTCGGTCATGGACCAGTGGCGTTCCAGGCGGATCTTCACCGCCAGGTGCAGTACTTGGCGTTGGATCCGCCAGGCGTCCCGGTCAGATCCTGTCAGCCTGCTCTCCTCTCGAGCGTCATAGCGGCGGTACTCCTCCGACCGCATCGTCGCCAGCACCACGACACGGCCGGGCTTACCCTGAAGGAGACCGGCCAGCATGGATGTGGTCACCCCGTCGGAGCCCAGATAGTTCTCAAGATCGTCCAGCCACAGGACAGCACGTCGGCGACGCCGGGCAACCTCAATGGCAGGGGCGAGTGCTGTTCTGGCCATGGGCCGCACGAAAGCATGCCGAGGGAAGCAGGACCGCGCTACCTCGTATGCCAAACGGGTTTTGCCGGCAGTTGATTCACCCACGATGAGTACGAAGCCACCCTGTTCCAGTGTGCTTGCCGCAAGGAGGGCTCGGCATCGCGTTCCACGTACGGCGGCGCCGGCCGCTGATCGTGGTGTCCGTCTGCCGGATGCACACCAGCCAGTTCAGGACGGTCCAGCTGGTCAACCCTGAGAATGCCTCCCGACGCGGTCCGTAAGAGTGCGGCCACGTTCGGCTCGACGTGTTGCGGACGCATACGGTCCGCAACAAGGGTGTACACGGTCGTGACAGCCGCACCGATACCGGTGGCCAACGGACCAGATGTCCAGATAGCGGCGAGCGCCAAGGCGGAGGCACCGATTCCCACGGCCGTTAAGTACCTCAACCACCCATGAGTACGACTGCCGTTCTGCCGCAGATACGGTGACACGCTGCCCCCCCGTTGCGTGACGTTGCTTCCATTCTCGCCACCGTGTCGGGCATGTCGAGGGGACGGCCGGTTACATGACCGAGATGAGGCCTTCTCTGTGCGGCAGGAGGCACGGAGAATCCGGCTCCCCGTCCGCGCCCGCCCGGTCTTGTCCTCTCGCTGACCGGGCGGGCGGTTGCCACCCCGGGTCTGGCCCTGTCCACTCCTCGCCCAGCGAAGGAGTCCATCCGTCCCAGAGCACGTGATCACTCTCGCGCCGGACGCTCACATACAGAACGCCGAAGCAGCCGTCGGTGCACGATGCCTCGGCCAGCCGAACCTCATGCGGCTTTGACGTAGTAGTGAGAGGACCGCCCGGCACCAAGAGGTACTCAGGTTCTTCGCCCAGCCCCTTCGTGAACGCGTCAGCCAGGATGGCACTCCCATCAACCAGCGCTCGAACCTCGACCTTTGCGCCCCTGGGATCGGGAACAGCAACGCGAAGGGCGAGGCAACGCTTCTGATCAGTCATCGGACGATTGTCGGCCGCGCCCCGCACCGCGCGTCGCGTCGCGTCGCGTCAATTCTCACCACCGACCCCCTCCGACGGGACCACCCACGATGGCGCAGACCCGGGACATGAGGATGTCACCGGCCGTCCGCCCTGTCCGCGCCGGGCGACCTCGCCTTCGGCTTGGCCGACGGGTCGGGCTCGCGGGGCAGGTGCGAACGGGCGCGCTCTGAGGTCCGGCAGGAGTTGAGCCGCCGTGGTGTAGTCCCTGTCTCGGCTCGTTACGGTACGGGGATGATCGACATCCGTCCCGCCACCCCCGACGACGCCCCCGCCCTTGCCGCCGCTGTCATGCGTAACCGGGACCGCATGCGGCCGTGGGAGCCGTACCGCCCCCAGGGCTACTACACGGTCGAGGGGCAGGCGCAGCGGCTCGCCGACGGTGCCAAGCGCTGGTTCGCGCTCGGCAGGGAGGCAATCGTCGGCGTCGCCACCCTTTCCGGGATCGCCCTCGGGCCCCTCCGCAGCGCCTCCCTCGGCTACTGGATCGACGGCGCCTACACCGGCCGCGGCCTGGCAACCAACCTCGTCGACGAGGTCTGCCGCGCCGCCCGCGAACAGCTCGGCCTGCACCGGATCGAGGCCGGGACCCTCCTCGACAACCACGCCTCCCAGCGCGTCCTTGCCAAGAGCGGCTTCGAACGCATCGGCACCGCGCCCCGCTACCTCCACATCGACGGCACCTGGCGCGACCACTACCTTTTCCAGCGCATCCTGCACGACGATGCGCCGTCGCAGGGGTAAGTCCTAGGCGTCCGCCGTGACCTTCTCGCTCGCCTTCTCGGCGGCTGCCTCGGGCACCGATTCGACTGTGCGGCCCGTGGGCGCCGTGTACATCACCGAGTTCTGCTTGTTCTCCTTCTCGACCATCCCCTTCTTCACGAGGCTTTCCAGGCTGTTGCGCACCACCTGGATCGAGGCCGACCGGCGGTGCTTGTCCGCGAGTTCGGTGTGGACCTCGCGGGCCAGGTGCGGGTGCCCGGGCTGGGTGCGCAGGATGCTCAGAACGACCTCGTGCAGCGGCGGCTCGGCACGCTTGGCGGTCTCGGCCACGTGCTGGGTCGCCTTCTCGACGGTCGTCTTCTTGACGGTCGCCTTGTCACCACCAGCCTTCGCCTTCGGCGCATGCGTCCTCTTGGCGGGGGTCTTGGCGCGCGTGGTCTTCTTCTTGGCATTGGAAGGGACAGGGGTTGCCTTGGCAGCTTCCCGCCGTTGCTGCGGCACCGTCTGGGAGGCCGCTGCCTTGGCCGGTGCGCCGGCCTTCTTTGCCTCGAGCTGCTGCAACAGCCATGCCTCGTCGGCCTGCAGCTGCTTCAGACGTTCCGCCAGCCTCTCTTGCTCCTCGCGGTTCGCCGCAAGATCGGCGCCGTACTGCTGCGCGTACTTGCTCTGGATGGGGGTGTTGTCCGGCTCTTCGGCCACAGCAACTCACTCTCTTCGTACCTGATGGATGCTGCCGGATGCTACCCACCGCGCGTGGCTGTTGTTGCCGCCCGGTCGCAATGCCCTTCCTGCGGGTACACGGACTTCGCGTTGCTGGCCGCACACCGGCGGAGCAGGCGCGAACGCCGAGAATCCGCCATACGTACCTGTTGCCGGGGGCGCCCGGGGGGCTGCTCCCTGGCAGCGTCATAGGCTCACGACGGGGGCAAGCCTCGATGGGGGAGGGGACGGCATGACGAGTATGAGGGTCCACTGGAGTGACGCAGCGGCCTGCCGGGGCACCGATCCGGACGAACTCTTCGCGAACACCGCGGGGCAGAAACGGGCCAAGACCATCTGCGCCGGGTGCCCGGTCCGCACCGAGTGCCTCGCTGAAGCTCTCGACAACCAGGTCGAGTTCGGCGTGTGGGGCGGCATGACAGAACGCGAGCGCAGGACGCTGCTGCGCCGCAAACCCGACGTCGTCTCCTGGCGGAAAGTACTCCACGAAGCGCGCCGCGAACACGAGCAGCCGCACGCAAGCTGACGCCCTTCGCTGAGCTCCGTCACCGTCCAAGGGCGCGGGCCCGTACCGGCCACGGGCCCTGCCGCGCTGGGCTGTCTTCGAGCTGCATGTGCCGCCCGGACCCGTCTGGGACGGCGAGCGCACAACGAGCCAAAGCCCCCGAGGGCTGGGACGATGTCCGAACTGACGGCGCTGGATGGCAACGCGACGCAGTACGCCCTGCGCGTGCGGGACAGGTGCGCCCGAGGCGTCTGAGACGTCTCGCTGACGGGGTGAGCAGCTGGGGGCGTTCCCGCCCACGGGAGGAGTTCGCACGCCGCCGACCCGCACGACCACATCAAAGCCGAGGTGGAGCAACGGCTCGAGCGCGCACTCCAGGACGCCGAAGCACGCGCCGCAGCGCTGTGTGATCGTCTGCGCAAGGGTGCCGAAAGCCGCGCCTTGCCGCACCAGCAGCCGCAGGCACCGCATTCCCGGGCGCAGGAGCAGTCCACCGCCGCCCGGCACACCGGGACGATTGCGTCCGCCCGGGCTGGGGTCGAGGCCGTCGCGGCAGACGCCGTCCGGCAAGGTCACGTGTACCTCCGCGAGGTCGTGCGCAACCAGGCCGAGCCCGTGAGCGAGCCTGTGTTCCACGACGAGCTGCCGGAGATCAAGCTGCCCAGCAGCGCCCGGGAACTGCTGGACTATCCGGGCGTCGCGTCCAACAGCACCCTGGCACCGCCGGAGACGGTCAGCTGCGAGGACCTCGAGCGCCGGTGGACCACGGTCCAGTCCGGTCCGGTCGCGCCACACACCGAGCGGCTGCACGTCGTGCACGGCGAGGACACCGGGGCAGGTGGGGCCTGATGTCCTGGACCAGGAAAAGCGTTCACCTTCGCGGGGTCTCCGCGCGCGTGCCGGGCCGCACTCATCCGATGCCGGTGCCCTCGCGGCCGCCTGCCCCGCGCGGCACGGCTCCGGTGCGACTGCCAGGAGTGACCGGTGCCTCACCGGCCGTCATCGAGGACCGCTTCCGGCACCTCGTGATGATCCTCGCCATCGATGACAGCGGCAGCACCTACGGCTTCTACGGCACCGACCCGCGCGGCGTCCGGTACGCCGTCACCGCGGACGCCGATCGGGGCGCTCTCCTCGGGACGATCGGCCGCCAGATCCTCACTGGCCTGCTCCCTCCCCGGCGGCAACGGCTCAGCACCCGCAAGGTCAAGTCGCCGATGTCCCGCCACAGCGAGCGCCACGCCGACGGTCGGCCCGATACCAGCCGAACCGTCACCCGCCTCGACGTCACCGTCCTCGAACCCGTGGACCAGTCACCCGCGCCACCCACAGCCTCCCGGGACGACCGGCACGCCGCCCCCGCCGCACGGCGCCGACACCGCATCCTGACCCTGCTCCAGGAAGAACCCACGCGCCTGTGGCAGCCCCGTGAAATCGCCGACCGCTTCGGTGACGTCACCCTGGAGACCATGTACAGAGTGAACCGGTGGGCCGTCAGCGGCCTCATCCACAAACTCGGCCCCGGCCTCTACGCCGCAACACCATGGTCCCCAGGCCCACTTGCGTGACCTGCGAAAACGTTAACTAGCCGGCCTTGGGGGAGGCCCCGCTGACCCATCGGGCAGCCTCAACCCGGTGAACCAATGCGGTCACAGCACGGGGGTGGGCGGCCGTCGGGTCCGCCGCCGTACCGGCAAAGATCCAATGGGACGGGGCGGACGCCGCGCCGGCCCGTTCGTCCGGCCGTGCAAGATGACGTGTGCACGACATTTGCCTGGTTTGCGTGAATTGTCATCCTATGGGAGTGCGGCTAGCGTGGCAGGAGTAAGCCTCGTCTGCTCCGCGGAGGCCGTTATGACCTGGCTCACCGATCGTGCCGTCGGCTCGCTCAGGGAGCGGATCAGGGGAGACGTCCTCGGGCCGGAGCATCCTGAGTACGACGCCGCCCGCTCCGTGGCCAACGGAGCCATCGACCACCGCCCCGCCCTGCTGGTCCGCTGCGTCGAACCCGCGGATGTCGCCGCCGCACTGTCCTTCGCCCGTGACGAGCACCTCGAGGTGTCGGTGCGCGGTGGGGGGCACAACCCGGCGGGTGCCGCCGTCTGCCCCGACGGGCTGGTCGTCGACCTGACCGCGATGCACGCCGTCACGGTCGACCCCGAGGCCCGCACCGCCCGCTGCGGCGGCGGAGCCACCCTCGCCCAGCTCGACGCCGCCACCCAGGCACACGGCCTCGCCGTGCCGGCCGGCACCATCAGCCACACGGGCGTCGGCGGCCTGACCCTGGGCGGTGGCATGGGCTGGCTCACCCGCCAGCACGGACTGACCGTCGACAATCTGCTGGGCGCTGAGGTGGTGCTGGCCAACGGCACCCTGGTGCACGCGTCGGCGGAGGAGAACCCGGACCTGTTCTGGGCGCTGCGCGGCGGCGGTGGGAACTTCGGGGTGGTCACGGCCTTCGACTTCGGGCTGCACGCGGTCGGGCCCGAGGTGCACGTCGGTGTCTTCTTCTGGGACATGTCGGTGGGCCGCGAGGCGATGGAGCTGATCCGCGAGGTAGTTCCGACGCTGCCACCGAGGCACAGTGTGCTGGTCGGCATCGGGCTGAACGCCCCGCCAGAGCCCTTCGTACCGGTCGAGCACCGCGGCAAGCTCGGCCACGCACTGATCATCGGAGGCTTCGGCGGCGCGGAGGAGCATGCCGCCGCGGCCGCCCTGCTGGACGGTGGGCCGCCGAGGCTCTTCGAGATGCGGACCCCGCTGCCCTACACCCACCTGCAGAGCATGCTCGACGACGCCTCGCCGTACGGGATCCTCGACTACGAGAAGGGGATCCCCATCACGGAGTTGAGCGACGACGTGATCGCGCTGCTGAACGAGTACCTGCGGCGCAAGACCTCGCCGCTGACCTTCTGCCCGACCTTCCGGCTGGACGGCGCCTTCACCGAGGTCGACGAGGACGCCACGGCCTACGGAAGCCCGCGCGAACCCGGCTACATGATGGGCCTCACCGCCCTCACCTTCGACCCGGAGGAGCTGGTGGCCGACACCGCCTGGGTCAGGGCGCTGTGGACCGAGCTGCTGCCGCACGCAGTCGGCCCCGGTGGCTACGTCAACTTCATGACCGAGATCGAGAAGGACCGCGTCCGGGCGTCCTACGGGCCGGAGAAGTACCAGCGGCTGGCCCGGATCAAGTCCAAGTACGACCCGGAGAACGTCTTCCACCGGAACGCCAACGTCGCCCCCGTCGCAGCCTGACACACCGTCACGCGCGAGGCCCCCGGCGACCTCTTGGTGGCGCCGGGGGGCCTCGTCCGTTCACTGCTTGCCGAGTGGAACCTGTTCAGCAGGTCTGCTCCTACGTCACCATTGGTGTCGCGTTCGGGGTCGGTGGACTCCTTCCAGGTCTTGTGCGCTGGAAGGTGACCCCGCGTCGGGCGAGCAGGCAGAGCAGGGCCTCGCGGGCGATCCGGATCACCCGATCGTGGACGCGGCGCAGATGGGCAGCGAGGATCCAGGCAGGCCAGGCCGATCTCGTTGAACCGGTGGATGGCGTCCCGGACGGTGTTCTCGTCCGCCGCCACCAGCCGGGCGATGACCGGCACCCGGTTGCCGCCAGCCGGGGCCGGCAGCATCATCACCCGCCGGTAGCGCACCGAACTGGTACTTCCCCGCCGCACGATCGTTGTAACGGCTGGCCGCCTCAGCAGGGCCAACCACAAGCCGGCGAACTTATGCGGTCACAGCACTAGTAGTACTTCGTTAGGTTGATTTGATCTCGGGCTGCCGGGTTGGGCATGCTGCTCTGATGGAGCTGGGGGAGATCGAGCAACTCCGGGGCGAGCTGGGCGAGTTCGTGGCTGAGGTGTTCGCGTCGGTGCCGCGGAGGGATCAGCGGGCGAAGGGTGACTGCTACCTGCGGGGGTTGATGCTGGACGGTCGCAGGAAGTCGATCCAGCCGATGGCCGAGCGGCTGCCGGACGGCGACATGCAGGCCTTGCAGCAGTTCGTGAACCAGTCTCCGTGGGACCACGTGGCGGTGTTGCGGGCGGTAGCCGTCAAGACGGTTCCCGTCGTCGATCCGATGGTGTGGGTGATCGACGATGTGTCGTTCCCCAAGGACGGGAAGATGTCGGTGGGGGTGGCCCGGCAGTGGTGCGGGGCGTTGGGCAAGCAGTCGAACTGCCAGGTCGCGGTCAGCCTGCACGCCGCGTCCGACACCGCTTCCGTGCCGATCTCGTGGCGGCTGTTCCTGCCGGCCGAGTGGCAGGACGACACCGCGCCGGGCCAAGGCGGGGGTGCCCGAGGAGGTGGGGCACCGGGAGAAGTGGCGTCTGGCCCTGGACCTGATCGACGAGGCGATCGGCTGGGGCCTGGAACCCAAGGTGATCGTCGCGGATGCCGGGTACGGCCAGAACAACGCCTTCCGGCAGGCTCTGGCCGACCGTGGTCTGGACTTCGTCGTCGCCGTCCGGGCGGATGAATCCGCTCACCCGGCCGACGCTGTCCCCACCGCCCCCGCCTGGAGCGGAACCGGACGCAAACCCGCTGTCCGCTACCGCACCAAGGCTTCCTCCCTGAAGGACCTGGCCACCGGGACCGGACGCAAGGCATACCGGCAGGCCACTTGGCGCACCGGTTCGCGCGGTGCGATGCGCTCAAGATTCAAAGTCGAGACGGTGCGTCCGGCCGGCGTCGCGGCCCGCAGGCACGCCATCGCCCGGGCTGGCGGCTCCACCGCCTGGGACGGTGTTCTGCCCACGGCGACACTGCTGAGCGAGTGGCCCACCGGCGAGAAAGCGCCCACCGAGTACTGGCTGACCAGCCTGCCCGCCGACACCCCGCTGCGGCAACTGGCCCGACTCGCGAAGATGCGCTGGAGGATCGAGCACGACTACCGCGAGATGAAGCACGGCCTGGGACTGGACCACTTCGAAGGCCGCACCTGGCGCGGCTGGCACCACCACGCCACCCTCGTCACCGCCGCCCACGCCTTCTGCACCCTCCGCCGCCTGGACCCAAAAGCAACAGCGCCGGCCTGACCTTCTACCAGGTCCTCCACACCATGCAGGACCTGTTGCTCTGCTGGACCGGCGCATGCCCCACCTGCCATCGCCAGTTACCACCCCGAAGGCGAAGACAACAGACCCTCTCCAGCCCGACCTAACGAAGTACTACTAGTGTCCTGCGCCAGAAATGGCGAGACTAAGTCTGTAGGCTGTTTTCATGGTGTCTCGGGGTCCTGGTGCTGTCGAAGTCGTGCTGTCTGCCGAGGAGCGGGCGGAGTTGGCGCGTTGGGCAGCGGGTGGTGCGGTGTCGGCTCGTGTGGCGGAGCGGGCCCGTATCATCCTGGCCTGTGCCGAGGGCGGCTCCAACACCGCTGTGGCGGCAGACTTCGGGGTGTCCACGGAGACGGTGCGTAAGTGGCGCTCGCGGTTCGCGGTCCGGCGGATGGCGGGCCTCGTGGACGAGCCTCGGCCGGGTCGGCGCAAACCGGAACTGGTACTCAGCGAGGCTGAGCGTGCGGAGCTGACGCGCTGGGTGCGGCGGGCGACGACCGCGCAGTTCCTGGCGCTGCGGGCGAGGATCGTGCTGCGGTGTGCGGAGGGCGGGACCAACAAGGAGGTCGCCGCCGAACTCGGCGTCGCACCGGGCACGGTGAACCGCTGGCGATCAAGGTTCATCCGGTTGCGGCTGGACGGGCTGATTGACGAGCCCCGCCCCGGCAGGCCGCCCTCGATCCTGCTGGACCAGGTGGAGGACGTGCTCACGGCGACGTTGGAGTCCACCCCGGGCAAGGACACCCACTGGTCGCGGGCCTCGATGGCGAAGCACTCCGGGCTGTCGAAGTCCACCATCGGGCGGATCTGGAAGAAGTTCGACATCAAGCCCCATCTCCAGGACGCGTTCAAGCTCTCCACCGACCCGCAGTTCGTCGCGAAGGTCGTCGACGTCGTCGGCCTGTACCACAACCCACCCGAAAAAGCGGTGGTGCTGTGCGTGGATGAGAAGAGCCAGATCCAGGCGCTGGACCGGTCCCAGCCGGTTCTGCCGATGATGCCCGGCATGCCCGAGCGGCGCACCCATGACTACTACAGGCACGGCATCACCAGCCTGTTCGCCGCCTTCAACATCGCCGACGGCAGCGTCATATCAGCACTGCACCGCCGCCACCGGGCCATCGAGTTCAAGAAGTTCCTGACCCGGATCGACAAGGTCGTGCCCGCCGGCCTCGACGTCCACCTGGTCTGTGACAATTACGCCACCCACAACACCGCCGAGATCAAGACGTGGCTGGGAAAACACCCGCGCTTCCACATCCACTTCACCCCCACCGGCTCCTCCTGGATGAACCAGGTCGAGCGGTGGTTCGGCCTGTTGACGGACAAGCTCATCCGCCGCGGCGTGCACACCTCCGTGAAGGCCCTCGAGCAAGACATCACGGCATGGATCGAGGGATGGAACGAGAACCCCAGGCCCTTCACCTGGACCAAGACCGCCGACGAGATCCTGAACTCCCTCGCCGACTACCTCACGAAAATCAATCCGTAGTCATCGGGTTGTTCGCCGGTGCTCTGCTGCGGCGGATGTCCGAACGAGTCTTCGCCGCAGCCGGAATCATGCTGTTCGCGGTGGGTGTCGCCCTGCGCGTCATCCCCTCGGTGCCCGTAGTTCTGCTTGCCAGCGCGGTGATCGGCGCGGGACTGCCCTGCGTGCTGATCGCGGCTATGACGGCCGTCCAACGCGAGACGCCAAGCGAACTCCTGGGCAGAGTGGCGGCCACCGCAAACAGCCTCCTCTTTGCCCCCAATGCCATTGCCCTGGCCACCGGAGCGGGCCTGCTTGCTCTCGTGGACCACCGAGTCCTGCTCCTCGTAGCCGGAACCGCAGCGGCCATCACTGCGGCCAGCTGCCTCCTTGGTAGACGTGACCGGACACATGTAGCAGCCCCCGAACAGCACATCCGATCGGCGCGTAAGGCAGGCGTAGAAGTCCCCCCGGAACAGAGACCACGCGGCCAATGAACAGTCCCGGACAGCAGCCTGCCGATGATTCACTCCGTTCGGGCCGCTGCGCGCCGCTCGTTCACCCCACATGCCTGCACTGCACTGCCGTCGCCTGAAGAGATCGAAGCCGCCCGCACGCCCGCCGGCGGCTGGAAGCGTGACCAGCTCGCCGCCTGGGGCGTCTCGTGGCCCCCACCGAAGGGCTGGAAGGACGAGCTGAACGAGCGCACCGCTGCCCCGCCCGACCCCGACCGCCCCGGCGCAGGAGACGCTCGACTTCGGCTGACCCTTCGACGACAGCGGGGCCGGACAGGATCACCCTGCCCAGCCCCGATGCCCATCACGTCCACCGCATCCCGACCTGGGACAGTTGCTCGATTCGCTCGGGCGTCAGCATCGCGGCGCGGGAGCGTTGGTTCCCAACCCACGCACCGAGCTTCAGATGTACGACCCGCCGCTCCTGGTCCTCGCCGCTGCCCCCGGTGGTGATCGTCTCGACGTGCTTGCGCGGCACCCAAAGGTGCCCCTCGCGCTCGAAGAACTGCCGGGCCGCGGCGAGGTGCAGCGCCCACTTCTGTGCCTGGCTCGTACGCAGTTTCGGCTTCTCGTCCTCGGTCGCGGGCTCGATCCCGAGGACCTGTTCGCACATCCACTGCTGCACCCCGGTGAGCTTGTCCCACCCAAGCCTCACCGACTGAACCCACCGCCCCAGATCCTCGCCCTGGCGCACGACTTCGCCCGCCATGGTGGGCAGCGTCCCGCCCGCGTCCAGGTGCAGCCGGACCAGGTGGAAGCACCGCTGCCACGTCACCGGCCACGCCGGGTGCGATCTCTCGGATTCGTGGGGAGTGTCTAATCAACGGCGGATCTGCTGGATCAAGGAGATGCGTCTGAGAGACGCCGTGGTTCACCCACGAGGAATCCTGGTTGGACATGTTGCCCTCCCACCAGCGGTCGTCGCCGCTGTGCTCGATCTTCATGCCGTCGAAGTTCGCGTGCGTCCAGACGCAGAAGTAACCGCGGCGACAGTCCGCGGCCTCGGATGTGGCCGCGGCCGTCAGGATGGCGCCGGTGGAGATCACGGCGGCTGCGAGAACAGTGGTGAAGCGTTTCACGGTCGTGAGGTTCCTGTCTGTAGTGGGTTGTTGAGCACGGTGGTAGCTGTGGTGAGGGCGTGGGCGCGCAGTCGGCGCCAGTCGGCCAGGTCGGCGTGATGCCGGGCGCGGACCTCGGTGAGGCTGCGGTGGGTGTGTGCTGCCTCGGGTTCGAGGTTGTTGACGATCACCGAGGCCCTGAACCAGCGGCTCTGGTCGCCGTAGAGCCGTTGCTGCGCGGCGGCCAAGCAGCCGTCGGTGTGGGCGCGTACGACGTAGCCGGTGGGCAACGCGATGGACAGCTCCGCCGGGCCCGTGCCGTAGAGAGCAGCGGCGACGCGCTGCTGTTCTGCGGCTGGCGGCGGACTCTGACCGGGGCTGGACGGGGTGAGGCCGTGGCGGGTGAGGCAGGCATCGGTGAGGCGCTGGGTAGCGGCCTTGATTACCTCGTCCGGCGCAGGCTGCGGCGCCGGAGCCGTGCAACCTGCCAGGAGCGAGACCGCCAGCAGGCAGCCGGGAAGGAACAGGGGAACGGGCAGAGGCACGGCCCGTAGACGGAGCCCCACCCGCAGTCCAGCCCTGTATGAACCGCCCTGGGCGGTTCCTCCACGAGCTCGCCGAGAGCCACCGACGGCAACCTCGCTCACCACCTGTGGCGGGGTCCGCTCCAGCAAGAACGACTCAGGCGCACCCTGTCGGTTCATGATCAACACACCGGGCGAACGATTCAGTGATCCAAAGGAAACGGCTGTTCGCGACCGGGACCCCCGTACCGAGCAGGAAGGGCAGATCGTCCGCGAGGCGAAGTCGAGGCCCTCGCCATCTACCGCTCGAAAAGCCCGCCAACCAGCGATCCGAATCAACGAGCTGACCAGCGGCGGACCCCAACGGGCCCCGCCAACTAGCATCGCCGACCAGGTCCGCATCCGCCGCGACCTGCACCCCTTACGCACCGGCGACGAGACGGTCACCGACCTCAAGATCCTCACCGGCCGCCGCATGGACCTCGTCGCCGACCGCACCCGCACCGTCAACCGGCTGAGGGCCCAGCTCACCGGGATCTTTCCCGGCCTGGAACGGCTCCTGGACCTCACCAACAAGGGCCCGCTGACGCTGCTGACCGGCTACCAGACCCCTGCGGCCATCCGCCGGCTCGGCGCCAAGCGCCTGGAGACCTGGCTGCGAAACCGCAAGGTCCTCCGAGCCGATCAACTCGCCACGACCGCGGTCGAAGCGGCCGAACGCCAGCACACCAGCCTGCCCGGGGAGAACCTGACCGCGCAGATGGTGCACACGCTCGCGAAGGAGGTGATGGCCCTCACCGAGCAGGTCGCCGAGCTCGACAAGCTCATCGAGGCCCGGGTTCGCGACCACCAGCACTTCGAAGTGATCACCAGCATGCCCGGCCTCGGCATCATCCTCGGCGCCGAGTTCCTGGCCGCCACCGGCGGCGACATGGCCGTCTTCGGCACCCCCGACCGCCTCGCCGGCTTCGGCGGCGTCGCACCGGTCCCACGCGACTCCGGCAAGATCAGCGGGAACCTGCGACGCCCGCAGCGATACAACCGACGGCTCCAGCGCGTGCTCTACACCTCCGCGCTGTTCAGCATCCGAAGGTCCGAGGAATCTCGCCGGTTCTACGACCGCAAACGCGCCGAGGGCAAGCGCCACACCCAAGCCGTCCTTGCCCTCGCCCGCCGCCGCGTCAACGTCCTCTGGGCCCTCCTCCGTGACGGACGGTGCTACGAGCTCACGCCACCGACCGCCCTCGCGGCTTGACAGACGGCATTAGGAATCCCTACAAGAGGTCACCAGGTTCCATGGCAACTGATGTGTCTCAACGAACCGAGTCGCCGTCTCACCGGACGCAGTCGATGGTGCTGGTCATCTGGAAATCTCGGATAAAACTACGAGGCCCTGTTCTCGTATAGCTACCGTCAGGTGGCGTCTGTGCCCATCCGCCCTGATCAGGAGGAAGAACGCCCGAGGCTCCGGCTCCTGACCGCCGCCGCCCCCGGACTGGCCCCTGGCTCCCAGCCGGCTACCGGCAGAACCTCTGGAAAACTGCTCAGGCAGCTCTCAGATCAAGGTCACGGGAGACGTACGATATGAGAGTGGAGCTACGTCGAGCCGACGGCGGGGTGATCGCGGTCGAAGTGGTGGGGGAGCCGGACGCGCCTGCGGTGCTGTTCTGCCACGGGTTGGCCGACTCCCGGCTGGCCGCGCACGGCTTCGCAGGCGCGGCTCACGCGCTCGGACTGCGCCTCATCGCCCCGGATCGCCCCGGCATCGGCGGCACCGATGCCCGTCGCCTGCCGCGGGTCGTGGACTGGGCTGCGGAAGCCACCGTGGTCCTGGACGCGTTGGGCGTCGGCTCGGTGGCGCTGCTCGGCGTCTCGGGCGGCGGAGCGTTCGCGGCCGCATGCGCGTCCGAGCTGCCTGACCGCGTCCGCAGCCTGCTGCTCATCGCGCCCCTTGGCCCGCCTACCTGGCCCACCCGCGGGATGGCAGCCGGGCAACGCGCCTCCTTGCAGGTCGCCCGGCACGCTCCGGCCTTCGGTGGCTGGTTTCTGGGCCGCTTGGCCACGCTGGCGCGCCGGGCGCCAGGGCTGTTCCTTCGCCTGGCAACCAGCGAGATGCCCGCCAGCGACCGGCGTGCCCTCGCCCAGTCGGACGCGCGCGCGGCCTTCCTGACCAACTACCTGCGAGCGTTCCAGCGCGGCAGCTGGGGAGTCGGGCAGGATCTGCGCGTGCTGACCCGACCCTGGGGTTTCGACCTCGAGTCGATCACGGTGCCCACGTCGATCCACCAGGGGGACGCCGACACCACCGTCCCGCTCCCGCACGCCCGCCACTTCGCCGCGGCGATACCGGGCGCACGCCTTCACATCCATCCCGGCCAAGGCCACTTCTCCATCCTCACCGCACCCGAGCAGACGCTGGCGACACTCGCCGCATAGCCGGTCGAGGTTGCCGCCGGAGATCACGGCGACGGCGGCGCGTCCGGGACCCGGAGGCCGTCGAAACGGCGCATGCCGACTTCGTGCCCTCCAGCAGCGCGGCCGCAGCCCCAAGTAGTTACTCAGCGTTACACGCCACCTGGCGGTAGCTATACGAGAACAGGGCTTACGAGGGCGGGATCGGAACCTCGTGTTCTGCTGGAATCGCTGAACTGCCGCCGCCCAGACGACGTCCTCGTCCGTCGGACGTTCGCTCTGTACGTCTTCGAGCAGCTCCTCTCCGAGAGCCTGAGCGAGCATCGCCTGCTCAGCGGCACGATCAGCGGCAGGCAGCCCCAGGAACAGCACGGTCGCCTGACGCAAAAGAATGCCGGAGCTCTCCAACGCGGCGAGTGCGCGCCCGATCTCATGCCAGCCCACGCCCGCCTTCAGTGCTGCGTCGATAGCCGACAACGACACGGAGTGCATCCCCAGCACGAGCCGGTTCACGGTCTCCAGCGCCTGCTGTGGATCTGCCATCACCTGCCGTTGAAACTCTTCCCGTAAGGGGTCCTTGGCCAGCGCGATCGATACTGCCCCTGCGTTCTTGTCGTCCACGCCTGTTCAACGAGCTGGGCCCGGTCGGGCTACGTGTCGACAGGATCGTGAGACGGCGACTGAGTTCATTGAGACAGGACAGCTGTGAGGTGCCTCGCCAAAGACGTTCCGCCGCTGTCCTCTGTCAGGTGATCTTGACCGTTTGCCAGGTGAGTTTGACCGCCCGGTTCAGAGAGCGGGTTCGTGTCGGACCGCACGGAAGACTTCACTAGCGCACGATTCATTTCAGTACGCCCTTCAGTGCCGCAGCGAGGGTTTCAGTGTGGCGGCCTGGGAGGCGACGGGCGCGCTCGATCATCCTCCGGGTATGGCACACCCGAGCCCCGAACCCTGCCCGACTCCGCCTGACTGGCCGTACTGCGCACACGGCGCAGACCCCGCTACTGATCCCGTCGGCTGCCGCGGCATCCACGTCCCCGGCCACACCGCATGCCTCGCCCACCTGGCCGAGGCCGACCGCGACGCCTACCTGGCCGGCCTGACCCCCGGCACCGACATTGACCACCGGGGCACCCCCTTCACCGAACCCCTCCTCGAAGCCCTCCGCGATCCCGCCACCGGGCACCCCCGCCTCGGCGGTGCCCGGTTCCAGTCGGCGAGCTTCCAGGGCGAAGCTGGGTTCGACTCGGTGAACTTCCAGGGCGAAGCCGGGTTCCAGTCGGCGACCTTCCAGCGCGACGCCGGGTTCGCGGAGGCGACCTTCAAGGGCGAAGCCTGGTTCCAGTCGACCTTCAAGGGCGTCGCCTGGTTCGACTCGGCGACCTTCCAGCGCGACGCCTGGTTCCAGTCGACCTCCAAGGGCGAAGCCTTCAAGGGCGTCGCCTAGTACCAGTCGACGCCCTTCCAGGGCGACCTCGGGTTCCAGTGGTGGCCCTTCCAGGGCGTCGCCTGGTTCGGGTCGGAGAAATTCCAGGGCGACCTCGGGATCGAGTCGCCCTACAAGGGCGCGACCTTCAAGGGCGTCGCCTGGTTCGGGTCGGCGACCTTCCAGGGCGACGCCGGGTTCGCGGAGGCGACCTTCCCGTTTCGGAGGTACCGGGACCAGTCCCTCGGCCACAGGGCGCAAACGGGCGTGAGTAGGGGCGCCTTGGGATCAGACAGGAGCGAAGGGGCTCAAACGGACCCTCGACCGTCGTCACCCGCCACAGACGCCACGAAGGCGACCGCCAGCCTCAACCTTCACAGGCAGGCCACCCATCCAAGAGCCCCGGGTGTTTGGCCCGCGACTACGAAACCCACCCGCACCGGTCCGAAGCCATGATCCGCCTTGCGATGATCGACCTGATGAGCCGTCGCCTCACCCGCGAAACCACGCTGAACTGGCGCAACACATAACTCGCCCGGACAGGCCTCAGCGGCAAGGAGTCAGCCCTCGTCAAAGCCGCGGAAGGCCCCTGATCCATCAGCGGCGTCGGCGAACTCAGCAAAGTCCATGTTGGCGATGCTGAGGTTGGCCGAGACATCAGGAAACCACTGAGCAGGGAGCCTGAACGTCCGCCCAGGCTCGTCCGAGAGGTCCACGGCCAAAAGCGGGTGACCTGGATCCTTCATCGTGGCCGCGTCAGCCAGAAAGATGTGGATGATCTGGGCGTCTTCATCCGCAGCAGCCTCTTCATCCATCAATGCCTGAACGCCCACACCAGCGAAGCGAAGCTCGCTGACATACGTGGCATGGGGGTACTCGCCAGCCGCGTCGAGCGCGGCTCGAACCGCGTCCCAGGCTCCGTCGTCACCGAAGTCGGTACGCAGTACCAGCGAGGTCAGATCATCAGGCTGAGGCAGAGGCATCCTGTGATCCTCTCACCCAACGCTGACATCGACCGTCACACCCACCGCGCCTGCCGAACTCCGCAAACAACCCGGCGATATCAAACGGGTGTGTCAACTTAACGGCTGATCTTGGTTGTTGAAGGTCAGTTGTTGCTCGGGGTGAGGCGGCCTTCGAAGGCGATCTGGAAGGCGTTCAGGGGCGCCTTCCAGCGCATGGTCCACCGCTTGCGGCCCTTGCCGGTCGGGTCCAGGCTCATCAGCGCCATGTAGATGCACTTCAGAGCGGCGGCTTCGTTGGGGAAGTGCCCGCGGGCGCGGACGGCCCTGCGGATGCGGGCGTTGACGCTCTCGATCGCGTTCGTGCTGCAGATGACCTTGCGTATCTCGACGTCGAAGGAGAGGAAGGGCACGAACTCGGCCCAGGCGTCCGACCACAGCTTCACGATCGCCGGATACTTCCCTCCCCAGGACTCCTGGAACTCCAGGAACCGCTCCGTCGCCGCGTCCTCGCTGGGTGCGGTGTAGACGGGCTTGAGTGCCTTGGCGACCTTGTCCCAGTCCTGGCGGGCGGCGTAACGGAACGAATTGCGCAGCAGGTGAACCACGCACGTCTGGACAATCGTGCGAGGCCAGACGGTTTCCACAGCCTCGGGAAGGCCCTTGAGCCCGTCGCAGACGAGCATGAGCACGTCGTCCAGGCCGCGGTTCTTCAGCTCGGTGAACACGTGCAGCCAGTACTTGGCGCCCTCGCCGCCGTCGCCGGCCCAGATGCCGAGGATGTCGCGGGTGCCGTCCACGGTCACCGCCATCACCACGTAGATCGGACGGTTCGCGACCTTCCCGTCCCTGATCTTCACGTTGATGGCGTCCACGAACAGGACGGGGTAGACGCGGTCGAGGGCCGGTTCTGCCATTCGGCCATGCCGTCCATGACCTTGTCGGTGATGGTGGAGATGGTCTGTTTGGACCCTCCGCTCCGTAGACCTCGGCGAGATGAGCGGAGATCTCCCCGTGAGTGAGGCCCTTCGCGGACAAGGAGAGCACCATCTCGTCGACGCCGGTCAGACGCCGCTGCCGCTTCTTGACGATCTGCGGCTCGAAGCTGCCGGCGGTATCGCGCGGCACCCTCACCTCCACCGGGCCGACATCGGTCAGCACGGTCTTCGCCCGGGTCCCGTTGCGGCTGTTGCCGTTGTTCTTCCCGGCCGGATCGTGCTTCTCGTAGCCGACGTGATCGGTGATCTCGCCCTCCAGGGCGGACTCCAGCACCCGCTTGGTCAGCTGCTGCAACAGCCCGCCCTCCCCGGTCAGTTGCAAACCCTCGTTGCGGGCACGGTCAACGAGCATCGCAACGAGCTGCTCGTCCGACACCGCACTCGACGGTGCCTGAACCACCTGCCCGGCCTGCTCGTTCTCCACGGCGGTCTCCGTCATCAGACGCATCTCCTTGATCCAGCAGATCCGCCGTTGATTAGACACTCCCGAACTCGGCGAACGCGGCAAACGCCCTGGATGGGCGCATAAGCCACGCCTCGTGATCCTTGCTCCCACCGGACAGCTCCCGCCCAGGGCATGGGGAGACGTCTCACGGAGTGTCCTCGACTCCGCCACGTCCGCGCTAAAAGGGGGCGGCTCGTTCGACTCACCACATACGACGCGGTCTTGAGTGCCGGTGTACTGCCGCGACATACAGGCCGACGCGTCGCCGTCCTTGAGGAAGCCCGTGTAATCGATGATCAGCGCGGGATGTGGGAGCCGTCGACGGCAGCCCGGGAGAAGTCCAGGGCGTCCGCGTCTTGGTGATCAGGTGGTGCCGGGGAGGCCGTAAGCTACTCATCGGTAATCGGGGGGTCGCCGTGTCTGCGGCGCGTCCTCCCGGGGGAATGCAGGGTGCAGGCCGCGCCGGACCGACCATCCGGTGGCGCCGCGCCCTCAGGCACGGGACGTATATGTATCAGCATTCGAGATTGCGGGCCGTTTCTCTCCTTCTCCTGTTCAGCCTCTTCGTGACGCTCGGCATGGGTAAGGAGAGCGCGCTCGCCGCACAGAGCATCAAGGTCGTCGCCGCGGAGAAGGAGCTCGTCCGCGCGGAGGCCGGGCTCGACACCGACCGGATCGCCTCTATCGCCAAGGGCACCGCCGCCCTCTCCGGCTGCGGCAAGCTGCCGCTCCTGGAGAAGCCCGCCTGCTACCGGGACTTCGCCGGTAAGACCGTCAAAGTCGGCGCGGGCCTCGGCATGTTCGCGTACGGCATCCACTACCTCCACAAGGACACCGTCAGCCACTTCGGCACGGTGAAGAAGGAGGTCACCGGGCTGCAGAAGCTGAAGGAGGCATTCAAGCAGGACCCGAGCACCATCGCGGACCCGGAGTACCGCAAGCAGGTCGAGGGCCAGATCCGCGCGGTCGCCGCCGGCGCCCAGAGTGACATCGACAAGCTGATCCGGGACGTCCTGGAGACGATCGAGACCATCCTGGTCATGATCCAGCTGACACTGATGCTGATCCAGCTGATCCTGATGCTGGCGAAGATCGTCGGTGACCCGAAGTTCCAGAAGGCCGTCAACAGCGTCAAGGGCAGCCTCGAGGGCATCAGCAAGGCCTTCGACCAGATGAACGCCGGCTTCGCGCAGATGAACCGCGGGCTGAACGGGATGAACGACGCCCTCGACGACATCAACGGCTCGCTCGACGACATGAACAAGTCCATCGCCAAGGCCAACAAAGGCATGGGGCAGCTCAACGAAGGCATCGGCGAGGCCAACAAGGGCATGGGGCAGCTCAACGAAGGCATCGGCGAAGCCAACAAGGGCGTCGACGACATGAACAAGGCCGTCCCCGCCATCACGAAGGCCGCCGAGGGACTTCACGAAGTGCCCGCCTTCGAGTTCGACTTCTCCGACCTGGGCAAGACCTGGAGCGACAACTCCTCCAGCCTGGACAGTGCCGAGCAGCAGCGCCGCATGTCGATCCTGCTCGGCATGTTGCCGGGCGTCGGGGACGGCAAGGGCATCGTCGAGGCCGTCACCGGTAAGGACCTGGTGACTGGCGAGCACGTCAGCGGCTTCGACCGGGGCCTCGGCTCCCTGGCCGTACTGCGCTGGCTCAAGCTGGGCGGCAAGCTCATCCCGGACGACATCAGGGGCGCGCGCAAGGGCGACGTGGTGTTCGAGTGCAACAGCTTCCCGGCCGGTACGCCGGTGCTGATGGCGAACGGCTCGCACAAGCCCATCGAGGATGTGCGCGCCGGTGACCTCGTCCTCGCCACCGACCCGGGCGGCGATGGGGAGCTGACACGGCCGCGGCCGGTTCAGTCGGTGCCGTTCACCTCCTCCTACACGACCAAGGCGTTCGTCCGCCTGACCGTGGCCGCCGACCAGGAAGACTCCCGCCGACAGGGCACTGTCACCTCCACCGAGAACCATCGGTACTGGCTGCCCGAGCGCGCCAGCTGGGTCCCGGCCGGCGAGCTGCGGCCCGGGGACCGCCTGCGGACCCCCGAGGGCGGCCCGGTGACGGTCGCCGCCACCGATCGCTCCGACGAACGACAGGACACGTACGACCTCGACGTCAGCGGAATCGACAGCTACTACGTCCAGGTCGGCACCGAGGATATCCTCGTCCACAACTGCACCGACCTGGCCCGCGCCGAGCGGATGTTCCCGGGCGTCGCGCACACGCTGGACGAGCATGTCAACGTAAACCAGCAGCAGATGAAAGACCTGGCCATTAAGAAGACCCGCAAGAGGGGCCGGCCTACCCCTAACTCCCGCTGGTCGAGCGCCGAGCTCGCCCAGAAGGCCGTCAACCAGCTCGTCGCCGAGAAGGATGCAGAAATCAGGAAGTGGGTCGCGAATGCCGGTAAGCCCAGTGGAAAGCAGCAACTCACCCTCACCGGTACATACGGCACCGGGTCGCTGGGTGACAGCGTGGACCACCTCGGCAACCACACTGCGACGACGAGCAACCGTTTCACCGTGACCCTGGTCGCCAAGCGTGGCCACAAACCCGGCGGGTTCTACGTCCATACCGCCTACCCGCTGCCGTAAGGAGTCGAGGGATGCACGATCCGGCGACACATCGGGACGATACCGACTTCGACTTCGGAGTCACCGCACTCGGCTCCTCCTTCCACGGGGACTGGTGCCTTGACGTGGAGCACGAGCTGGACCACGTGACCAACTACCTGGGTCCGGAAGGAGACCCGGGAGGACTCGTCCTACTGGTCGAGGACCTCTTGCGGCTGCGGGACTCCGATCTCTCCGGTGACGAACTGGGGCTCTTGTGGCACGCCACGGACCCGCCGCTCGGTGGAGCGCCGGAGATTCGGGGGGCCGAACGCGCCTGGCTGGACCGACTGCTGTCCGTGGTGGTACCGCTCGCGCGGGCGCGCGGCGCGTCCGAGGCCTCCTGCACCACATACCTCCGTTGCGGACCGGGTGCTACCCACCCGGTGGTGGTTGAGCACAGAGGGCTGACGGCCGAGGTGGTGGAGCTGATCGGCCGGCTCGGCCAGCGGGCCGAGGGCCACAGTCCCCTGCCCCGGACACGCGAAGCGCTCGTTCGGTGCGCCGAGACGGTCTGCTCCGAGCTGGCGTTCCGCTTCCTGCTACAGGCGGCCGGGCAGTACTGGTCCCGTCTGTCTCCGGAGACGTACGAGCGCCTGGAACGCCTCAGTGCAGCGTTCGGGCACGGGCCGTACGTGGTCAGTGCGATCCGTTACCTCGTGGACGAGCCGCACGCCCGCCCATGACCCTGCCCCAGCCGCACGACTGACACGAGGACCGGGAGGCGTTACTGAGGTTGTAGGCGTGGTGTCGTCAGTGTGAGTCCGGTCGCGGTGAGACATCCGTCGATGATGTCGCTGCGGTATTGGATCTGGCGGAGGCCGTGTCGGAGCCGGCCGATGAGGTGGTCAGGGTGGGTGAAGGTGGTGTTGGCCTGGCTTGTTCGGCGGAGGATGGACCAGATGCCTTCGACGGGGTTGAGGTCGGGTGCGTAGGGCGGTAGGTGGTAGGCGGTGATCCAATCGTGGGCGTCGATGAAGGCCCGCATGCGACGGTCTTTGTGAACGTTGAGGTTGTCCCAGATGAGGACGATCGGTCCGCCGAGTTGTTGGTGGGCGGCTATGAGGAGGTCGCGGTACTCGGTCCAGGAGAAGCTCTTGCGGCCGCCGCTCTTATGGTCGGTATGCCGTTTGGGCCGGTAGATGAGGCGGGAGCGCTCGCCCGGTTTGTAGCAGCACAGGGCCGCGATGGAGAAGCGGCGTTGGGAACGGCCGCGGACCCGGATGACTGGAGTGGTTCCGCGCCGGCCCCAGGTGCGGGAGGTCGGCGGCGTCATCGAGAATCCGGCTTCGTCCTCGAAGACGAGCCAGGCCCCGAGCGCCGCCGCAGTGGTTCCACGTGCGGCCACACGTCCTTGACCCAGCCGGACACGGCCTCCTCGTCGCGCTCGATGGCCCGACGTGCTGGTACCTGGTGGCTCCAGCCATGTCGCCGCAGCATCTGGGAGATCCCCGACAGCGTCATGGACTTGTGGAACCGCCGGCCGATCAGGGTCTTGATCCTGGCCAGCGTCCACCGCTGATCAGGCCACCCGTGAGCGACCGGGCCTTTGTCCAACTCCTCCTCGAGCACGGCGAACAGCGGATCGCTGAGCTTCGGCCGGGACGCCGGACCACGGGAACGAACCCCGTCCTGGCCCGCCTCCTGCCAGGCCCGGCGCCACCGCTGGACCGACCGGACGCTGACCCGTAACTCCTTCGCGATCTCCGTACTGCCCCGCCCATCAGCGAACATCCCGACCGCTTCCATCCGGACCCGCTCACGGAACGCTTGCCTCTCCGCGGTCAGACCCCCACCCTGCGGATACCTCATACCTCCGGCATACCGCGACGATCACCAACCGTCAGCCCCCACGACAAGACGACTTCAAGGTCAGTAGCCGCGACTGACCCGGCTCACCCCTGACGCCGGCCTTCGAGACCCCCTCGCATTCGAAGGCCGGCGTTACCTGGGTTGACGCCCGAGGGCGCCGGTCGAATGCCTGTTGCCCCGCAGGGCCGCAAGCCTGCCGTCAAAGCAGTGACACCCGGTGCCTCCGAACGTCAGCACCCGTCTGGCCTCGCGCCAGCCGTGGCTGCGCCCCTATGGGCAACGGCACGCGGAAGCTGGCGTCCCAATCGACGTGTTAAAAGTGGTCAGAGGCAGGTGCCTTCCAGGGCGCGGCGGTCGCCGGTGAGGGCGTAGCGGCGTACAGCCAGGATGGTCTGGGGGGCCTTCCCCGTGAAGGTGGGCACGCGGTTATTGATCACGCGGCGAGCGTGAGTTTAGCGGTGTGGTGTCGGCGTTCGTATTCGTTGGGGCTGAGGTGGCCGTTGGCGGAGTGCCGGCGGCGGGTGTTGTAGCGGGTCAGCCAGGCAAAGACGGTCCTGCGGCAGGTGCGGGCGTCACCGTAGTCGTGGGTGCCCTGGAGGGTCTCGCGTTTCAGGGAGGCGTGGAAGCTTTCGCAGGCCGCGTTGTCGGCGCTGGTGCCGACCGCGCCCATCGATCGGGTCACTCCGAACTGGTCGCAGAGGCCGGCGAAGGCCCGGGAGCCGTATTGGGCCCCGTGGTCGGAGTGGAACACGGCACCGTCCAGGCCGCCTCGGGTCGAGGCCGCCATCCGCAGTGCGTCGGCGACCAGGCCGGTGCGCATGTGGTCGGCGATGGACCAGCCGACGACCTTGCGGCTGAAGCAGTCCAGCACGGTCGCGAGATAGAGGAACTCCCCGTTTTTCAGGGGGAGATAGGTGATGTCGCCCATGTATTTCAGGCCGGGTTCGGTGGCGGTGAAGTCCCGCTGGAACAGGTCCGGGACCGGTGAGGTGGCCGGGTCCGGGACGGTGGTGCGCACGCGTCTGCGCAAGCGGATTCCGGTGATGGAGAACGTCCGCATGATCCGGGCGACGCGCTTTTCGTTGACCCGCCGCCCTTTCTCGCGGAGCTCGGCGGTCACGCGCGGAGAGCCGTAGGCGCCGCCGGACTCGCCGTGGACCTCGCGGATCTCCTCGGCCAGGACCCGGTCCTCCCGCTGCCGGGTGGCCCGGGCCTCGGCGCCGGCGAGCCATTTGTAGTAGCCGGACCGGTTCACGTCCAGGACCTGGCAGAGCCGCTTCACCTCGTAGGTGTTGCGATGGTCGTCAACGAACTGGAAGCGGCTCCTCACCAGTTCGTCTCTCCGGCGAAATACTTGGCCGCCTTGCGGAGGATGTCCCGCTCGGTGGCGAGCTTGCGCTCACTTGCCTCGAGCTCGGCCACCCGGGCCTCCAACTGCCGCACCCGCTCGTCCGGATCAGCGGACGGCACCGCCTCCCGAGGCTGGGCGCCCGGCTTCGCAGCCGCGGCGGTGATGCCACGGCGTTCGCGGTCCCGCAGCACCCACTCACGCAGGGTCGCCCGGTTGACGCCCAGGTCAGCGGCGATGCTCTTGTATGTCGCCCCGGGTGTGGACTCGTACAGGGCCACGGCATCGGCCTTGAACTCGTCCGAATAGTCCTTCATCGCCATCGGCGGTCTTCTCGCTTCCTCCGGATCGAGCAGATCCAGTATCAGCGTGTCCACCACTCAGGGGAGGCCCCGGGCGTCGCTGCCGATGTCGTTGGCACCGGGCAAGGATGGTGTCGACGGCTTCCTGCTCGGAGAGGTACGGCGGGGCGAGTTCGAGCATGATCTGTCCCAGCCGCCCGCCGGCGGCGACCATCTCGTCGACCAGGCGCGTGCCGGGTTCGTGTCAGCGGGGTGCCGCCCTGTGTCGGCGAGTGCCCGCTTGAGAGCGCCGCCGTCATCCTCGGTCTCGGCGGTGTCACCGGTGGCGGGGAGCGGTTCGCGGCGGAGCTCGTCGATGAATCAGCGGAATCATGCGCCGCCCACGACGCCACTGCCGGCGCCTGCTGAGAGCCTTCTACATGGGCGCGATGGTCGCCGCCCGATGCCGCCCCACCTCGAAAGCGCCTACGAACGCAAGAAAGCCGAGGGGAAGGACCACAAGCAGGTCATCATCGCGCTCGCGCGCCGTCGCCTGAACGTCTTGTGGGCCCTCAATACGCGACGGTCGCAACTTCGAGTCACCGCGCCACCGGGGCCCCATCCCACTCGGCTGACACGCTCACAGTGCGTTACCAGTCCGGCTTGGCAACCCTATTGCGAATCAGTGAGCTTCTTCAGCGTTGCCGCTCCAGCGTGAGGATGGCCTTGGCGATTGACGTCATGCGGTTGGGGCTGCATCGGGACCGGCGGAAGATGCGCCAGGACTTCAGCCTCGCGACGCCGCGTTCGACAGGTGCTAGCGTTGCGGCCAGTGCCTGATTGCGGGACTTTTCGGTGGGGGTGAGTTCCCGCAGGGGCCTGCGCTTGATGCCCGTGGTCAGCCACGGGCCGGCGCCCTGGTAGGCGAGATCGGCCAGGATGGGAACGCCCTGGCGCTCGCAAATCCGGATGATGCGGTGGGTGCGGGCGGCGGTCAGGTCATGGGTGCGGCCCGGCAGGGCGGGCGAGAGCCACAGCAGCCGGCCGCCGGGGTCGGTGACAACCTGCACGTTCACACCGTGGCGCCGGTGTTTGTGGGAGTAGTCGGCCCGGCCGTCGCCGACCCGGTCGCACTCGGCGAGGGTGCCGTCGAGCAGGATGCAGTCGGGTTCGTGCTCGCGCAGCGTCTTCAGCAGACCCGGTGCACGTTCGGCGAGCAGGTCGACGACCGCGCTGGTGTAGGCGTGGGCGGTGGACTCGCTGATCCCGAACCCGGCGGCGATCTTCGCGAGAGTGGTGTGTTCGCGTAGGTACACCAGTGCCACCATCGCGCGCTGGGACGGACGGAGCTTGCAGCGCCGGTCGCCCTCACGGGTGACCGATAGCGGTCCGAGCAGGTCGGCTCTCTATCCACGAAAGCGCCGCAGGAGGCCAGTTCTGGGCCGCCCATCGTGCCGTACGGAGACCCGGTCGGCGGGAAGGGCGTTCAGTCCGTGGACCTTGCCGGCGTCCACGAGCGTGACGTTCACCTGTCCTTGCAGCACGTTCCGCAGTGGGGACAGGTCGACGGGCGCCTGGTAGCTCTGGCAGGTCAAGCGGAGGGTCAGGGAGGTGAGGGAGGGGAAAACCTCGGCGAAATCCGGGACCTGCTCGCCCGTCAGAACGCCGTCCAGGTCGAGGGAGGTGACCTGGCGCAGCGGCACCTCGGGGAGTGGGATGCCGTGCGAGGAAGACAGAGTCAGCGACCTCAGGTTCGCCGCCCTCGCCAGGAAGGTGAGGTTCACGACGTTCGGTAGTCGGTGCAGTGCGAGCTCCTTGGCCGGGCTCTCGCCGAGCGGGGCCAGGGCTGTGATGACGTCGCAGGATTCGACGGAGAGTCGGCGCAGGCCGCGCAGCGGCGTCAGTGAGGGCAGTGTGAATGACACCGCGCTGGAGGGCACAATCGACAGGGAGTGGACCTTCAACGGGGAGAGAGCGTCGACGAGGTCGGCCGTTAGGATTTGTCCCCTCAGGGAGAGGTGCGGTACCCGGTCGAGCGCATCGAGGCAGGCGATCTGTTCTGGCCCGGACAGGTGCAGCGTGAGGTCGTCCATCGGTAACCCGTTTAGGACCTCCTCGGCGAAGGAGCGTGCGTCGAAGTATGGCCAGGACAGGGCGACTTCCTGCCGCACTTCGGGGTCGGCAACGCGCTTGAAACGGGCCAGTTGCTCCAGCGCCGCATCCCCACCGATCCGAGCGATGGTCATCACCGTCGCCCGGGCCTGTTGCGGCATCAACGTCTCAGGGCCGGGCAGCAGGTCGAGGACGATGGCCCCGGCGGTGGCAAGCTGTTCCGCATCCGCTGGGGTGTCAGGGGGGATCAGGGCGGATGCTCTACGGGCCACTGCGGCGCGGGCGGCCGGGTCGAGGGTCGTGGCGTGTTCGAGAGCGGCGGCGGCGAGCAGGTGGTAGCGGCGGCGTAGTTGCGGGTCGGCGCTCTGGTCACCCAGCTCGACTAGTTTACGCAGGAGATATGCTCGTTCACCGTCCCGCGCGTGGCCGATGGCGAGCCGGATCACATCCTCCCACTGGTCGTCGCGGCCGGACTCAGCGAGCAGGTCGAGGTCCTCGGCCTCGACAGCGGCTTTGGCCCCGAGGTAGTCCTGGAATGTGCGGTGGATGAAGTCCACCATGCCGACGGACGGCTCCCGCAGCAGTCCGCTGCGCAAGAGCAGGTAGCGGAAAACGTCCTCGGCGCGGTTGGGCGGCGCCATGTGGGGCATGGCCGGGAGCTTCTCGCGGATGATGCGCACCGCGGTGGTCTGAGCCGCCTCGGATCGTCCGTTGCGGATCAGCCAGTACGCGATCCGCTGGAGCAACTGGACTTGTGCCTCCTCCGTGGGGACGAGACCGTCCGGTACGGGAATCTCACGCTCCTTGTCGCGGCGCACGAGCAGCATGGTGAGCGCGGCGGCATACAGCTCCATGCGGCGGTCGGGGAGATGGGTGAGCCGGTCGCGGTGAAGGGCGCAGATGAGCGCGCACATCAGGGGGATGGTGGCCAGCCGGTACAGGTCGTGCTTCTGCCTGAGAGTGGTCAGCAGCGCGTCGCGGCATCGTTCGACTGCCTGCCGTTCCTCGGGTTCGTCGATGGTGGTCAGGACGGCGTTGTGCCACCTCTGGACGAACTGGTCGACGTCGTGGCGGTTCATGGGGAGCAGGTTGAACTCGGCGAAATCGACCTCCGCCAGCCACAGGGCGTTCACAGCGGACGGCCGGGAGGTGACGAGGAAAAAGGTCCGCGGATAGAGGTCAGCGAGATCGAGCACCCAGCGCCGCACGACCGGACGTTCACTCTCGGAGACCTCGTCGACGCCGTCGATGAGCACCATGCCGCGGCCGCTGCTCAGCACACGGTCGGCCCAGTGCTCGGGCTGTAATGCGTGCAGGATGTTCCCAGTCGCGCCGAGGAACTGCTCGGGGCGTGGCAGCCCTGGGTCCTGGGCGAGCGCGCGCAGCGGGAGCATGAACGGTACGCGGCCGCGCAGGCTCGCCAGCTCGTCGGGGAAGGAGTTCTGCGCGGCGGAGACGGCCAGCCACTGCATCAGGGTCGTCTTGCCTGAACCCGCGAGGCCGCGCAGCAGCGCCCGGTTGCAGCCGGAGAGGGCTTCCTCGACCCGCCGGCGGTTGGCGGACGGCGAGCCGCCGTCGCGCTGCGAGGCCAGTTCCAAGTTGAGGTACGCGGTGTCCATCGGCCAGCGGGCCCGGCCTGGATCGCTCAGGTCTAGCCCGAAGATGTTGAGTTTGCCATACTTGCGTTCGATGTGTGCCAGATAGCGGATCTCGAACTCCTCGTCCGCGCTGCCGGGCCGCGGAATCCGGTCCACCAGGGCGTCCAGAAGACGCAGTGTTTCGTCGAGCATGCGAGTCTGGGCAACCTGGGCGTTGGCGACGAACGTCGACCGCTGCGCGAAGAAGTGCAAGATGTGCAGACAGCTCAGGTCGAGCAAACCGTCGTGGAGGACGGCTGCGTCGGCAGACAGGTGGCGGGTGGCGTCCGGACGTGCGGCGGTCAAACGGCGTGCCAGCCCCACGTGGCCCAGCCGAACTGCCTGGACGTCGTCCATGTCCAGTTCGCCGAGCGCGCTTAGCGTCGCGGCCAGGGCATCCGCTAGGGCTTCGCGTTCATCGGACGCCACAGGTGGTTCGTGCGGGTTCGCCTCGACGGCCACCTTCACCAGTTCCCGGGCGATCTTCCACATGTCGAGCGCGTTCAGGCTGCGCTTCTCGCCCCAGCTCACCAGCCGCGACACCCGCACCGGTTTGTCGACAAGTCCCGCGCCCTGGCTCTCCTTGGCGAACAGTCGCGCGATGATCGGTCGCGCCACCGACGACGCGATGCGGGCGGTCGTACCAATACTGGCCGGATCCATCAGGCCCCCCGAGCCGACACCAGGGGGACGCGCCCCCACACGTAAAGGTGCTTAGATCGTAGGGAGTTAGGGCCGCTCTGAGAAGGTAAACGGTCGCGGTAAGTCCGTGGTGCCGGGGCGGGATGTCCGCGTACATCCGCGCATCGACCCCCGCATCCCCTGGGGTGCGCCACACCGGCGTGATGCCGGAGGGTGGCCCGTCACTGCTGGAGGCCGTCGATCACCGCGCCGATGGCGTCTTCGTCGGCGGCGGTGATGTCCAGGACTGCCAGCCCGGTTCGCAGGTGTGCTGCTCGTCGACCTATTCCTTGCCTGGACCGACGCTGCGCCTCGCGCTGCTGATTCCTCGGCTGCCGTACAGACCACCCGCACGAGCGATGCTGCCAGCGTCCGGCTCGCCGTCAGTCACCTCACCCAGAGGCGAGCGGCGTAAGGCGGCGGGCAGGTGGTGGGTGATGAGGCGGATCCGGCCGTCGTCGGTGCTGCCGGGGGCGGCGGTGAAGTCGAACCGGGCGCGGGTCTCGACGGTGATGCCGGTCTGGGTGAGGAGCAGGGCGGCTGTGGCGACCCTAGTCAGGAGCTCATGTCGGTTGCGGGGTAACCGGTCACCGACAACGGTGACCGGTCCGGTCAGCCGCCACCACGCTCTGTCCCCGCCCTCCCTTTGGCCTTCGACATCAGGACGCGTGGCGGTAGGTGATCGAGGCGGTGCCCGAAAAGGACGTGGGCGCCCCTCGCTGCGGTCCGGACGCCCAGGTTCAGGTAATTGTGGGCTCCGGTCAGTGTTGTGCGGGACCGTCGACGGTGTAGGTCTGGCCGCCGGCGTCCAGGTTGGCCCGTGCCTTGCGGTAGGCGCGGCGGCTGGGCGGATCGGTGCCGGCGTTCTGCTCGTCGCGGCGGGCGGTCAGCGCGGCCAGGGCCTCGCGGGCTCCGGCGGCGGTCCAGTCAGGCAGGTCGATCTCGCGGTGCTGCCGTGCCGCCGTCTGGATCGAAAGATAGACGTTGGCCGCGGCGACGGCCTGACTCGCCCGCTGGGATGCGTTCACTGTCGTGAGGACCGCGCCGAGGCCCGCCGACAGCAGCGCCAGGATGCCGGCGGCAGTCCGGCCGGTGGACTCCACGAGGGCGGTCGTCCCCGCGACGGCGGCTAGCAGAGTCGCGGGCAGGCCGAGCGCCCAGTGCGTCGCCCGCCAGCGCTTGCCCTCCTCGAACTGGCACTGGGCGCTCCACATCGCGCTCTCCTCCAGACGGCGGAACTCGGCGTCGAAGGCCCTGCGGCGGCTGGCATCGCCGTCGGTGGCGGGCTCCGACGCCCCGCCCCCAGAGGCTCCCGGGGTGGCGGCGGCCGGGTTCAATGCCGTATCCGTATCGGCTGCTGAGGTGTCCACCCGCCCACGGTAGCCCGGCCGGATACGCCGACGGGGTGGAACGTCCGCTTCTACGTGGGGAGTTCCTGCTCGTACGCAGACAGCGCGGCGTGCGCGGGATGGCGCGGCGGCAAGCCGTCGACCAGCTCGTGCCAGCGGGCCAGACCAATCCGTTCGTTGGCCCGCAGCGAGGCGAGCAGCTCCGCGGGGAACACCCGGTCGAGGAAGAGCAACGGAACTGGCGGTCCGTCCAGGTCCACGTCGAACTGCCCCGCCGGAGCGGGCGCGGCGATCCGTCCGTGGAGCACCGGGCCGACATCGTCGAGCAGCATCCAGTACCGCCTGCCCCCCGGCGCTCCGGTCGCTTCGCCCACCTGCCCGAGCAGCACGGGCTGACACGGCGGTCCTTCGGCGGCGTCCACGGCCCGGCCGCCACCCGTCCCGGCCGCCTCCGCCGCGAAGACGTCGATCTCCATCTCGACGGTCACCCGTCCGCCGCGCGTGACGGTCACCTCCGCCTCGACCGGCCCGTGCCCCAGCGATGTGCACGCCGGCCCTTCGTCCTCGTCGGCGGCGCGGAGGACGAAGGTGGAGTCCAGCCGGGCCGTCAGCCCGAGGTCGTCGGCCGCGGCCCGAGGCTCCGGGGCGGTCAGCCGGGCGGCGGCGAGCCGCGCACTGTGGTGGAGGGCGGGCACCGCGCCGATTCGCAGGGCGAGCCCCGCCAGCGCGGCGCGCGCCGACGAGGGAAGCCGCTCCGGATCCACCGTCAGCAACCCGGTGAGCAGGGCGGACGCCTCCCTCCCGAACCAAGGACCGGGGCGTACGGTGCGGAGCCCGGCTTCAAGGACGGACAGCGGTCCGGCGAGCGAGGTGGCGGCCGGAGTGAACCAGTGGCGCAACTCCCCGTACAAGGCGGGATGCGGCTCCCACCCGGTCCCGATCCCGGCTCCGGCCTCGGACTCGGATTCGGGACCGGGCTCGTCGAGGAGGGCGGAGGCCGCGTGGGCGACGGCCTCGACCCGGTTCCACGGCAGACAGTGGAAGAGGGCCGCCGGGGCGGTGGTCTCCACATTGAGCCGGTGCAGCAGGAAGTACCGCAGCTCCATGCTCTCGCCGGCGAGCCGGTTCACGGTCGCGGGGTCGGCGGGGGCGTCGGCCCACCGTTCCTCGAGCCGTGCGACCAGTTCAGCGCCGCCCGCCGAGACCTCCACGGGGGCGCCCCGGTCGTCCAGCTCGACCAGGAGGGAGCCGTCCGACGCGCGCAGGGCGAGCGCCCGCACGGGAACACCGGTTGGCCCTAGCACGATCGCGTCGGCGCGGGTCCAGCCATGGGTATGGAAGCGTGGTGCAGTCCGGGCGTCGGCGCGCTCGTCACCATCGTTGATGGGGCCGAGCAGCCCGGGCGCACCGGGGGTGTCGCCCGGCTCGAACCAGGCGACCCATCCGCTTAAGGGCCGGTGCGTGGGGACGGTGCCGAAGTCGGCTCCGGACATCACAAGCCCTTCCCGTCGTCCCGGTCGAACCCGAGAGATCTGTCAGGCCGTCCCCGTGCGTCAGGCTCTTCCCGTACGTCGAGCCGGTCACGCTCGTCCGGCCGTTCGTGTTCGGTCGGGTGGGCGGGTACGTCCTTCCGAGTCGGCGCGGCCAGCCGGTCGAGGAGGCCGGACATGGCCGGTCCGTATCCCCGGAGCATTTCCATCTGCGCGGCCGTCGGTCCGCCCGGTATCCACTCTCCCCATAGGGCCGCGAGCCGTGTCAACCCGGCAGGGCCGGCGTCGAGCCGCGCGGCGAGGTCCGAAGGCAGGTAGGCGGCCCAGGCCCGCAGTGCGGTGGTGTCCAGGCCGGGCCGTGTCTCCCAGCGGATCAGGAATTTCGCCGCCCGCAGCAGGAGTTCGGCGCAGACGTCGGGGTGCGCCGGGCTTTCCGGCAGGGCGAGGCGGAGGAGGGGCGGTGTGGCTTGGCCGCTGTGTCCGAGGTCAGTGAGGGCCCGCCCGAGCGGGTCGAGGACGAGCTGCCGTACGGGGTCGTACAGCAATGTGTTGATGGTGAGGTCGCGCTGCCGGGCGTCCTGGAGCAGGTCGGTCCCGGTCGCCGGGTACGGCATGCAAGTGAGGCCCAGGCCCCGGTATTCCAAGGTCCGCCGGTCGCGGCGGACTGTGAGGACGGAGCAGACGAGGGAATGCTTGCTGAACTGCACGGAGAGCTCCGCGCTGTCGCCGTCGAGGGTGAGCACCTCGTCGACGAGGGTGCGGAAGGCGCCGGCGGGCGCGGTGCCCGTGACGTCCAGGTCCTGCGTTGTCCCGTCGGCGGCTGGGTGGCGCGTCGTGCCCGGGATGGCTTCCGTCACCAGGTCGCGCGGAACCCCGCCAACCAGCCAGAAGCCGTGGCCGTCGGCAGCGAGCCGGTCGACGAGGGCGCCGAGGTAGCCGTGGGCGTCCGGCCCGTACAGCAGTCCCTCGAAGGCGGTGACGAGCCCAGGGCCGAGGGCGTCCGCGTGGTGCACGTGCCGGTCGTCGATCTGCTGGTACGGGGGAGGGCCCGTCCGCTCCAGGGTGGGATGGTGGGCGGGGTCGGCGCTCCGTTCGGGCGGCCCGCTCGCGTGCTCGTCGCCGTCGAGCAGTAACCGGTCTCCAAGGTGGGTAACGCCGGTCCCGGCGTTACCCGCTGCGGCGTCATTCGCGTCGGACGCGGGACCGTCGACATGGCCGAAACCGAGCACGCGACGGCCGCCCACGAGGTCGCCGGTCAGGATCGGCCCGGTACTCGGCCGCCGAAAGTCGGTTCCGGCCTCCTGTCCCCGACCGCCGGCTTCCCGTCCGCGGCTCCCGGCCAATCCCTGCCCGCCTATGGCCTCCCCGCCCTGCCTAGGTGTCGGTACCGCGGAGCCCGTCACCGTCCGGTCGTTCATCCCGCCGCCAGGCCGGTCCACAGTGCCTCCCCCTTCGCGTCGGTCCGTACGACGAGCGGGACCATGGTGGGGCCGCCGCTCCATGTGGTGTAGACGATGCCGCCGTAGTCGACGTCGTCCTCGTCGGGCCGCAGACCGAGCAGAGCGACGTCCCGTAGCTGCTGCAGCGTGCAGGTGATGTCCTGTTCGGGCTGGTCCACGCAGCTGCTCAGCCCTGGGTACATCAGCCCCTCGTCGCCGTTGCGCCCCGGGTGTGCGCGGATGGCGCGCAGGACGGCCGCCGCACCGCCCTCGCCGCGGATCCACTCATGGACCCCCGCCCGGCAGGTGCCGCACAGGGCGACGAGGCGCGCGGTGTCCCCCCGTACGGCCGCCTCCTCGATCTGCCGGGCCAGCCGGACCACTGCCTCGGGCAGTTTCTTGCCGTGGTCGTCCGCGGTCGTCACGGCCGCGTCCGGCGGCTGTGCGGCGGCGGCGGGCGGCCGGACCGCAGCGGTTTCGGCGGGGGTGAAGGCGAAGGCGGACACACCTTTCCCCAGCGGCTGCTCCCGGCTCCCCAAGGTCAGGGTCAGCGTCCCGGTGTAGCTGGCGATGCCGGACGGCGCCCGCGTCAGGCCGGCGGACGAGGAGTCGTCGGCGAGCCTGGCCACACGTCCGTCCGCTCCGAGCGCGATCCCGATCATGCCGGTGCCGAGGAAGGTCCGGACCCCGTCACGCACGTAGTACGAGACGAACCGTTCGGGGCCGAGGACCTGGCAGCCCTCCAACGGGCCGTAGGTGACGGTGAGTCCGTCGCCGGCCCAGGCGAAGGAGGTGAGGGAGCGTTGCCGGTCGCCGATGAGAGCCCGCCGGAAGGCGGCGTCCTCCGGCAAATGTCGTACGGGCTCCTCGGCGGTGCCGCCGGAGTGGGTGAGCAGGGTCGACCTCGTCCAGCAGGCGCCGCCGCTGTCGGAGGTGCCCCACGCGAGAGCCTTGCCGTCGGGGGCCCGCAGGGCGTCGGTGAACGTGGAAGGCTTCTTCGCCGGCAGGAGCCCGCGTACGGTGCCGCGCCGGTCGACGGCCGACACGACGCCCTGGCCCCGGGTGATGCCAGGGCCCTCGGGCAGTACGCCGAAGATGACGACGTCGTCGGGTCCGCCGTCGGCGAGCTGGGCGTATGCCCCCTGGCCCTTGGAGAGCGGGACGCGGCGCGTGCGTTCGGTCGGGGAGCCCGATGGGAAGAGGGCGAGCGAGGTGCCGTCGACGGCCAGGGTCGCCAGGTCCTGGCCGAGGAAGCCGACACCGCGGCAGGGGCAGGGCTGCGAGTGCAGCCTGCCCTTGGCCACGTCGTAGATGTGGAGCTCGCCGGTGCCGCCTGAGCCCTCCCCGTCGAGCCAGGCCAGGCGGTCCGCGTCGGGGGACCAGACGACCTCGGCGGGCGGGTTCGCGCCGGTCCGGGCGGCGAGCCAAGTACGGCCGGCCGCGTCGGCCAGCATCACCGCCCGCTTCTCCGGCTGGACGAAGGCAAGGACCGGTCGGGTGCGGTCCGGCCCGGCCCCGGTGGCGCCGGTGGACGGGCGGGTCCCGGCCGGCGCGGCGCCGTCGTCGGTCGCCGTACAGCCCACGGCGGCGATCACCCCGGCGATCAGGAGGGCCGCGAGCCGACGGCCGGGCGGATGCCCGGTCCGACGCGTGCGCTGGTCCGTAAGCGGTCCTTCAAGCCGTGGGCGCGCCGTCCCGTCCCCGGGCGGTTGCCATCCCCCTAACGGCCCGGCCGAAGACCACGCCGACACGGACAAGGGCGCGAACGGGGGCGCAGCCATGGATACGAACGCGGGTCCTGGCACCGGTCCGTCCAGCCGAACCGGTGGCACCCCGCCGGGCAGTCGTATCCCGAGCAGCCGCGAGGGAAGGAGCAGACGGGAAAGACGGACACGTGGCATGGCGGCGGCCTCACTTCTCTTCGGCGCACAGATCGATGTACGGCTCGGTCGGGCCGACGTGGTCGAGCCATTCCTCAGGCGTGAGCCCCGAGCCGGTCCAGCGGCACAGCACCTCGCCCCAGTCGATGGCGCCCACCCGCCACAGCTCGACCGGTCCGGCGGGCCGGTCGCCCTCGCGGCCGCGCGGTGACCGGGTAATTCCGGCCAGCACGTCGCCGTTCGGCGACCAGCGCAGGTGGAGGATCTCGTCCGTGCCGGAGACCCGGAGCTCGGGCAGGGCGAGGTCGCCTGTGGCCGCGTCCCGTACGGAGACCCGGTCGCCGTACCCGACCGCGACCCGGCCGCCGTCGGGCGACAGCGCGATCGAGGACGGCGCGGTCAGGGCGCCGGTAAGCCGCAGCGGCGGGCGCGTCTCGCGGAGGTCGGCGTTGAGGAAGCGTACGGTGTTGCCCCGGCCGAGCAGGGCCACCCGCGAGCCGTCCCGGCTCCAGGCGAACCGGTGGACCCCCGGGGTGTCGACCGCCTTGGTGGTGCGGGCCACGAGGTCCACGAGGACGAGACGGGCGTCGTCGGCACCGGCCCGCTCCAGTGCGAGGGCAAGCGGCCGGCTCTCGTGCAGGGTCAGGCCGAGCCCCTCGCTCGGGCCGAGCGGGACGGTGCCCACCGGTTTCCACGTACGGGTGGACCACAGGTACAGGGGCCCGTCGACGTGCCGGGCCACGAGCAGGTCCTCGCCCGGGACGAAGCCCACGCCGACGGCGATGCGATGGGCGCTGGAGGTGGTGCCCCGGTCGGCGCCGGGCGGCTCGAGGTCCCGCAGCCAAGTCCCGTCCCGACGCCAGACGGCGATCTTGGCGGATCCTTCGAACTGTCCGGCGGTGGCCACGTACACGGGGGAGGAGGCCGCGTCGTTGATGAAGTGGCCCGCCGACTTGTACTCCTCGAGGGTCGGGTACTCGGCCATGGCGGGGTTTCGCTGGTAGGCGAGAGGTTCCGGGCGCACCCTGCGAAGGCCATAGGACAGTTCCCCGCTGACGCTCGTGAGCAGCAGCGAACCGTCCTTGTCGAAGGTCGCGGTGCTCGACGCTCCGCCGGGGAGCATTCCGAGCGGCCCGGGGCGGCGGTCCAGCAGGCCAACCCAGCCGTCGCGGCCGACCGCGACGACGGTGAACAACTCGCCGACCGCGGCGGCGCTCGCCGCTCCGCCGCGGGGCCGTTCCAGTCCCCGGCTCGAAGCCGCGTCGCCGCCGGTGCCCAGTGGGACCAGTGCGGTACCTCCGTCGCCCGCGATGACGACGCTTCCGCTGTGCTCGATCATGACCTTCGGCTGGTCGGCCAGTCCGCCGACGGGGTAGTCGAGCGGGCGTTTCCGCTGCCGGTCCCAGGCGAACACGCCGCGCGGGGTGGCGAGGACCACCAGTTCGTCGTTGGCCCCGACGGCGGTCGCCTGGCCCGGGATGTCCTCGTCCGCGATCTCCGACTTGACCTTGTGGGTGTTCAGGCCGACCGAGACCACCTTGTTGTCGTCAAGGAGCAGGACGGCCCGCTCCTCGCCCGGCAGTTGGCCGGAGACCCACACGCTCGGCGCTACCGCCGCGTCGAGGACCCGCCAGTGGACCTGTGAGGCACCGCCGGGACCCGACCTGCGGCAGCCGGACTCCTCGCGCGTGAGCACATCGAACTGGGCGATCGTGCCGTCGCTGCGCACCTCGACCAGCCGGTTTCCGAGCTCGGTGAACGCCGTCGCCACCCGGTACGTGTCCGGGCCCGCACAGCTCGCCTCCGGCAGGGTTCCGAGCGGCTCGGGTACGGGGCCCTGCGCCGAGTACAGACGGATCCCATCCCCGGCCTCGGCGGCAAGGAGTCCGGCCTCCGGGCTGAACACCAGCTTGCCGACCTCGGCCGGGACCCTGCCCAGCGCCTTGCCGGTCCGCAGGTCCCACGACTTGAGGTATGGATCGTCCCCCGTGGTGTACACCCGGTTCCGTTCGTCGTCGACGGCGACGCTGTCCACGCTGCCGGGGCTCGCCTTCCAGGCCAGCCGCAGACCGGAGTTGGTCTCCAGGACGTCCCGCATGGCCTGCTCGGCGTTGGGGGTGCCGGGGTCAATCCGCTCCCCGGCCAGCGCGAGCAGCCCCGCCAGCCTGGGCTCCGTGCCACGCCGCGTCAGGGCCTCGGTGACGAGGTCGGCGGCGAGCGCCCCGCGCGCACGCTCTTCGCCGCGGTCCCAGAACCAGTACGCCATCCCCCCGACGATCAGGACCAGCGCGGTCAGGATTCCAACGGCCGACGCCCCGACCCGTACGAGGGCGGGCGTGTCTACAGTACGGGCGGCCTTCGCGGCCTCGGTGACGGTCTCGACACCCTTCAGCTGGGCCGCCCGGTCGCCCTCCCACACCTCTTGGGCCTTCGGCAGGTCGCCCTCGGGCAGGACGACAATCTGGCCGTTGTCGGCGACGCCGAGCTTCTGCTTGTAGCCGCCGACGCCGCTCAACCGACCGTCGGGAGTTCCGTCGAGCGCGCCGACCAGCGCGGTCCGCGAATTGATACGCCGGACGGTCACGACGCGCCGGATGCGTCCTGCGCTCTGCTGTCGCGCTTCGTCCAGGAGCACGGCGCAGGCGCAGCCCAGGGAGGGATCGGCGACCATCGCGGTGACGCCCTCGTTGTCGGTGAGCGACCAGAGGACGGTTCCGCCGACCCCGCTGCCAGCCGCCGTCCAAGCGTTCCGCAGGGAACCGTGGAACGCCTCGTCGGCCCGGAAGCCCGACATGGTACGGGGATCGGGGACGAGCGCGGGCGGTCCCTCCGGCAGCACCGCCACGCTCAGCGTGCCGCGCACCCCGGTGTCGCCGCCGTCGAAGAGCACGCTCACCGACGCCACCGATCGAGGTTCGGGCAGAGCTCCGTCGAGCGTCAGCAGCCAGAGCAGGACGGGCAGCGCCAGGTCCCGGTCCTCCGCGCCGAGCCCCTCGACCAGCCGCCGGACCCGCGCCGAGTGCCCGGCCGCCTTCCTACGCGGGCCGGGGCCTGACAGCAAGCGGTCGAGCACATCGGACGCCGGGCCGTCCGCGGGCGCCAACTGCGCCCAGGAGTGACGCAGCCAGCGCATACCGACGGCCAGCTCCTCCGGGGCACGGTCGGCGTCATCCACCAAGGCGAGACCCATCGCGGCGGAGGCCCGCAGCGCCTGGGAGACGCCCGGCTCCGACTCCCTCGCCGGGCGGTACGGCAAATGGTCCGCCAGGGCGACGACACTGGTCCGCGCCGCTGCCCGGGGCGTCAGGAGCGCGTGCACCTGGGTCCGTCCGTCCCGCAGCACGCGGAGGGCGGCCACGTCCTCGGCGGCCACCTGCGCGCACAGGTACACGAGCGTGGGCTGTGCGGTCGAGAGCAGCGCTTGCCGGGCCACGGCCCGGTCGTTGCCGAGCGACAGCCTCGGCCCGCCAAGTAAGGCGCCGACGTCCAACGGCGCGGACGGCCCTTCAGCCATTGTCATTCCCCCTCGCGCGCAACCGGCGGAGTGGTGCCACCGCTGGTCCAGGAGGACATAGTGGCACCTGGAACGCCCGCGCACAGGGGAGTTGACGTCTTACGGAGACACCCCCGATTAGACCGGCCGCACCGGCGGCACAGCGACTCACGGGGCTGGAGGCGCGGGTGGTGCAGAGGGAGCCGCTATGGCCGAAGTACTCACACCATCGACGAAGCCGGTCGGATCACCGCCGTCAGCGCACACAAGTGAGCGAGCGCTACGCCTACAAATGGGACGGCGACCAGACGCAGGCCACGCTCCCCGCCCAAGCCCCCGGCCAGGATGCCTCCGGAGAGCGCCACTACACCGGTAGCCGCATCACGAAGGCCGGACGGACTCACTACCAGTACGACGCGCAGGGCCGCCTTGTCGAACGCCGTACCACCACGTTCAGCGGCAAGACACTGATCTGGTTCTTCACGTGGGATGCGGAAGACCGGCTCACCCACGTTCGCGCTCCCGGCGGCAGCCATTGGCGCACGACGCCCTCGGTCGCCGTATCGCAAAGCGGCGCCTGGACCATGAAGGGCACATCGAAGAATCCACCACGTACTGCTGGGACGGCGACCAGTTGGCCGAACAGCAGAACAACGGTGTCACCCTGGTGTGGGACTACCTGGAGCCTGCAGCCTCTGGCACAACGCGAATTCAAGGCCGACGAGGCCCAAGAGGAGATCGACCGCCGGTTCTTCGCCATCGTCGCAGGAGCCCTCAGCGAACTCATCCGTCCCGACGGAACGCCGACCTGGCGCGGCCGCAGCACCGCCTCGAGGCGGGGACTGCGTGTGGCGGTGTGAGCAGGCCCGCGCGGAGCAGGCCCGCCGGGGCGCAGCCTGTGCGGCTGCCCAGGAGCGGGCGGAGCGCGAGCGCCAGGCCGCAGCGGCCGCCGACGCGGTGCGCCAGGCCCTGCCGTGCGAGGACTGCGGCTTCAGCGAGCCTGTGCGAGGCGTATGGTTTCCGGCGCCGGACCGAGGCGGCGATCGTAGAGGCCGGTCTGGTCGCCGCGACCTGGTCGGCCGACCTGGACGACGTCGCCGCCGTCGCTGCCCACGTCCTGGCATCGCTGGAGGCCGACATCGAGCGTGCGCGGCGTGAGTTCCTGGAGCTCATAGAGCCGGGCGCGCTGGACGCGGACCCGGTCCTGGCGGCGACCGCGCTCGCCGTCGTCGCGCTCCAAGCCGTGGAGCAGGCCCTGCCGGAGTACCGCAGCAGCGCCCTGGGGCCGCTTGGCCGGACACGGGAAGCCGAGGCGGAGGCCCGGCGGACGTACAAGACCGAGCAGGGGCGCCGCTGGTACAAGCACAACCCGCACGGTGCGACACCGTCGCCGCGGCAAACTTGATCGAAAACGGTCAGGGCCGGGTCGTAGCGCGTCGCATCTAGCGCTGATGCCCACTGCTCCTCAAGTGCGCCCCACGTCACACGTTCTTCGCCTCCGGTGTACCCCAGCGCACTCGGCCAGCGTCCGCGTCGCGAACGAGTCGGCCAGAGCTTGGCGCGGCAGACCCTCGTGGACGCCGCCGACCCAATCGACAGCGCGAGCCCCGGGCCTCTGGAAGCTTGGTGTCCGGTCTGGGGTTCCTCCCGGCGGCACACCTTTTCGCCTCTTTGATGAACTTGGTAGTGCGGCCCCTCCCGGCTGCGGCATCGTCGGTCCCAGCGCAGGACGCTGCCGTTGTGGGGGTGCTGGGGGAACGGGCGCAACGACTGGAGGAGCGGCTATGCGTACGGGTGAGCGAGAGACGTGGACGACGGAAGAGTTCGGCCCCTCTCCCCAGGGAGCGGTCGGCGTGCTCCTGGACGACGACACCGTCCCGGCCCCGGTCTTCTTCGGGAGCAACTCCGGCGGCGGCGGACAAACGCTGTCGCAATGGAGCATCTACGACGGCCGCACCCTGCACGGACCCCGGGCAGCCGCACTGCGCGCCGTGTGTTCCTGTTGCTGGACCGGCCCCGAGCATCAGCTGGACTGGGACGAGATCGGCGACCGGGAGCTGACCGAGGCCGCCGGAGACACGGCCGGCACGTGCACGCTGGACTGGGACACGCACAGCGCCGAGGTCGAGCAGTCGGCCATCCCCCTACCGGAGACGGTCACCTCTCTGCTGACCCAGCTGTAAGAAGAAACTGAGAAGCTGGCGAACACCTCGCCCCTGGCCGCCTTGCGGGCAGCCCGCCGCCTGGAGGTGACCGAAGGGGAGGTCGGGTACTGGGCCGCCCACGACGCCCGGAAGGACGCGACCCTCGAACAGGCCGCTGCCGCGTTCGGATTGAACGAGGACGCCGCACGAAAGCTGATGGCCCGCTTCGGCCGCTGGAGCCCTTACCGGTAGCCACCCCTTCCGACTCGCCCCGAAACGCGGTTCGTTTACCCTCCTGGCGGCCTGTGACGAGGCACTGACCCGATTGGCGGCCTGCACGTGATTGTCCTACCGCAGCACCGCTACGGCCCTGCGGCGCGGCTAGGCCGTGTCCGGCGAATCTTGCCGGTGAGTGCCCAAGCATCCCTCCTTCGTGGGCCTGTGAAAGGGTGAGCCTCCAGCGGGCTGGATGACTTCATTCAGTGCGCTGTGGTGCGACACAGGTGAGGGAGTTCCTCCGGCGAGGGCATCGATGCCCCGTACGGCGCGATGGTCGACCTGGTACGCGACATCCAGGCCGGCAAGACCAGCGTCTACCAGGCAGCCGACCGCATCCGCACCTGGCGCATTTGAGTGACCAGACCAGGGCCTGGCGCTGTGAATTCTCGCTGCATGGCTGAAAGCTGTGCAGCGAACTCCTGAGTTCGCGGATCGCCTGAGATTGTGAGGTTGCTGTGCATCGGCATCTCGCACGTACTCCCGCGGGTACTCGCCAGATCCGTCGCCGGCCGGTGCCACGCGCATTGTGCTGAGCGCCACCGGCGCCGAGGGCGGGTCCTCCACGGCAACTCCCTCATGGGTTGCATCTGGCTCCCGACGGAGAGGGGTTGGGCGTTCCGTGTTTGCAAAATCCTCCTCGGCCACCCGTGGCTCGTGGAAGGCTGTGGGACGGATCCGGAGGTCGACTGGTGCGCCCATCGGTCCGTGCGTCCGCATGCCACTGAAGAAGGTCACTGGGGGAGCGATGCGTGAGCAGGACATTGTGGCGGCGGCCCGTGTCATGCGCGGGGAGTTACGTCACCTGTGGTCCGCCGACGGCGGGACGCGGGCAGCGAGGGTGGACGCGCTACTCCAGCGCGCTGAGGCCGGGGAGAGGGTAGCTGACGATCTCCTTGTACTGATCACGTCGGATGCGCTGCTCCGTGCGGAGCTGAAGGCGCGTCTGCCATTCGATGAGGACACCTACCGCGAGGCGTCGGGAGGTGTGGCCTTCGTCCCGCTGGCGGGCGACGGCGTCCCCTCGACTGAAATGCTGTACCGATGCCCGACGTGCGCGTATACGTATCCCGCTTTCGAGGTGGGCGAGCCCGTACCCGGAATGTGCCCCGATGAGCACGGTCCTCTTATCCGCGTGGGGTGATGTGTTGTGCTGAACCCGCTGCTGACGGGTTTTGGGAGCAAGCTGGGTGACCGATGGGGTTCGCTGCTGACCTCCCCCGCGCTGGCGTTCTGGATGGGAGGGATCATCGCCTGGGTGTGGGGACACGGCGGCCTGGCCGGGCCTGAGTCCGGCTGGCAGTCACTGGGACGCGCGTGGAGCCGGAACATGGGCAGCAGCCTGCCGGCTGCTGCCCAAGCACTGCTGGTGGTCCTCGCCGTGCTGTTGGTGGCCGCGTCGACGCGGCTCGGCGAAGCTCTGACCTTGACCGTGCTTCGTCTGCTGGAGGGGTATTGGCCTCGGTGGATGTCCCCGGTCCGGGCGCATCTCCTGGCACTACGGGGCAGGGCCGTCGACCGGAGGGCCGAACGATGGCGGGAGCTGGCCCGGCGCCGGGCGCACTTGACGCCTGCCGAGTATGCCGAGTTCGCGGCGCTGAACACCTCTCGGGCATGCGTTCCTCCTGCACCGCGGGACAGGATGCCGACCAAGCTGGGCGATGTGCTGAAGGCCGCGGAGTCCCGTCCCCACCACCGGTACGGTATGGATGCAACGGTGTGCTGGCCACATCTTTGGCTGTCGTTGCCCGAGCGGGCCCAAGCTGATGTCGCAGCTGCGCGCGCTCGGCTGGACGACGCCGCTCGTCTCTGGCTGTGGAGCCTGCTCTTCGCTATGTGGGCGACGTTCACGTGGTGGGTGCTCCCTGTCGCCTGGCTGGGAATGGCCATCGGCTACCGGTTGGCTGTTGCCGAGGCCATGCAGTACGGCCGACTGATTCAGGCAAGCTTCGACCTCTATCGCAAGGACCTGTACGAACGCCTCGGATGGGAACTCCCTGCCGACCCGTCACAGGCATACGACACTGGCAAGCGACTGACGGCTTACCTGGAGCGGGGACCACTGCTGGACGAGGCAAGCAGGAGGCCGGTGTGAAGAAGGAACGGGTGCACGATGCCGAGAATTGGCTGGGATGGCCGCCGATCCCACGGCCTCCGGTCCGATTCCACACCACTCTCGACGTGGCACGCAGAGCGCTCGCGGACTATGTCAACGGTGATGCGTCCGCCCGGCGTCGCCTTGCGGAGGCATTCGACGAGGTGGTGTCCCGCGAGTGTTTTCCCGGCAGCCCCCTCCCGTTTCGAGTAGCCCTGCTCACGCGAGCGGGCATAGCGCACAACTGGTGCGGAGTGGGTGAGTCGAGCGACACGGATCTGCTGGCGGCCCGCAAACTCCTCATGGAAGGGCTTCGCATCACACCGCTGGGAGGACCGGAGCAGGCATGGCTCGAATACGGCCTCGGCAACACGCTGGTCAACCTCTTTCAGAGGGCAGGCGGCGAGAATCAGCTCAGCGATGCCTTGGACCACGCCCGGCGCAGCGTCTCCTGCGCCGGAAACGACCAAAGACTGGCCGCACTGTGCCGGGCCGGACTGGCATCAACTTTGGGAACCCGCTTCCGTGTGCACGGTGACGCGGCGGTACTGGCGGAAGCCGTGAGTCACGCGGAGTGGTCTGCGACCACCGCCGGCGACACACAGCTGGGCCACCGATTCGCATACATCCTGGCTGAACTGCTGGCGACGAGGTACGACGCGAGCGGAAGCCTCGATGACCTCCACCGCGCCATTGAGCTTTTGCGCGGGGCGGGGGAGAGCCGTGACTACATCATGGCGCCGAGGACCGGCAATGCCTTTCGTGGAACCCTGGGGAGCCTGCTGCGGCGACTGTACCTGCGCACACGGGACGGTGCCGTATTGGACGAAGCGATCCGGGTCCTGAAAGAGGAGGTCGGGGACGACGACTCCAGGGCCGATCCCGTAAGTCTGAGCCTTCTGGGCAACGCGCTGCTCACGCGCTACCAGAGCTTCGGCGGCAGGGGCGACCTGCTGAGAGCCGTCGATCTGCAGATGAAGACCCTCAACGCGCGCAGGGCCGGTGACTGGCAGCTCGCATCGGGCCACAACAACGCGGGCAACGCCCTTGCGTCGGCCTGGCGCGAGACCGGTGACGACCAGTTCGGGACGGCTGCCGTCGCGCACTACCGCACAGCCCTCGCGCTGACGTCGCAGAACGCTCCCGAAAGGGCCTCTCGCGCCTACAACCTCGGCTCGACACTGCAGGCCAGAAGTGTTGTTGCTGGCGGCGATGAACTGATCAAAGAAGCCGTTTCCGCGTACCGGGACGCCGTCGGCCATGGGTTGGACAGCTCCCCAGAGTGGGCGCTCGCCGCAGCAAGGAGATGGGGCCAGTGGGCCGTTGCGCGTGAGTGCTGGGAAGAGGCATGTGAGGCATACGGCGGCGGCCTGGAGGCCGGTCGAGGGTTGTTCCGTACCCAGCTTCTCCGGGAGGACAAGGAGACATGGCTCGCCGATTCACAAGGCATGCCCTCGGAGGCCGCATACGCGCTCGTGCGCACCGGGCGGTGGAAGGAGGCGGTCGAGGTCCTGGAGACTGGCCGGAGCATGCTGCTGTCGGAGGTCCTCGAAGCCGATCGGACCGGACTCCACCAGCTTGCCGACAGTGACCATGCCGAGCTAGTGGACCGCTACCGCGCCACGACGGCAGCCCTGAACCGAGCCATGCGCGACGGTGCTTCGCCGGTGGCGCTCCGGCGCCTCCGCGGAGCAGTCGACGGTGCCATCGCGGACATCCGGTTGGTCGAGGGTTTCGAACGGTTCCTTACCCCACCAGACTTCGCCGAAATTTGCCGGGCCGTACGGCAAGGCGCCATCCTGGTCTATTTGGCGGCTGCTGAACGGGCCGGAGTCGCAGTGACCGTGGATCACACCGGCCGGATTACCGCTGTTGAGCTGCCCTCCCTGACGACCGCCGCGGTCGAGCGGCGTGTCGGTGTCGTGATGAAAACGCGGCGGAGCCTGGTCCTGCAGGCGGGCGCGTGGAAGGGCGCGCTCGATGCCGTCACCCGCTGGGCATGGTTAACCATCGTCTCGCCAGTCCTGCCAATCCTCGACGAGGCCGAGGACTTGATCATCGTGCCATCCGGGAAACTGACGCTCCTCCCGCTGCACGCCGCCTGGCGGCCACTGCCTGACTTACCAGGCGCACGACACTATCTACTGGACGAACGGACAGTGCGCTACGTCCCCAATGCGCGGGCACTTGAGTTCACGCAACGGACTGCGGCAGGTACTCACGGCGATCGGGTCCTCGTGGCCGCCGACCCCCAACCGAGTTCAAGGCCGGCTATTGCGTACACGCGCACGGAGGCCGCCTGGGCACGCCGTTGGTTCGCTCACAGCGAAGTACTACGGGGTGATAAGGCCACGCCTGAAGCCGTAGCCTCGGCCCTCTCTCGGAACCAGGTTCACCACTTCATCTGCCACGGCCGTTCCGATACGGACAGCCCTTTGGACAGCGCGCTCGTCCTGGCTGACGACCGCGAACTCACTCTGCGTGCAATTCTGTCCATGCGACTGGGACACCCCGGCGCCGGGGGCGGAGCCCGGCTGACCGTACTCGCGGCGTGCGACACGGACCAGCCTGGCACCCCGTTGCCTGATGAGGTCGTCTCCTTGCCGACCGGCCTTATCCAGGCAGGTGTGGCCGGAGTCATCGCAGCTCAATGGGCGGTTCGCAGTGAAACGATGAGCCTTCTGACGGCCCGTTTCTATCAACTGTGGCGGAGCGAGGGACGGGAGCCGGCCCTCGCCTTGCGCCTCGCACAGCGTTGGATGAGGGATACCACCAACGCAGAAAAGATACGGGACCTGACACCCGCCCTGACGCCGTCAAGAGACGACGAAGACCTCGAAGAGCTAGTGCGCAGCCTGAGACTTCGTGATCCCCATGCACGCTCCGCGACGCATCCTGCGGACTGGGCCGCTCTCAGCTTCCACGGTTCTTGACACTCCCACCCGCGAGGGACGGCAGGACGGACCCAGTACTCCAGCTGCGGTTCGTGTCCGAGCTGGCGGTCGTCGTTGTCCTGGTCTGGAGTGGATGACTGAAGTTGCCGACCGGGCAGATGAGTTGGAGTCGGTGTTCGCGCAGGTTGCGGGCCGGAGTGCTCGGGCGGATCTGCGGTGGCGGATGCGGGGGTGGTGGTCTTGGCGGTGTTCTGCTTCTTCTTGCCGGAGACGAACGCCTTGCGGCCGGCTCGGCCGGCTTGGGGACGGCGGACCTGGGTCTCAGTGCCGTCGATGCGCAGTTCGACGTCTTCGGCCTGGGCGTATGCGAAGACGTCGGCCAGGGTGCGCAGCCGGATGCCAGGCCGGTCGGGAACGGCGAAGCCCCGGGCGGCGAGCGGCGGGCGGATCTCGTGGATGGCGAGGGTGACGGTGGGGCGGGTCACGTCGTACAGCTCGGCCAGTGCCGTGTGCGGCAGCTGCAGACGCAGGTGGACCAGGGTGACCGTGATCCGATCGGTGAAGACCAGCGTGTGGTTCGGCTCGGTTCCGGCGGCCCGTTTGCGCTCTCCGCCACGCCGCTTGCGCAGCTTTGACTCGCACCGTGCCAGCCAGGGATCGGTCAACTCCGCGATCAAAAGGCCGAGATGTGCACGATCAAGGCCGCAGAAGGCAGGATTGGGACAAGGCCGCACGAGCTCGATATTGCGTCACAACATCAACAACCCGTGCGGTCCACCTCACGTCACGATTCGCTGGCGGCCCGAGCGGCGTAGGAGTGGGCGACCAGTTCCTCGACCAAAGCGCTCTTCGCTGCCGAGTAGGCCGCCCTGCCCTCGCTGTCTGCAGAAAACCGCTGAGCCAGGGACATCTTCAACGCGCTGTAGCGCCGGACTGCATCGGGTCGCTGACGCAGGTAGTCACGGAGTAGGACATGATCAAGGTAGGGCTTTGAGCCGCGACCACGCCGTACAGATGATGTTCGGGAGCCGCAGGAAGGGCTTGGAAAGCCTGCCGGCCCAAAATCCCCAGATCGCCTTCGTGACCGATAACCCCGCGCGGTGAGTCGGGAAATCAACTCGGGCATGACGGCCTCCTCGGACACCACGATGTCGAGGTCGATGATCGGCTTCGCGGCGCACTCCGGCACAGCCGTACTGCCGACATGCTCGATGGACACAGCAAGATCCGCGACGTGAGGTGTCAGTCGCTGCCGCAGATCCTCGAACCGCTCGGGCCATCAGGGGTCGTAGTCACTGACCACGATCGTGCGAGTCATGTCGGCAGTCTCGCAGGATCGCCAGGGCCCATCGAATCCCTCGGAGAGCCCTGGGTATCGCGTACCAAGTCGTAAGGGCTCGCAGAAAATCAACATGCGTGTTTGATGTTGTCTTGGGGCTCGGTGCCGTAGGCGTCGAGGTAGGCGGCCACGTCGGTGGGGGTGGTGAATCGTGCGGTGGAGCGGGGGACGTTGCAGCCGTGCTGGTCCAGGAGGGGCTGGGTGTCCTGGATCGTGCGGGTGATGGTCTGCGAGCTGGTTCCGAAGAGTTCGCCGAGGAGGGCGTGGGTGAAGCACCCGCGCTGGTAGAGGATCGTGGCCAGGACCCGGTCGGGGTCGGTGAACGCCTGCCGGGGGCCGGCGCCGGGGGCTCGCTGTCGTTCGCGACCGCGTCGGTGGCGGCGCTGTTCCTCTCGCCGGGCACCCTGGAGGGCCGCCAACTCGCTGATGAGGGTGTTCAGTTGTGAGCGGGCGATGCCGGTGAGTTCCGGGTCGGTGAGGCGGGTGTGCTGCCGGGCGTCCCACAGCCGTGGTTCCGCGCCGTGTGGAGTGCTGGTGGCTGTGGGCGCGCGCTGGGCATGGTGTGCGTGGTGAAGTCGGCCCGAAGCGCGGTCTCGTCTTTCGATCGAGCCGTTTCTTCGGGCCGCTTCCCGCACCCGGCGTGCCACTCTCATGGCACCGGGCGCTCCACAAGTCCCGCTTTGCTGTCGATGATCGTCCTCATGCCGTGGTCGGCCAGGGGGAAGGGATGGCCGCGCCCCGGTAGCGGTAGCGCGTTGTGCGCACCTTTCCGGGGTCGAACAGCGTCCGTTCCTCTCCAACTGGCCGCCAACCTCCCTCGCAATAGCGGCGGCGGAGGTCCTTCCAGGTGATCCGGCGGTGCTTGCGGCGCAGCCATTTCATGACCTGGCTCCATGTGTACGAGCTCAGGTATTGGAATGTCGCGCTGGACACGCCGGGTCGGAAGTAGGCGCACCAGCCCGGCAGCATCCGGTTGAGCTGGATGAGCAGGGTGTCGAGCGGTTGGTTCGTGGCCATCTTCCGGCACGCCGTTTTGACCTTGGCCATCACAGCCGCGAGGGCCTTGCGTGAGGGGTAGGTGTAGACGTAGTACCGGCTGGTTCCTCGTTTGCGGTGGCGCTGGATGTGCCACCCGAGGAAGTCCAGTCCCTCATCGATGTGGGTGATCAGGGTCTTCTCCGGGGATAGGCGCAGGCCCATCGTGGACAAGACCCCTGTGATCTCCTCGCGCAGGGCTGTGGCATCGCCTTCGGTGCCGTGGACCATCAGGCACCAGTCGTCCGCATACCTGGAAATACGGTAGTTGGGAAGACCTTGACGGCGACGCTGTTCCCGCCCCAGCTTGCTGCTTCCGGGTCCTCCCGGTCCCTGGGCTACGTACTCGTCCAGGACCGACAGGGCCACGTTGCTGAGCAACGGCGACAAGATCGAACCCTGCGGGGTTCCGGCGCTGGTTTCTCGCAGCACGCGATCCTCACCGAGGATGCCCGCTTTGAGGAATGCCTTCACCAGGTCAAGAACGCGTTTGTCCCCGATCCGAAGCCGCACCCGGTCGAGCAAGTCGGGATGCGAAATCTCGTCGAAGCAGGCTTTGATGTCACCTTCCACGATCCACTCATACCCGTGGGACGTGAAGTGGCGGACCTCGGCCACCGCGTCGTGAGCCCGGTGGTTCGGACGGAACCCGTAGGAGCACGGGAGGAAATCCGCCTCGAAAATCGGCTCCAGCACCAGCTTCAAGGACGCCTGCACCACCCGGTCGGCGATTGTCGCGATCCCCAGGCGGCGCAGCTTGCCGCCTGTCTTGGGGATCATCCGCTCCCGCACCGGCAGCGGACGGAAACTACGATCCTTGATCGAGCCTCGTAGTGCGTCGAGGAACTCCTCAACGCCCGTCTGCTCCGCGATGGACGCCGCTGTGCGGCCGTCCACCCCGGCGGTCTTGGCACCCTTGTTACCCCGCACCCGATCCCACGCGACCAGCAAGAACGCGGGATCGGCACAGAGGTTGAAGAGGTCATCGACCTGCGATGAGGATCATCACGGGCCCAACGGTGCAGCTTGGCCTGGATCTCCCGTACCCGGCGCTCCGCCTCATACGTGGCGTGCTCCAGTTCGTCGGTATTCACCGATGACCTCCCGGTCTTCCAGTTCCTCGACTGCTGAGTTGCTGGCCCCCTTCGCCATGTGCGCGCCATTAACGCGCTCGGACTACTACGGGGCCTCCGCCACGTCCTGGCGTCGTCAGCCGACGACGGGCCTTGCCCTCCACCTGACTGGCTGCCAGACGGGAAGGGCGACACCAGGACGCTTCCCACGTTCACCACCAACCGGTCGACGAGTGAGCCGCCCAGCTCTACCCCGACAGCATCGCCACGCCTACGCCGCAGGCTTTCAACGTGGCCTCCCCACCGGCACCTTCAAATCGGCTTCGGAGTCGCCACCCGGAGGTGGCGTGCGCTGCACCCGGCCCGCATCTTCCAGATTGGAGCCGGTGGAACTCTTACGGGGCGTCAGACACTGGTTCCTCTCGTACGGCGTCTCGTCTTGCTTGCCGGACCCGCGCCGTCTGGAAGTACCGACGCGTCCCGTCGTTGTCAGGGCTGCTCCCACCTCCGCGTGCATCTCCACGCATCGGCTGCCCTCAGCTTCACCAGCCTGCTGCGACAGGCCGGCGGTAGGGGTCTTTCACCCCTACCCGGTATCAAGTGGCGCCTCGTGGCGCACGAGGGTGTAGTTCCAGTCGCCGTGGAAGCGGTGGCGGGTCATCGTCAGCGCGTCGACCTGGGCGTCGTCGACTTTCACGCCGGTGGGGTAGGCGCCGGTGTCGAGTTCGGCGCGGACCTTCAGTCCGGTGCGGGTGGTGGTCGCCGCGATGGACTGCACGATGACTTCATGGCTGGTCAGGGGCCTGCCGCGCCAGTTCATGGAGATGTGGGAGAACAGCCGGTGCTCAATCCGGTTCCATTTCGATGTGCCCGGCGGTAGGTGACTCACCGTGATCTCAAGGCCAGTCTCGGCGGCTAGAGCGGCGAGTTCGGTCTTCCATGCCCGGGTGCGGTAGCCGTTGGAGCCCCCGGCGTCGGCGGTGATCAGCAGCCGACGGGCGCGGGGGTAGTCGCCCTGTCCGGCCCCGTGCCACCAGCGGCGGATCGAGGCGACCGCGAAAGCGGCGGTGTCGTGGTCGGTGCCGACACTGACCCAGCCGGCGTTCGCGGCAATGTCGTAGATGCCGTACGGGATCGCCTTGCCGGGCCCCTCCCGGTCCAGGAAGTCATGCGTCTTGACCTGCACCGGCTCACCCGTGGGCTGCCATTCACGCCCCGCGTTCTTGTACTGGCCGACCAGTTCCTTCTTCTTGCTGTCCACGCTGACCACCGGGTCCCCGGCGCCGATGTGGTCCTTGGCCTGCTCGTTGATGTAGCGGAACTGGGCGTCCCGGTCCGGGTGCTGCTTGCCTTCGATGGTCTTGGAGTTGGCCTGCAGACTGAAACCCTCCTCCCGCAGCAGGTCACCGACCGTGTCGGCACTGACCTTGTGTCCCTGGCGGGTCAGCTCGCCGGCCAGGTTCCGGGTCGACTTAGTCGTCCAGCGCAGCGGCGACATCGGGTCTCCGCGCATGTCCGGCTCGACCAGGGCGAGCAGCGCGGGCCGCAGTCCCGCATCCAGGTCGGCGGCCTTCTTCCGGCCGCCTCCGGGCCGGCGGACCCGCCCCAAAGGCGCCTCGCCCGCCTCCAGCTCATCCGCCCCCTTGCGGACCGTCGCCTCGCTGGCCCCGGCGGCCCGCGCGACGGCCCGGATCCCGCCGTGCCCCAGGACGCGGGCCTCTCCTCCCATCAGCAGACGCTGCTGCCGCTCGTCCAGGTGTGGGAACAACACCCCGAACTTGGCAGTCAGTTGATCTCGAACCTCTTGCGGTATGCCCATACCACGTCAACGAGCCACATCACCGGAAGCAACACGTTGATTCTCTGCGAGCCCTAAGCTTGACGTTTATCCAGCTCTGCTGCTTGTGATGGTTGTCGTGAGGTCCGGTTGGCCCTGTTTCCCGACGGTGCGTTCGCGTGCACGGTGCTTGTTCTTCGTGCCGATTGGTCGGCCTGGGCCTGCGGTGCTGGGTTTCGGTGCACCGGCCGGTTGAGGGGCCTTGCCGTGGAGGCGGCGAAATCCTCGGCGGACCCGTGCAGGGGTGAGACGTCCTTGGCGTGCGGGCCGCTCCCAGGGTCTGCGAAGGTCCTCGGCAAGGGGCCGGGCCAGGCGGAGTTGGGTGTGGGCGGCGATGACCAGCCAGGTCCAACGGTCAGCGGCGGCCGGCTCGCGGAGTTTGGGAGCCGTCCAGCCCAGCGTCTGCTTGAACATCCTGAAGGTGTGTTCCAGGTCGAATCTGCGCAGGAACGCCTGCCAGAGCCGGTCCACGTCCCGGCGGTGGCATCGGTGGCCGACCACCACAGCCAGATCGGCCGGGGGTGGCGGTCGCCGCGAAGGTGGTCGACCCGCAGACGGATGACGGTGCCTTCGATGATCGGCAACTCTCCGGGATGGTCGGCCCAGGCCGAGCGCCGGGTCAGCAGTGGATGCAGGCGGTCCCACGCCGTGGCGACGGCCTGCCCGTAGTGAGTGGTGTCGGTCACCGTGGTGATGGACGGGACCGGCAGGGTGGCCGGGTACTCGAAGGTGAACTCTGCCCCGTGCTTGGGTTTACGCCCGCGCTTGCCCGCCGGCTGGGGCGTAGGCGGAAAGTACAGGACTCGGTCCGAACGCATCCGGCCCAGTAACTCCACGGGCAGGTCCGCGAGCAGGAAGGCCAGGCGGGTCACGTCGTAGCCGGCATCAAAGACGACGAGGACGGGCGGGTCGCCGATCTGCCACTGGCCTGCCACATACAACCGCTGGAACACCTCTCGGACCTGGCCGGCGGTGACGGCGATCGCGTCGTCCCAGGGCCGCAGCCGGAGCACGTCCAACACGGCCGTCCACGAGGTCCGGCCCGGCTCCACAGCGGCAACGAAGGAGTAGGGCCAACCGGGGATCATCTGGGCCGAGCCTCTGCCTCGCCCGTATGTGTGGCAGAACATCCGGTCCGGGCTGGTATTCGCGTCCGGCCGCAACCAGTTGCTCACATCGACCGCCAGGACCAGCCGCCCCGACGCCGTGCGGGGAAGCGGCAGCCCTGCCAGCGTCCTGCGCAGGCGTGCCACATCCAGATCCCCGCAGTTCAGGCCGCCGTACAAGGCGCCATGCCCACGCCGGTGCTCAGGCTCCAACGACAGCTCGACCAACGTCCTCACCGGACCATCCGCGCACAGCAGGGCATCACTCAGCTCGAACAGCGCATCGCGCCGCCCGGTCAGACAGGCATAGAGCTCCGTCCGGAAGCATGACAGTTCGGCAAACGCATCCCGCGGGACGCCGTGTTGCAGCACACTCATATCTACGGCCTTCGTGTTGATCCCATGCCTCTGTGACGGAGCACAGGATCAGGCGAAGGCCGCTCTTACGTCCGGAACTCAGGCAAACCCATCAGCAAGTTCGAGGCCGTGTTCGACGGCAGACCATAAACGCCAAGCTAAGCCCCGGAGGTCGGCCGAACCCGTGCTTGGAGTTGTGAGCCGAAGCACGCTACTTGTCACACAGGCGGCTTGTTGTCACTCCAAAGATGAGGTGGGCTGCGGGGTGTCGGTACGGAGGATGTGGCTGGTTCGGGTAGCCCATGCCTCAGCGCCGAAGAGCCGTTCAGCCTCCTTCAGCAGCCAGCCGTACGGTCCGAGGTTGTCGAGGCTCATTGCATAAGATGCCGATGTGTGCGAGTGCCGCGGCAGCAGCCCCAGGGGCGCCCTCCGAGCACAGCGGTCATCACACCGGCCCGGACATGATCCGAACTCTTGCCTGCTCGCCTCAGCGATGGCCGATCTCCACGAATACCACGACCTTGAGTACCCGGTTCCTCAACCGAGCGCACGGTCCAGGTTGAACGCGGCGCTGATCAGGGCGAAATGGGTGAACGCCTGTGGGAAGTTGCCTTGTTGCTCACCGGTGTGGCTGATCTCCTCGGCGTACAGTCCCAGATGGTTGGCGTAGGTGAGCATCTTCTCGAAGGCCAGCCGCGCCTCGTCGATCCGCCCGGCGCGCACCATGGCCTCGACGTACCAGAACGAGCAGATGGAGAACGTGCCCTCGTCGCCCCGCAGTCCGTCGGGGCTCGCCTGCGGGTCGTAGCGGTAGACGAGCGAGTCGGACACCAGGTCGTGGGTGAGCGCGTCCAGGGTGGACAGCCACTTGGGGTCGGTCGGGGCGATGAACTTCGTCAGCGGCATCATCAGGACGGCCGCGTCGAGGACGTCGCCGTCCTCGTGCTGAACGAAGGCCTGGCGGGTCTCGGACCAGCCGCGTTTCATGATCCGCCGGTAGATCGTGTCGCGGCTCTCCCGCCAGCGGGGCAGATCGGCGGGCAGGCCGCGCCGGTTGGCCATGCGGATGGCCCGCTCGATGGCCACCCAGCACATCAGGCGTGAGTAGAGGAAGTTCTTGCGGCCGCCGCGGGTCTCCCAGATGCCCTCGTCGGGCTGGTCCCAGTTTTCGCACACCCAGTCCACCAGCGCGCACAGGTCGTCCCACTGGCCGCTGGGGATCGGCTCGGCCCACTTGTCGTAGAGGTAGACCGAGTCGATCAGCGCGCCATAGATGTCGAGTTGGAGCTGCTCAGCCGCGCCGTTGCCGACCCGTACCGGCGCGGAACCCTGATGCCCCTCCAGATGGGTGAGCTCATGTTCGGGCAGGTCGGTGCGGCCGTCGATGCCGTACATGATCTGCAGCGGGCCCGACGGCTTGCCGCCGCCCGGGGTGATGTGCTGGGACACGAAGTTCATGAATGCCTCGGCCTCGCCGGTGAAGCCCAGTCGTAGCAACGCGTACACGCAGAAGGCGGCGTCGCGTACCCACACGTACCGGTAGTCCCAGTTCCGCTCGCCACCGAGCTGCTCGGGCAGACTCGTCGTCGGGGCGGCCACGATCGCACCGGTCGGCGCGTAGGTGAGCAGCTTCAGGGTGAGGGCCGAGCGGTGCACCATCTCCCGCCAGCGGCCTCGGTACTTGGAGGCGGACAGCCACTTGCGCCAGTAGGCCACTGTGGTGGTGAACTGCTCCTCGGCCTCCGTCCGCGCGCACCCGCGTGGTGCCACCGTGCCGCCCACCTGGTCCAGCGCGAGTACCACCGACTCGCCCTCGGCCAGCTTGAAGTCGGCGCGCGCGTCCAGGCCGTCGATCTTCAGCGGGACGGTCGAGGTCAGCCCCAGCGAGAGCTTGGCGGACTCGAACACTGCGACGTCGCCGGCCATGCGCACGGTGTGTGGCTCGGCGCCGTAGCCGAACCGCGGCGCCATGCAAGTACGGAACGGGATGGAGCCGCGCACGCACACCACCCGCCGGATCAGCCGGTGGCGTTCGATCTCCACCGAGTCGCTGTCAACCGGCATGAAGTCCTGTACCTCGCCGACACCGTCCTCGCTGAAGAACCGGGTGATCAGCACGTTGGTGTCGGGGAAGTAGAACTGCTCGGTGCGCGCCGGCACACTTGCCGCCAGCTCGAAGCGGCCGCCCTTGTCTGCGTCCAGGACCGCGGCGAAGACGCTCGGGGCGTCGAAGGAGGGGCAGCAGTACCAGTCGATCGTGCCGTCGGTCCCTACCAGGGCCACGCTGCGCAGGTCGCCGATCAGACCGTGCTCGGCGATCGGCAGACAGGGCGCGGCCGCGGGCCCGTGCTGTGTTTCGCCCATCGCAGCTCCCCGGACCGACACAGTGCCGATCTTCTACGGCACTGGCATGGAAGGCGTTTGCAAGATGATTAAGCCCTGCTCGCCTTGACTACAGGTGCACGAGAATCTTGACCTCCTCGTCCTTGTGCTCCATGAGCCTGCGCAGCCCCTCCGGCACGATGTCCTCGACTGCGATCCTGCGGGTGATGAAGGGGGTGAGGTCGATTTTGCCCTCGCGGACCAGGCGGATCACGTTCGGGTGGTCGTGCGCGTACCCCATGCTGCCCTGGATCTTGATCTCCTTGAACAGCAGCGGTCCGGTGTCCAGGGTGGGGTGTTTCGAGAAGAGGGCGATGACCTGGAGCATGCCGCCCGTCTTGAGGGCATGTAGCAGGGCGTCGAAGACCGGCTGGACGCCCGCGCACTCGAAGCCGACGTCGGCGCCCCTGCCTCCGGTGATCTCCATCGTCCTGGCGACGACATCGTCCTGAGCAGGGTCGAGGACGTGGTCGGCCACACCGGAGTCCTTCGCCTTCTCCTTGCGCTTCTGGCTCATCTCGCTGACGATCACTGTCGCGCCCAGCGCCTTGAGGACGGCGGAGGTGAACAGGCCGATCGGACCGGCACCCCCGACGAGGGCCACGTCGCCGTCCCCGGCGCCGGAGAGCCGGACCCCGTGGGCCGCCACCGCCAGCGGTTCGATGAGGGCCGCCTGGTCCAGCGGCATGTCACCGACGGGGTGCACGAACCGCTCCTCCACGACGATGCGCTCGGACAGCCCGCCGCCGCGGCCGGAGAGCCCGATGAAGCCCATCTTCTCGCAGAGGTTGTACCGGCCGTCCCGGCAGGCGAAGCACTCACCGCAGACGATCAGCGGCTCCACGACGACGGAGTCGCCGGGCGAGAGGCCCTCCACACCCTCGCCTACCTCCTTGACCACCCCGGAGAACTCATGCCCGAACACCAGCGGGGGCTCCTCACCGGACAGCGGGTGGGGGTTGCCAGCCGTCGGCATCGGGTTCATCGGCCCCTCGAAGTAGACGTGCAGGTCGGAACCGCAGATCCCGGTCCAGGCCGGTGCGATCTTCACCGCTCCGGGCCGCACCTGGGGCTCCGGGACGTCATCGATCCGGAGGTCCTCTTTGCCGTAGTAACGCGCAGCCTTCATGCCATGCCTCGTTTCCTGGCGACACGGGCTTCTCGACGCGGCCCGCGACTGCGATGGAAATCCCCGCCCGCAGCACACTGCACCCCGCAATCCAGGCTATGTCCGCCCGACAAGGGATGCACCTGGACTGGCTAGGCAGGGCGTCTCGGAAAGCTACGCCGCCACCAGAAGGTTCGACCACTCCGCGATTCGAGAGGTGCTGGTGCGCTTGCCCGCGCACGCTGCGCGCGCCGACAAGGAGTGCGGACTCGCCGAGGGTAAGGAGATGACACTCGGGTTGATCACTTCACCGCTGATGTGCACCGGTCCCATCGCCCGCCACGGAAGGACTGCAGGACAGGTGCTGCCGAGCGGGGGAGCGGCGGTCATCGGCGCCCGGGACGCGGCGCGAGCGTTGACGATGTCGGCGATGGCGATGGCGATGGCGGTCACGTCGAGCAGGAAGGCAGGCGATCCAAGCGGCGTCACTGTGTCCGGCCCCAGGCGGAGCCGAGAATGTCGCTGATCACGAAAGGCTGAGCAGTCTTGGGTCGATGGCGCGCCGCAGCCGTGTGTCGCCCCCTCCCCACGACTGAAGTGGCGGCATCCCTTGCGGTTGTGGACACGAAGGCTCCTGGACGAGAACTCGGCTCGGGTTGCACCTTGCCGGTTTGCGGCGATCGTGGAGTCATGCGGCTGGAAACCCAGAACCGGGTTACAACTCAGCGTGGCACGCCGTGATCTTCGCGTCCGCCTGGATCCGTTCGCATCACTCGATCGCCACGCTCCATGTGCGCATCGAGCGGCAGTACGCGAACGCTCCGGCGATGGCGGGGCCCAGCGGGACTGTCCCGAGGAGCTCGGGGAGCACTACCCAGGGCTGCCCCCTTCGCAGCAGAGGCACCAACCACTACGGGGGAACGGGCGCGAGCGTCCTCCCCATCGGACCGCCCGGTGAGCCACGATGCAGCAAGATCCATACTGTTTCGGGCAGCCGTCTCATGCAGCTTTGGCAGCCGGCGAGCCCGACAGGTTACTGCCGATCGAGGACCACGGGGTGCCCGTCGACAGGCGCCTGGCCCCAGCAGAACTGGAGCAGGCGCTGCTGGTAGCGGTCTGGTCAGTTGAAGACCATGCCACCATCGACCAGGATCCAATACCGTTACTGACTTCAGCTCTTTAGGGTGAATCGTTGCGAAGTCCCTGTTGAACGTGGGTGGGTGGCTGTATCCGTGGTGTGTGAGATATGCGGATGGGGGCGGGCTGACTCCTACGGGACGTCGGCGTCGGGAGTCGGTACGGATGCAGGCGGCTGAACTGTTCGAGCAGGAGATCAATCCGTCGGAGGTCGCACGGCGGCTACGGGTGAGCGTGAAGTCGGCTTACCAGTGGCATCAGTTGTGGCGGGACGGCGGTGTTCCGGCTCTGGCCTCCCGCGGTCCGAGCGGCTCAAGGTGCCGCCTGTCCCCGCGGTGCCTGGAGAAGCTGGCCGCATACCTGGAGCAGGGTCCGGCTGCGCATGGCTGGGTGGAGGACCAGGTGTGGACCGCGTCGAGGGTGGCCACGCTGATCGGCCGGAAGTTCCACGTTTCGTACAGCGTCTCGGGCGCCACCCGGTTGATGCACCGGCTCGGTTTCAGCCCGCAGGTCCCCGCCCGGCGGGTCGCCGAGCGCGACGAGAGGGCCGTGAGCGTGTGGCGGGAGGTGACCTGGGCGGAGGTAAAAGGGCCCGGGCGGCCTGCGGGGGCTACGTCTGCTTCGAGGACGAAGCCGGGTTCACCCGCAGGCCGCCCCGTGGACGGACCTGGGGCCGACGCGGGATCACCCCGGTCGTGACCGTCAGCGGCCGGCGTTCGGGACGGCTGTCGGTGGCCGGCCTGATCGCGATGCGGCCAGGCTCCCGGACCCGGCTGTGCCACCGCCTGCGCACCCACCCCGCCGGCAAAGGCGCACGTCGCAGCATGGGCGAGCGGGACTTCATCGCGCTGGTCGACGGAGTCCACCAGCTCGTCCGGGCACCGATCGTGCTGGTCTGGGATCGCCTGAACACCCACGTCTCCCGCAGGATGCGAGAACTCGTCGCCGAGCGTGAGTGGCTGACCGTGTTCCTGCTGCCCGCCTACTCACCCGACCTGAACCCCGTCGAAGGCGTGTGGGCCCACGTCAAACGCAGCCTGGCCAACCTTGCCGTCATGGCCCTTGACCAGCTCGAAGCCCTCGTCCGCAACCGCCTCAAACGCCTGCAATACCGTCCCCATACCCTCGACGGCTTCATAGCCGGCACCGGCCTGACCCTCGAGACAGCCGCACCCTGACAAGCCGAAGTCAGTAGTTTAACTGGGTGGTGGGATGAGTTGAGGGGCTCGGGATGGGGCTCGGGTGCTGCGGTCCTCGGGTTTCTTGATTCGGTAGCGCGAGATGATGCGTTTGACCCTTCGCGGGTTGGACCGGGGGCGTCTCGGCGGTGTGAGGTTGGCCAGGAGTTCGTCCAGGGCGAGAGCCAGGGCATGGTCAGGCCGAGGGGGGAAATGCCGCCGGCGGCATCATCGTGATGCGGCGGGCGACGCGCAGGCAGGTCATGAACGACAGGCGGTCGGGGTCGAGGTTTTTACTGTTGGCCCGGGCGGCCTCGAGCATGTGGACGCGCAGTGCGTAGTGCACGAGCAGGTGGCCCCAGAGCTGCTGGTGCACGCCGTCGGGTGTCTTGCTGGCCAGGACCTCTCCGGCTCCGATCTGCTGTGCCTTCAGTTCCTTGAACGTCGTCTCGATTTCCCAGCGTTCGGTGTAGAGGGCTGCGGACTGGGCGCCCGAGGCCGACCAGACCCGCCACAAGTCGACTCCCGGATAGCCCCGGTCGGCCAGGACCAGCATCTCCGGACCCATCGAGCGGGCCAGGTCCTTGGCCGCGGTGGTCTCGTGCGTGCTGTACTCGGTGATCGCCGCGTCCACGATGATATGGGTGCCGCATTCCACCAGTCCCACGATCCGGGCCTGGGGGAACGCGGCCCGCTTGTAGGGTCGTTTCCCGGGCTTGGGACGTCCGCCGTGCCGGCCGAACGTTTCGTCGTTGGCCGGGGTATCGGCAATGTCGACGCAGGTGCCGTCCACCGCCATCAGACGCAGCCCGCGCCAGAACGCCCACGTGTCCGACGGCTCGGCCAGCGGCACCACCGAGCGGGCGAACAACTCCCGAAACGGCTCCCAGCTCAGGCGCCGACGCGCCAGGAAGATTGACGACTTGGCCGGCTCCCGCCACGCCCCCATCAGGCCGACCTGGCGAAGCCCGAAGGTCATCTTGCGCATGACTTCCAAATACGGGTCCGGGGAGAACAGTGCCAGCCCGAGCACGAAGTACAGCACCAGTCGGGCCGGCAACAGCCTGGACCGCTGCTCGGACCGCCCGCATGCCGCGATCGCCCGATCGACCTCCGCCGCCGGATACACCCGCGCCAACAACCCCACACTCACGACATCGCGAGCCCCCGGCACCACACTCTCCCCGTGCCTGATGAACCATCACAGTGACATCAAGAGCACCTTAAACTAACGGTATTGGACCAGGATCGACTGTCCTGTGATGTAGTCGGAGTCGGAGTCGGGACCGGACAGGAACGAGACGACAGCTGCCACATCCTGCGGTTCGGACAGACGGCCGAGCGTGATGTCCTGGGTGAACTGTCGCCAGCCCCATTCCGGTCAGCGATCTGAGCCCCCAAGCTGCCCCTGCCCGGCGGCGCTGCCGGTATCGGCAAGCACCTCCCACAGCCTCCGCTTTACCGAGATGAAGGGTGGCGCGCTCACACGGCAGAAGAGCCTGCCTCCAGCGTCGTGGTGCTCACCCTGATCCCTGCGGCCTGCGTAGCGAGCGCTGGTTGCTACCGGTGAGCGTGAGCTACAAGGCGTCTCGCCCAGCGCGATCCCGCTGTCGGCGTACACCTGAAAGGTCAGGTGTACGCCGACACCTGTTGGGGCTGCTGTTTCACGACTCGCCCCATGCTGGCTGGTAGCACAGGCGGGCTTGCCTGCCACAGAGGAAGGCCGACCCGCCGGTCCGCGCATCAGACATCTGTCAGGGAAAGATCTTGATCGAGCTGTGCCAGTTCAGCTCGAGGGGTTGCTGGATGGCGATGTGCAGGAATCCCATCGCCTCCAGCTCCCGGGCTCTGCGCAGGGGGCCTACGTCGAACGGGCGCATCGAGCCGGAGCGGACAAGCTCAGCGATCTTGTCCTTGGCGGCGGAGTCGTCCCCGGCGATCAGTACGTCGAGCGGGAAGTCATGGCCCTCGCCTGTCGTCAGCAGGTCGGCAAAGGTGGTGTTGAACGCTTTGACGACCTTCACGTCCGTGCCGACGATCTGCTGGATCTCCTCGGCAGCCGAGCTGTCCGGGGGTGTCACCCGCCCATCCATGGTCGAGACGTCGATGGGATTGCAGATATCGACCAGGACCTGCCCGGCCAGTGAGGCCCCGGAAGATCTCGCAACTTCCAATGCCCCCTCGTACCACAGTGCGAGCACGGTGACATCGGCCGCCTCCGGCGAAGCGGCCCAGTCGCACTCGCCGTCCGGAAACCGCTGCTTGAGCTCCTCGGCCACTGCCCGGGCAGGGTCGGAGTCGGGGTGGACCAGGCACACGCCATGGCCGCCGGCAAGGGCACGGGTGGCGATGGCGCGGCCCATTTTGCCGGGGCCCACAATGTTGATCTTCACAGCTGCTGCCTTCCGGTCTGACGGAACGTACGACGCCGTCGTGTCCATCGGCTCTGCCCATGGGCAGAGCCGGCCCGGAGCGAAGTGCCGCGTCAGGCAGGACGCCGAAGGGCGCAGATGCATCCCTATCCCGAGGCCCGATGGCTGTGCGGGGAGGACGGCCGCAGTCACCCGGATGCCGGACACGAGACGGGATGCTCATACCGCGGAGGCTGTGGAACATCGCCTGGCCCCCTGGACGGCACGCCAACTCGCGCTGAGGGGCACCTCCTGTCATCGTCGGTGGCCGTGCGCTGTGCGGGCTACCACCGGCCTTGCTGTGGGCGCGCTCCGGGACAGAGGAAAGAGGAGCCGGACGCCGGTCGAGGCCAACGCGATGCCAGTGACACCGTGACCGAACCGGACCCGGCCCTTCGCGGGCTGGCAAGCCGCATGGCCTGCTAGACCACTTGGGATGTTCCGCCTCACCGGGACGACGGCGCGGCTCACGCCTCACCGCGCACCTTCATCACCATCTTGTTGAGCGCCCACAGCCCGATTCCGATGGCCAGCAGCACGCCCGCCCGGATGTAGACGTCCGCGGGCCGGTCGGACAGCGGGCTGGCCAGGATCAGGGCGGTGATCGCGCCGAGCACGGGCAGGGCGGTCGGCGTGCGGAAGTGCTTGTGCTCGACGCGGTCGCGGCGCAGGACGAGGACGGTGATGTTGACGACGGTGAAGACGCACAGCAGCAGGAAGGCCGTGGTGTCGCCGAGGCCGGCGATCTCTCCGGTGGAAACCAGGCCGATAGCCAGGAGCGAGACGAAGACGATGCCGACGACCGGGGTGCGGCGCCGGGGGAGGACACGGCCCATGCCGCGGGGCAGGATGCGTTCGTTGGCCATGCCGTAGCACAGGCGGACGCCATCATGATGTTGATCAGGGCCGAGTTCGTGACGGCGAACAGGGCGATCAGCGCGAACAGCTTGGGCGGGAAGTCGATCCCGCCGGCCTTGACGACCTCCAGCAGCGGGCCGCTGGAGTCCTCCAGCACGCGGTAGTCGACGAGCAGCGAGGAGACCAGGGCGACCAGGACGTAGATGGTTCCAGTGACGGCGACACCGATGAAGATGGCGCGCGGGAACGTACGCGCCGGATCCTTGGTCTCCTCCGCCATGTTGACGGAGTCCTCGAAGCCCACGAAGGCGAAGAAGCCAAGGGCTGTCGCGCCCAGCACGCTGGTGATCAGCGCGGAACCGGTGCCCTGCGCCTGGAACTCGCCGAGCCGGCCCGGTTCGCCGTCACCGGTCAGGACCGCCCAGGCGCCGATCGTGAGAATGATGAGCAGGCCGGTCAGCTCGACCAGGGTGAGGACCACGTTGGTCTTCACGGACTCCGACACGCCCCGCAGGTTCAGGGCCGCCAGGGCGAGGATGAACAGGATCGCGACGAGGGTGGACGGCAGGACGTCAGTGAACTCGGCGAGGTAATCGCCGCTGAAGGCGCGGGCCGCCGCGCTCGCCGAGGACAGGCCCGAGCACATGACCATGAAGGCGATGATGAAGGTGAGGAACGGGACCTGGAACGCCTTCTGCGTGTAGAGCGCGGCGCCGGCCGCCTGCGGGTACTTACCGACGAGCTCGACGTACGAGGCTGCGGTCAGGATGGCCACGGCGAACCCGATGACGAACGGCAGCCACAGTGCCCCGCCGACCTTGCCAGCGACCTGACCGGTGGTGGCATAGATCCCGGTACCGAGGATGTCACCGATCACGAACAGCCAATGCTTTGCCGGGGCCGGTGGGCTGCGGGATCTGTGCCGCGGAAACGCCGGCAACGGTCCCATGGCCGGTCACGCTCACCGTCTCCGTTGTGCTGCCGCGGGCTGGCCATCGACGACCGAACAGTACGGCTCGCTCCCCTTCTGATCCGTCTGCCAGCTTTCCGGCCGCGATCTGGAAAACGCGCCGGCAGCGGACAACGACCTCAGCCGCCGCACCGCAGGCGAAAACGACATCACCGCACTTCTGGTTCGCGGGGCCGATTGAACAGGCGCAGCCCGCATCGCATGACACGCGTCTGCGCGATGCCAGGGGAAGCTGCGGCCAAACTGCACCAACTCCGGCGCCAGGTCCAGGGGCGGCACCCGGACCACAGTCTGCGCCCCGGTTGGCGGGCTTGCGCGACAGCTGGGCCAGTCGCCCTTGAGCGCACCGTAAGCGGTGGTACCTGGCGGCGTGCCGTGCGCAGCGGGGTCGGCCATCATGGAGGGGTCCGCCGGTATCCGCGCTCAGCCGGAGCCTCCGAGGAAGGACAACTATGGAGCTCTTCCCGCCGATTCCGCTCGCCGAATGGCGGGACTGCAAGGAGGCGCTGCACCGGTTCGCGCAGGTCGTCGGCAAGATTCGGCTTGCCGCCAGCGTTCGGCGCAACCACTGGTGGAATGTGCCCTTCCACCTCACTGGGCGTGGCATCACCACGCGTCCGATGGGGCAAGCCGACGGTGATCCGTTCACCATCGACTTGGACTTTGTCGGCCACCAGCTGGTGGCCGCTTCGCTGGACGGCACTGAGGTGTCCTTTCCGCTCTACGGCCGCTCGGTGGCGTCCTTCCACCGCGCGACCCTGGACGCTCTGGCCGCGCTGGGTGTTCGGGTGGACATCCCACTCCCCGTCCCGTTCGACCTGCCGGACGCTTCCAGGCCGTTCGCCGAGGACACCGAACACGCTGCCTACGATCCCGTGCAGGCCAACCGCTATTGGCGAGTCCTCAGCCAGGTGGCGCTGATACTGGAGGAATTCGCAGCTGAATTCTCGGGGAAAGCCAGCCCTGTGCATCACTTCTGGCACACCTTCGACATCGCCTACAGTAGGTTCTCCGGACGGCACGCCGAACAGCCGGCCGATGCGGACCCGGTCACCCGCGAGGCGTACTCCCGTGAGGTGATCAGCTTCGGCTTCTGGTTCGGGGATGACGCGTTCCCCGAACCCGCCTTTTACTCCTACACCTCACCTGAACCCCCAGGGCTGGCGGAGGAGCCGCTGGCACCAGGATCCGCCCGGTGGGTGGCGCGCAACGGCAGTCATCTGGCCGTGCTCCGTTACGACGATGCCCGCGCCGAAGCAGACCCCCGCGCCACCGTGCTCGCCTTCTACGAGAGCGCCTACCGGGCCGGAGCCGGGCGCGCCGACTGGGACATGGTCAGGCTGGCCTGCCCTGGAGGGATAACGGACCGGCACCTGGCGGCCCCGCCCGCCTGATCCCGACTCGGCGCGTGCTCGCCCCGGCGCTACGCGGCCACAACTCGCGTACTGACCCGTTCGATGTGCTCGTTCGCCTGTGGGCTTTCAGTGCAGGTGCCGCTGGTCCATGGGGAGCTTGTCCTTGGGGCCAGGCACTGGCTGCGCTTCGGGGTGCGAGGTGGGCGGCATCAGCTTCGGCCCCTCAAAGAACGTCTCGGTCTCGGCATTCCAAAACCAGCTCTCTCCGGGTTCGAAGCTGGTCAAAATGGGGTGCTTGGCATCATGTGCGTGCCTGGTGGCGTGCTGGGAGGGTGAGGAATCGCAGCATCCGATGTGCCCGCAGGCGGCGCAGCGCCGCAAGTGGAACCACCATCCGGGGCCGTCGCCCGCCAAGCACTCCATACACCCCTCCCCGCTCGGCCCCGCGTTGGGATCGATTCCGGGGATGCGCTCGACGTCATCAGACATGACCCCATCGTAACAATTATGCAGATCTGTGCTGCTTTGGCGGGAGAGCAGGGGAGCGACTGCCATATGGCCGCCGGAGTGGACCAGCACGGTGGGTACTTTCCGACTCACCCGGGCGCCGGAGATCTACGGCAGGGCCGGCCGCTCCAGTCGCTGATCCGCCAACTACCGTCACCGTGCAACCATTCCGCCACCGGGTGCTCGCAAGGGCAATGCGCAAGGCCGCAGTTGTGTTGACGAGCCAGGACACGTGACGCGATCGTCTGATGAGAACGCTTGGCTGGGAGGGCGTTCGCGAGGGGAAGGCCGTCATCACCCGGGGCCGGACACCCGAGCGGGCCGCTCATTGCTCAAGCACTGCTCATTCTCGCGGGGCTCGCGATTCGTTCGGGCCGGGTTCTGCGTGGCGCTGAGCGATGTCAGCGACGATTTGGCGGAACTTCTTCTCGGTCAAGGGGTAGGTCACCATGAGGGCGATCGCGGGGATGATGACCAGGGCCGGGACGGCCCCGGCCGCAATCCTGATCGAGGTGATAGCGCCGTCACTCTGGGTGGCGGCACCGGATTCGTAGCCTCCGAGGCCGATGATGTAGGCCGCGGCGGCAGCCCCGATGGCCTGCCCGAACTTGCGGCTGAGGGAGAGGACCGAGTACGTCGCGCCTTCGGCGCGCACGCCGGTTTTCCATTCGCCGTACTCGACGGTGTCGGCGACGAGCGCCCAGATCAGGGTGTTGATGGCGCCGATCCCGATGCCGAGGATGCCGAATCCGACGATGGCGATCGCGGGATTGGATCCTGGCGCGACGGCGGTGACGATGCCGCCCAGCACGGCGATGGTTCCGCTCGCGACGTAGGCGGTCCGCTTTCCGACCTTGCTCACCATGGTCGGGATGAGCAGGGTGGCCAGGAGCATGCCGACAACCTGTACGGCGACAAGAATGACGTAGAGGCCGGCGTCGTCGAGCACGTACCGGGCGTAGTAGATGGCGGTGGTCTCCAGGGCGAACATGCCGCACAGGAACAGCACGCTGGACAGGCCCAGGCGGAGCAGTGGCTTGTTCTGTTTCACGGTGTCCCACGCCTGGCGCAGGCTGACTTTCTCGTCGTCGCGCTGGACCTGCTCCTTGGCGGTGGAGAAGGTGAACACGTACAGCGCCATCCCGATCACCACCAGGCCCAGGGTGAGGATCGTCAGGGATTGCTGGAGGTCGTCGGAGTTCGCGATCTGCCGTGAGACGACGACCGCGAGCAGCAGGATGACCACGTTCGTGGCGAGGACCCGGGCGCTGGAGAGTTTGGAGCGTTCGTCGGGATCCTGGGTCATGGCGGTGGACAGGGAGCCGTAGGGGATGTTGACCAGACCGTAGGCGAAGGAGAACAGCGCGTAGGAGATGTAGGCGTACACGAGTGCGCCGCCCTCGCTCAGTCCGCCCGGCACGGAGAAGAGCGCGACGAGCAGCAGCAGCAGCGGCAGCGAGGCGAACAGCAGGTAGGGGCGGTATTTGCCCCACCGGGTGGAGGTGCGATCGACGATGCGGCCGGCGATAACGTCGCCGATCCCGTCCCAGGCACGCACGACCAGAAACAGTGTTCCCGCGGTGGTGGCGGAGATCCCCACGACGTCGGTGTAGTAGAGGAGCAGGAACATCGAGGCCATCGAGAAGGCCAGGTTGTTCGCGAAGTCGCCGGCTCCGTATCCGACGTACTGCAGGGGACGCAGCTTGGTGGTCTGCTCGACCCTCGGGCCGGTCATCGGCGTGCTCGCCAGCGTTCGCGCAGCTGCCATGCGCTGGTTTTGGGTCTGCGGTCGCGGGTGAACACGCCTTTCTTGTTGCCGTCGACACGGAGCAGGCCGGGGGCGGTGGCGAAGTCGGCGAAGTTCCAGATCTGCTCGCCGACGACCGCGTCGATGCGGTCGAAGACCCGGTGATACATGGCGAGTACGTCGGCCTGGTAGTCCTCGGTCCACGGGGTGGGTGTGATGGTGCGAAGCCCCAGGAGTGTGTCCGCGCCGTATTCGGTCATAATGATCGGCTTGTCGTGCTTGCGCGTCCAGGCGCGGAGCTCGTCTTCCAGGTTCCGTTCGGCCGCCCCGAGATCCGCCAGGTTCTTGTACCAGCCGTAGTAGCGGTTGAGCAGGAGAACGTCGAACAGGCCGGAGATGACGTCGTTGTCCGGGGTGGCGCTCATGAAGTTGACGAAGGCCAGGGGGCGGGTGGGGTCCAGTCGCCGGGCTTCGTCGACCAGGGGCTCGAAGTAGGAGCGGGAGGCGGTCGTGGTGGACTCCGGCTCGTTGGCGATGCTCCAGATCACCACGCTGGGATGGTTCTTGTCCCGGGCGATCATCTCGGCGAGCGCCTGGCGGTGGACCTCCTGTGTGGCGCTGTTGATGGTGAACGCGGAGAACGTGGTGAACACCGCCTCGGCGAGCGTCGCGCCGAGCTCGGCGTTGAGTCCCACGGCGGGAGTTTCGCCGATGACCACAATGCCGTGCCGGTCCGCGTACTCGAGCACCTCCTCCGCATACGGGTAGTGCGAGGTACGGAACGAGTTCGCGCCGAGCCACTCCATCAGCGCGAAGTCGTGGACCATGAAGGCGTCGTCGTGGCCCTTGCCGCGTACGGGGCTGTCCTCGTGCTTGCCGAAGCCGGTGAAGTAGAACGGCTCCCCGTTGATGAGGAACCGATTTCCCTCGACCGCCACGGTACGTACCCCCACCGGCAGCGCGTACGCGTCGGCCGGTTCTTCTCCGGTGCCCCGCAGTTCGGCATGGAGGCGGTAGAGGTAGCCCTCGCCCGGCCGCCACGGGTGCACATCCTCGACGGTGAGCCCGCCGGTGCTTCCGGTGGCACGCGCGACTTCGGCGCCGTCAGCGTCCCGCAGGACGACGCGGACATCGTGCTCTTCTTGGCCGTCGACTTGGATCTGGTAGTCGACGATTCCGGTCGGTCCGGTCAGTCTGGTGAAGACGGTGATGTCGCTGATGTAGGTGCGGGGTGTGGTGTAGAGCCAGACGTTGCGGTGCAGACCGGCGTAGTTGAAGAAGTCGTGGAAGTAGCGCTGGCGTGGACCGACGGGGGTCTGCTCGACGTAGCCGGGCGGGATCGACTGCCAGGACAGGGTGTTGTCCACGACGACCGTCACCCGGTGCTCGCCGCCCGGTTCGACCAGGTCGGTGAGGTCGGCCTCGAACGGCGTATAGCCGCCCTCGTGTGCTGCGACCTCGTTGTCGTCGACCCAGACCGCGGCCCGGTGGGTCGCGGAGTCGAAACGCAGGACGATCCGCTGGCCCTCCCACCGCCCGGGAATCCGTATCACCCTCTGGTACCAGACGTCGCCCACATGGTCGTGGATGGCCGGGTCCGGGAACAGGTCGTTGTAGCTGGCCGGCACGGGTGCCTCCCGCCTGCCGGGCAGGGGGTGGCGCCACCAGCCGTCGGTCCGGCCGACGCCATCGGTGTCGACGGCGAACCGCCACAGGCCGTTGAGCGATGTGGACTCGCGGGTGGGGGTAGCGCGGGGCCTGAGCATAGGCACTCCTCACGTCGTTGCGTCTGCACTGCGCGTCATGCTGTCGCGTCCGTACTGCGCGGCATGTGAAAGGTGGCCGCCGCGACGATCAGCTCCACGCATGTGTCCACGCTTAAGGCGGTGGCATCGATCATGAGGTGATACAGGGCCGGATCATCGCCGTCGGCGCCGTATGCCCTTCTGACGTACTCCCTCCTGGCCCAGTCATTGGCTTCTACGCGCCGCTCAGCAGTGGCACGATCGACGCCCTCGGCCTCCGCGGCCCGCGCGATGCGGGCCTGCAGCGGCCCGCCCAGGTACACGTGCAGCGCCTGCGGCACCTCGCGCAGCACGATCGCCCCGCCCCGCCCCAGCACCACCCCTCCGGACCGGGCGGCGTCGGCCATGAAGCGACGCATCCGCGCCCGCATCTCGCCCTCTTCCAAAAACCAGCGGTCCTGGGCCGGACCGGCCGTCAGGCTGGGCGCCCTGGCCAGCAGCGACAGCAGCCGTTGCCCGCGACTCAGCGGGCGCTCATCGGCGGCGGCGACGACCTCCTCGGGCGCGCCGGTCTGCGCGGCGACCGACGCGGGGATGGCGCGATCCAGGAAGTCCACGCCGAGCCGCTGTGCCACGTCGGGCCCGATGACGACGCCCCCGGTGCCATACAGCGCGGCGAGCGTCACCACCGGAGGAGGCCGCTTCGGATCCGAACCCGGGGACGCAAGATCAGGCATACTAGGAATTCTTCACAAGCATCAGCAATCCGCTACTTATGCCGCTTTCTGGATTAACTGAACATCTTTGTGCTGTCCGGTGCTGTCGATGCCGTCGTAGCGGGGGTTAGCAATTGATCAAGACCTTGGCGCTGCTCGGTGCGACCGGTGATCTCGCGGGCCGGTTCCTGCTGCCCGCTCTTGCCGCGCTCCGTGCCGCGGACCGGCTTCCCGACGGCTTCCAGGTCGTCGCGGCCGCCCGGGAAGACCTGGACGACCGGTCCTTCCAGCGCACCGCCACAGAGAGACTGGAGCGCCACGCCCCGCATGTGCCGGCCGCGGCCCGCGCGAACCTCGTCCGCTCGCTTCGCTACCGCCCCACCGAGATGACGGACCCCGCGAGCCTCGGCAGTCTGCTGTCCGGCATCCGGCAGCCATGGGCGGCCTACCTGGCCCTGCCTCCCGGTCTGCACACGGCGGTGGTGACCACGCTCGGGAGTACCGGGCTGCCTGCGGGAAGCCGGATCGCGCTGGAGAAACCCTTCGGCGAGAACCTCGACAGCGCCATGGCACTCAACCGGCTCCTCACCCAAGTAACGCGCACCGCCGGGGAGCAGGCCGTGTTCCGGGTCGACCACGTTCTCGGGCTGCCCACGGTCCAGAACCTGCTCGCGCTACGCCTGGCCAACCGGATCCTGGAACCGGTATGGAACAGCCGACACATCGAGCAGATCGACATCCTGTGGGAGGAGGACCTGGGCCTGGAGGGCCGGGCGGGCTACTTCGACCGCTCCGGCACGCTGCGAGACGTGATGCAAAACCACATGCTCCAAATCCTGTCCTTGATCGCGATGGAGCTGCCGACGCGCCTCGACCAACAAGCCCTGCGGGACCGCAAGCTCGACGCCCTGCGCTCCGTGCGCCCTCTGCGCCTCGACGAGGCGGTCACCCGCACCCGCCGCGCCCGCTACGCCGCCGGCCGCCTCCCTGACGCGGAAGGAGGGGCCGGGCGCGCCGTCCCGGCATACCGGAATGAGGACGGCGTCGATGCGGCCCGCGGCACCGAGACCTTCGCCGAGATCGTGCTGGACCTCGACACTGAACGGTGGTCGGGCACCCGTTTCCTGCTCCGGGCCGGCAAGGCGCTGCACCGCCGACGCAAGCAGGTCACAGTCCGCTTCCGGCCGGCCGAGCACCCTTCGTACAGCAGCGCTCCGGCCAACACGCTGCGGATCGGCCTCGACGGCCCCGAGGACATCGCCCTGCACCTGACCGGCGGGGTGTCCCTGAATCCGCCGAGCCCCACGCCGGTGACGCTGGCCGCGCCGCCTCCCTTCGCCGACCTAACGGCCTACGGTCGCGTTCTGCTGGAACTCCTGTCGGGCGGTAGCACGCTCTCCGTCCGCGGAGACGAGGCCGAAGCGGCCTGGCGCGTCATGACGCCCGTACTGACAGCCTGGAACGCGGGAATGGTCCCGCTGGAGGAATACGCCGCAGGAAGCGCGGGCCCGCCCTGAGACGCGGCCAGCACCACCGTTTGTCAACGTCGGCGCCGCCGTCGGCCAGCCAGCCTGCGCCGCAGACGGTGCAACACCGTCCCGCTCGGCAGGCCGGGGAGGTGGAAGTCTTCCGGCGGCGCCATGGCCCGCGGCTTGCCGGCGTCCCGCTGAAGCACCGCGGAAGCTTCCCCGGGGGCGGCGCCGGCGAAGATCATGATGTCGAGGCACAGGAACCGCACGCCGGCCGCCGCTGCTTCCCGCTCCATGGACGGCGCAGGGGCCTCGCCGGCCCGGCGGGCGACGGCGAAGGCACGGTCCACCGCCCGCTGGCGGATCCGGTGACTGCCCAGGTCTGCCGAGAGGTCGGTGATCGCTCCGGCCAGCTCCCGCACCGCCTGCGCGAGCCTGTCCTGACCCGGCAGATCGGCGCTGACAGCGGTGCGCATGAGCATCAGACAACTGGCTCCCAGCAACTGGATCTGGGCGGCCTCCTGGTTCGTCCACGCGGCGGCGGGGCGCCGGTAACGCCAGATCAACGAGTGGCCGGCGACCCGGGCGCCGGCCGGTCCAGCCCTGCCCACCTCAGCGAGGTGTTCCCGCACGCCGGACATGCACCCGATCAGCCCCGCATGCAGTTCCTCGTCGTCCCTGCCGCGCCCGATCGCCTCCGCCGTCAGGCGAAGACCCTCGGCCATGATTGCCAGCGCCGCCCTCTCCGCCCTGCGCACCAGGGCGAGCGGCTCGGGAGGGAACAGAACCTGCGTGAAAACCAGCGCCACCCCGGCACCGATCAGCGCGTCGATCAACCGGTTCACACCAGCCCCGCCGTCGCTGGTGCCGCTGGCAGCGGCGATGGTCAGGATCGCCCCGGCGGCGGCCTGGACGCGCATCAGGCGATTGGCGCCCAGCGCCTGGGCGATGACCAGCGCAACGAACGTGGCCAGCGCCAGGCTGTCCCAGCCGCTTCCGAGGACCACGACCGTGAGTTCTCCGATCACGATGCCAATGCACACCCCGAGGAGCAGCCGCAGGGCGTTGCGGCCCCGCTCACCGCGCCCGAAGTTGAGAGCGACCACTGCGGCGATCGGAGCAAAGAACGGAGCAGCGTGATCGCCGATCCGGACAGCAATCACCCAGGCCACCGTGGCAGCTGCCGTCGCCTGTACCAGCGGCCAGGTCTCGGCGAGCCACGTCCGCAACGCGGCGGCCGTGCGCGAACGGGCCATACGGAGATCTCCTGGTTTAGGCACCATGAGTAAGAAGTAAAAAGAACTATCCGCCCAAATCAGACTCTCCATCGGGAGGCGCCGATGCGTGTGGAGCAGATGACAGATCCGATCGCCTACCACGCCGAGGGGCCCGTATGGTCGCCGGTCTGGGGCGGCCTGCGCTGGGTCGACATGCTGGCCGGAGACGTGCTGTCCCTGGCCGACGGCGGCACCGTCACCCGCCGCCACGTGGGCGATGTTGCCGCAGCGGTGCGGCCCCGCCGCCAGGGAGGCGCGGTCATCGGAGTCGAGCGGGGCTTCGCCCTGGAGGACGCCGACGGCACCCTGACACACCTGCCCACGCTGTGGGACGAGGACCGCGGGATGCGCATGAACGAGGGCGGCTGTGACCCCGACGGCCGCTTCTACTGTGGCTCGATGGCCTACGACAAGAGCCCCGGCGCCGGCACCCTGTACCGGCTGGCGCCCGACGGCTCCGTCACGGTGATCCTCACGGGGGTCACCATCTCCAACGGGCTGGAGTGGAGCCCCGACGGCACCCACGCCTACTACAACGACACGCCCACACAGCAGATCGCCGTGTTCGACTACGACACCGAGTCGGGCCTGACCGGGCGGCGCACCTTCGTGACCGTTCCCGCCGAGGCCGGGCGCCCGGACGGGCTGACCGTCGACGCGCAAGGCGGCGTCTGGGTGGCCCTCAACAACGGTGGAGCTGTACGACGCTACTCTCCCGCCGGCGCCCTCGACGAGGTGATCGAACTGCCGGCCAGGAAAGTCACCGCCTGCGCCTTCGGAGGGCCGCACCTGGACGAGCTGTTCATCACCACATCCCGGGAAAATCTCGAACCCACAGAGGACCCGCTGGCAGGCTCACTGTTCCGCGCACGAGTCGACATCGCCGGGCTGCCCGCCCGCGAGTTCGCAGGATGAACCAGCCTCACCGAAGGGGCCCCACGCATCCATCAAACCTCGGCCAGCGCCGGGTCACACGGCCCGCCACGGCAACGTCATGAGGTCCCGCAAGTGAGCTGCGCCTGGGAGGCGCACCGTAGGCGGACGCCACAGTGGTTCACATCGCGCACGTGCGGTACTCGCAACCTGTCCGCGCCACACCCGGAAACAGTCCACGCGCCGAACGTGCCGGTGCCCGACGAGAGGCACGTCGTGGTGGTCACGGCGAAACGCGCTTTGGCCGCGGCAGACCCGAGCAGAGGTTGCCCGGGAGCCGAGCCTCGCCGGTGCCATGAGCACTGCGACAGCGGCCGGGCCCGGGCGTAGCCTGGGACTCGTCCTGACGAGCGATAGACGCGAAAGGCTTCGCGGCTCGCGGAGAGGGCAACGCTCATGACCGGCATGCAGTTCGGGATCTTCACAGTCGGGGACGTCACCCCGGACCCCACCACGGACCGTACGCCCAGTGAAGCAGAACGTATCCAGGTCATGGTCACCATCGCCAGGAAAGCCGAGGAGGTCGGCCTGGACGTCTTCGCGACCGGCGAGCACCACAATCCGCCATTCATACCGTCCTCGCCCACGACACTGCTCGGCTACATCGCCGCCCAGACCGAGCGGATCATTCTGTCGACCTCGACGACGCTGATCACCACGAACGACCCGGTCAAGATCGCTGAAGATTTCAGCATGCTGCAGCACCTGTCCGCCGGGCGCACCGACGTGATGCTGGGACGGGGCAACACCGGGCCCGTGTATCCCTGGTTCGGGCAGGACATCCGCCAGGCCGTGCCACTGACCGCCGAGCACTACGGCCTGCTGCGCCGGCTGTGGCGGGAGCAGGTGGTCGACTGGGAGGGCAAGCTGCGGACACCACTGCAGGGCTTCACCCTCGCGCCACGGCCGCTGGACGGCATCCCGCCGTTCGTGTGGCATGGCGCCATCCGCACACCCTGGATCGCGGAACTCGCGGCGCACTACGGGGACGGGTTCTTCTCCAACCACATATTCTGGCCCGTCTCCCACACCCGGAGCATGGTGCAGCGCTACCGGCAGCGTTTCGCGCACCACGGCCACGGCAAGCCCTCCCAGGCCATCGTGGGTCTGGGCGGACAGGTCTTTATGCGCCACAACAGCCAGGACGCGGTACGCGAGTTCCGCCCCTACTTCGACAACGCCCCGGTCTACGGGCACGGCCCCTCACTGGAGGAGTTCACCGCGCAGACACCACTGACAGTCGGGTCGCCCGCACAGGTCATCGAGAAGACGCTGGGATTCCGCGACTACGCCGGCGACTACCAGCGGCAGCTGTTCCTCGTCGACCATGCCGGCCTGCCACTGAAGACGGTCATGGAGCAGCTGGATCTCCTCGGCGAGCAAGTGGTCCCCGTGCTTCGCAAGGAATTCGCCGTCGGCAGACCCGCCGATGTGCCCGCAGCCCCCACTCACCAGTCGCTGCGGCAGGCACGAGACACGGGCGAGGAGCATCGCCACGAACGGCAAGACAGCAGAGCAGGGATGCGGTGATGTGATGACAAACCTGACGGTCATCAGCGGCGGACTGCGCCAGCCATCTTCCACACGTCTTCTTGCGGACCGCCTCGAATCAGCAGTCCGCACCGAGATGGGTGCCCTGCGTCTCAACGCCACCTCCTCCATCGTGGAGCTGCGGCCCCTGGGCCATACCGTCATAGACGCGATGCTCACCGGGTTCGCCGCCCCTCCGCTGGAGGAGGCGTTCGAGAATGTCGCCGCCGCAGACGGCGTCATCGCGGTGACGCCGGCGTTCAACGCCTCCTTCAGCGGCCTGTTCAAGTCGTTCTTCGACGTGCTGCCAGAGGAAACCCTCGCGGACATGCCAGTGCTGATCGGCGCCACGGGCGGAACCGAACGACATTCACTCGTGCTCGAACACGCACTGCGGCCGATGTTCTCGTACCTCCACGCGATCGTCTCCCCCAGAGGCGTCTACGCCGCTACCGCAGATTTCGGCGCCGGGGAAGGCTCCGGACTCAGCGGGCGCATCGGCGCTGCCGCGGCCGACTTCGCCCGGCTGGTCCAGGGGTGCGGTGCCCACCAGCGACATGACTCCTTCCAGGACGAACTCACATCGATGGAGCAACTCCTGAAAGATGGATCGCCTCCGGCCCCGTAGCAGGACAGCGACGACGTCACCACGCCGGTTCGGCAGCGGATGTCTCAGTCACCGAGGTGCCGCTGCCTGGCCGAGCGCTAGCGACGGTGCGGCAAGCAGCGCATGCCCCGGAGCACGCAGCGCCCCCCTTCGAGGAGGAAGCCGGAGACGTTTCACTCGAGCTTCCAGGCTCCCCTTCGGACCTCGTCGGCACCCGCCCAGAGGCGTCACCGGCGGGCGTCTAGAGCAGCCGGGGTACGGGTACCCGTACGGCCCTGGGACCGATGCCCGCCGGGAGTAGCCATGACCAGTGCCATGCAGCCGCCGGAGCGCCCCATCGTTGCCGGTATCGACAGGGGGCCAGGCCATGAGGATCTCGTACGCTTCGCAGCCCGCGAGGCAGCGTTGCACACACGCCCCCTGCACATCGCGCACGCCTTGGAGCTGCCACTGCCCGGAAGGTCCATCTCGGACGAGAAGGAGAGCCGCTCCGCGGCCAAAGCGAGTGCACAGCTGGTGGAGCATTACGAGCGACTGGCCCGCGAGGAGGTTCCCGGCCTCTCCGTCGGCGGCGAACTGATCATGGGGCCCGCGGCCGCCGGGCTGGTTGAACGCTCTGCGGATGCGGAGCTGATCGTGATCGGCCATGGGGGCAGTGGTGGATTTGCCCGGCTGCCGCTGGGATCGGTGAGCTGGCATGTGGCCACGCACGCCGAGTGCCCCGTCGTCGTCGTGCGTCCCTCCGAGACGGCGGAGCGGCCCGACAATCGTGTCGTGGTCGGCGTCGACACCGACGACGCCTCGCTGCAGGCCCTTGACATGGCATATCTGGAAGCCGGTCTGCGCGGTGCTCGCCTCGACGTAGTGCACTGCGCCGTCGATATCGCCACGTCTCCCACAGGGGCCATCACAACCGTCCCGCTGGACCCCACACGGGTGAGAAGCGGCCAGCGGGAATTCTTCGACACCGAACTAAGAAGGCGGCGTGACCGCCACCCCGGCGTACAAGTGAACCTACGCATCGACCACTCCTCACCCGGACCGCTGCTCGTCGAAGCCTCCACCGGTGCTTGCCTGCTCGTCGTCGGATCCCATCGACGTACCGGGGTTCGCCGATTCCTGCTCGGGTCGGTCAGCGCCGCAGTGCTGCACACCGCACACTGCCCAGTCGCCGTAGTACCTGGTCACCGCGATAGCTGATCCCGGTACTGACTCCGGTCATGGCGGGGCTCCGGCCACAGGACCCGGCCGCCTCGGATGCTGGTGCGCCCACTTCGGGACCGCCGAGCGATTCCTGCAACGCTGCCGAACAGGGCCGTGACAACACATGACCCCTGCCCGTCCAGGTTGAGTCAGGGATCAGCACAAGGAGCGCGAGGCAGACTGGCGGCACTCGGTCGCCCTTCCTCGTGACCGAGGGCGACCGAGGACAAGGGCCACCCGGCCCTGAAGGGCCGTACCTGCTTCCCTGGCGCGCTTGGTCCACCTGGTTCGTGGGTACCCGGACTCGGCTGATGTGCAGACGGGTGTCGTCGGCTGTCGCACCCGCCCGGCACATCCGCGGCACCACGTGCCGTGACCAGGCCCCCGTCGGCCGGGCGGCAGTCACTCGACACCGAGGTGACCGACATGACTTCACCGAAGGACGATGAGCGCGCATTCGCTCGGATCGAGCAACGTCTGGCAGATGATGATCCGGAGCTGGCACGGCGCATCGATTCGCTCAACACGCAGTTCACCGAGCCGGCGGGTGACGACCGACTCCCGGACCGCAGGGGCGTGGGCCCAGTCACCGGGCGCGCCGACGAAGAGGTGGTCGCCGGTCCAGTCTCCGATGGCGGTGAAGAGCACTCATGGACAGTCAAGGTCGCTGTGGCACTGGCCATCTTGGCCGCTGTCGGGCTGCTGCTCACGGCGATCCTCTCAGCGCCCGGCGGCGGTGGACATCAGCCGCCCCAGCCGTACGGCCTCTCTCAGTCCGCGTCATCGCACGTCCTCGAGGGGCGGCCCGGATTAGGCATGTCTTAAGAGATCTCCTGAAAGGCGATCAGGACACCCTCGTGCGATACGCAGCACATCAGGCCGCTCTGCGCGCTGTTTCCCTGCACATTGTGCTTCCCTGCACATTGCCCACGCCGTCCAACTGCCCGGGCCGTTCGGGAACGCGGATGAGAAGGACGCCCCGGTGAGGGCTGCCGTCGTAGTGCGGCAGGGGTGGACCGGTTCGAGGTACTGGCCAGGTCGGCGTTCCCTCACCTCACCGTGGCAGGTGAACTGCCCTTCGACGCGGAGCAAGGACACAGCAACGGCGGCAATGCCTCTACTTGGCCGACAGGCAGTTCGCAGGGCAGAAGCGGGCTGACACGGTTGTACGGCCTCCGTGGCGGAATTCCTCGTCCCGACCCCTCCGGTCCGGTTACTGCGTGCAAGGGCCCTGTGTCTCCTGGCCGTCACTATGTGCCGCTGCATGGCAGAGCGCCATGAGGCTGCGCCGTCAGCACTCATTCCACCCCCCGTGCCGCGGAGCCATCTACACGCTCGTCACCCCAGGAAATGGGTTTTGGTGCGGATGGTAGCGCCCCGCGCACCGGGTGACCGTAGAGGAAAGGCCCTGCTCCGGCGTCTGCCGTGCCGATTGACGCACGGATGCCCGCTTGAGAGGGCGGATGGCGGGCGCGCGAAGAAGTGGGCGGCCGCCATGAGCGCCGCCCGAGGGGAAGCGCCTGTGGATGTCACTGCGTGGCTGGCCGTGGCGGTGTTCGCCGCCGTCTATATCCTGATCGCGACGGAGTGGGTGCACCGCGTCGCGGCGGCCCTCGGCGGCGCAGTGGTGATGCCGGTCATCGGAGCGACCCACGCAGAGCACGCCTTCTTCTCGGAAGACGCCGGTATCGACTGGAACGTCATCTTCCTGCTGCTCGGCATGATGCTGATCGTCTCCGTCCTCAAACGGACCGGCGTCTTCGAGTTCATCGCGATCTGGGCGGCGAAACGGGCCCGGGGCAGACCGTACCGGCTGATGGTGCTGCTGACGGTGGCGACCGCGTTCCTGTCCGCCTGGCTCGACAATGTCACCACCGTCCTGCTGATCGCACCGGTGACGATCCTGGTGTGCACCCGGCTCGGGCTGCCGGTCATCCCGTACCTCATCGCCGAGGTCATGGCCTGCAACATCGGCGGTGCGGCCACCCTGATCGGCGATCCACCCAACATCATGATCGGTTCGCGCGCCGACCTTTCCTTCAACGACTTCCTGATCCATATGGCGCCCATCGTCGTCGTGCTGATGGCCGTCTTCGTCCTGATGACCCGGGTGATGTTCCGGAGCGCGTTCCGCTACGACCCCGAGCGGGTGGATGCGGTGATGGAACTGCGTGAACGGGAGGCGATCAAGGACGTGCGGCTGCTCGTCGTCAGCGGTGTGGTGGTCGTGATCGTGATGGCGGGCTTCGTGCTGCACACCACCCTCCATCTGGAGCCCTCCGTCGTGGCCATCAGCGGCGGACTGGTCCTGCTCGCCGTCTCCCGGCTGAGTCCCGCCGACGTCGTCAAGGACGTGGAGTGGGAAACGCTCGCGTTCTTCACCGGGCTGTTTGTGATGGTCGGCGCGATGGTGCAGACCGGCGTGATCGCAGACCTCGGCGAAGCTGCCGCCCGGGCCACCGAGGGGGAACTACTCGGCACCTCCATGGCCCTGACCTTCGGATCGGTCGTCCCCTCGGCCGTCATCGACAACATTCCGTTCGTGGCATCCGTCAGCCCGATCGTCTCCGAGATCGTCGCCTCGGCAGGCGGGCCCCAACAGGCCCAAATGCTGTGGTGGTCCTTCGCGCTCGGCGCGGACCTGGGCGGAAACGCCACGATCATCGCCTCCTCCGCGAATGTCGTCGTCGTAGGCATCGCTGAACGCAGCGGTCACCACATCTCGTTCTGGCAGTTCAGCCGCTACGGCCTGATCGTCACCGCAGTCACCGTCACCGTGTCGGCCCTGTATGTATGGCTTCGTTACTTCGCCCTGGCCTGATCGTGACGACCCGGCAGAGGAGAGGCGCCGGGCTACCCGAACTCGTCGCCCGATCCGGCTCACCGTCTTCCCGCTTGTCGGTGAACTGGGCTGTCCGCACGCCGAGGAGGCGGGACGTCAAGCCCGCTGTGCTCCTCGATTCCCTGGCTTCGACGCTGCCAGCGTGCTGCTGCAGCTAAGGAACCGGAAGCACTGACATTGATGCTGATACTCGGGTTCCGGTGGTCGTGACTCGGGCACTCTGTCGCGCGACGTAGGCGCGGGTTCGGGCGTCGCCGGACGGACGATGACAGCAATAGGAGTCAGCCGTTCACCTGCGGATGACGCCTCGCGGGCGTGAAAATCGGTACGGGGGCTGTCCGCCGACGCCGATCGATGTCTGGGCTGTGAGCCCGCATAGGAGTCTGGTGAGGGAGCCGTCCGAGGGGCCGCACACTGTCGTCTCGAGCACGCCGTTCAGCTTCTCCGTCTCCCCTCAGGCTCCCCGGGCAGCCCCCGCCCGCACCAATGCCCAAGGGGAGGAAGACGATGGAGGAGTCCAAAGACGACCACGACGACGGAAGTGTTGCCCGGGTCGCGGCGATCGACATCGCCAAGGCAACCGGGATGGTGTGCCTGCGCATCCCGCACGACACCATCGAAGGCCGGCGCGTCCAGCAGGTCTGGACGGTCGCGTCCACCACGAACGCGATCCTCGAACTCGGCGACCGGCTGGTCTGCCAGGGGGTCCAGCGGGTGGTGATGGAGGCGACGGGCAGCTACTGGCGGCCCTTCTTCTACCTCCTGGAGGCCCGCGGCCTGGAATGCTGGCTGGTCAACGCACGTGATGTGAAGAACGTCCCCGGCCGGCCGAAGACCGACAAGCTCGACGCGGTCTGGCTGGCCAAGCTCGCCGAACGCGGCATGGTCCGCGCTTCGTTCGTACCGCCCAAGCCAGTCCGGCAGCTACGAGACCTCACCCGCACCCGCACAGTGTTCATCCAGGAACGCACCCGGCACAAGCACCGGGTGGACAAGGCCCTGCAGGACGCGCAGATCAAGCTGTCCGACGTTGTCTCCGACCTCTTCGGTCTGTCCGGCAGGGCCATGCTCGATGCCCTGGCCGCCGGTGAACGCAACCCCCGAGCTTTGGCGGATCTCGCCAGAGGGAGCCTGGTGAAGAAGAAGCCGGCCCTGGCCGAGGCACTCACCGGGCAGTTCGAAGAACATCACGGCCGCCTGCTGGGCGTGCTGCTGGGCACCGTCGACCACCTCACCACGCAGGTCCAGGAACTCGACCGGCTGATCGCCGACCTCATGAAACAGACCACGGCTCCATACGACACCGGCGGGCCGTCGGACGGGGACGACACCGGCGGGCCGTCTGTCCGCGACGGTGTGACCGCGCAGGAACTGGCCGAGCGTCTCGATGCGGTCCCCGGCATCGGTCCCGCCACCGCCCAGATCGTCCTCGCCGAGATCGGCCTGGACATGAGCCGCTTCCCCACCCCGAACACCTCGTCTCGTGGGCGAAGCTGTGCCCCCGCACGATTCAGTCCGGAGCGAAGAACACCGCCGGCCCGGCGGGCAAGGGCAACCCATGGCTCAAGGGCGCCCTCGGCGAAGCCGCCAACGCCGCTGCCCGCACCGACACCTTCCTCGGCGCTCGCTACCGCAGAATCGTCAAACGCCGCGGCCACGCCAAAGCCCTCGTCGCCGTCGCCCGCTCCATCCTCGTCATCACCTGGCACCTGATCAACGACCCCGACGCCCGATACCAGGAACTCGGCACCGACTGGCACCAGCGCCATCTCAATCCCGCCCGCAAGACCCGCGACCTCGTCCGCCAGCTCCAGGCCCTCGGCACCACGTCACCCTCGCACCCACTATCGTGGCCTGACCTCAGTCACCCCCACCCACAGAGAAACCGTCCGGCTCCGCCGTACGGCGCTCCCGCCTGCCCGGAGAAACGGGGATTTTCCGTTCAGCATCGACGGTAGGACGCGGAGAACGGGGACGGCAACGACGGCGATGCCTCTACTTGACCGGCAGGCGGTTTGAGGGCTGCTGGAGCAGGTTGCGCAATGTTCAGGAGGAGGTGACGGCGGCATGAGCGAGGGCGGCGGTCTCTTGCGGCGTACCGTCGATCGGGATGGCCGCGCCCGCTTCGTCGTCGCCCAGAGGTTCGAGGTCGGCAAACTGCGTCTCCAGCAGGCCGGGCGGCATGAAGTGGCCCTGTCGCGCGGTGATCCGTGCGGCGATCAGCTCAGGCGAGCCATCGAGGTGGAGAAAGAAGACGTGCCGCGCTGCGGAAGCCAGCCGGTCACGGTAACGCCGCCTCAGCGCCGAGCACGAGACGACTCCACCGCTGTCCGCTTGGTCGGTCAGCCATCGTGCGATTTCGTCTAGCCAGGGGCGGCGGTCTTCGTCATCGAGCGGATGGCCGGCTTGCATCTTGGCCACATTGGCTGCGGGGTGGAAGTCGTCCGCCTCGGCGTATGGAACACCGAGGCGCTGTGCCAGCAGTCGGCCCACCGTGGTCTTTCCCGAGGCCGACACTCCCATGACCACGACCAATGGAGCAGTGTTGTGAGACATCCGTCCAGGCTAGGGCCTGCCTTCGGATCTTGCCCGCTACAACTCGACGAGCACCTTGACGTCGTCCGGTTGTGGCGTGAACGCCTCCATCGCGCGCTCCAGCGGGACCCGCCGGGTGATCAGGCGCTCAAGCCATGACAGGTCGGCCTGGGCCAGCGCGTCGGCAGCCTGGCGGTAGTGCCGCAGGTTGGCGTTGACCGAGCCCACCACCGCGTCGTTCTGCAGCACGATCTCCCTGTTGATGGCGCCCGCGTCCACACTCACCCTGCGGCCGGCGGGCGACACACCGGTCAGGCACACCACCCCGTAGGGTGCGGTGCTCGTCAACGAGGCGAAGACGAGCTCGCTCACTCCCGTGGCTTCGATGATGACATCCGGGCACACGGCGGAGATCACCTGCTCGATGTCCTCCGCGTGGTAGGTGGCGCCCAGGTCCCGTACCAGAGCGGGCTTGGTCCCTTCGGTCACCCGGTCGAGCACATGCACCTCCAGTCCGCGCTGTGTGCCCAGGAGGGCGGCCAGCAGACCGATGGGCCCGGCACCGGTCACCAGGGCGCGGCGCGGCTCGAACCATGAACGGGCGCCGATACGCTCCACCTGTTCCCATGCCTTCGCCACCACGGTGGTCGGTTCCATGAGCACACCGACGTGCTCCAGATGCGGCTCCAGCTTCACCGCGTAGTCGGCCTCGACGCACCACACCTGCGCGCCGAAACCGTCGATCTCTTTGATGCCGCGTTCGGTGTAGCGGCCGTTGCGGCACATGTCGAACTCTCCGCGAGCGCAGGCCCCGCACGGCTCGGGGTCCGGGCGGCGCACCACCCCGGCGACAAGGTCACCGGCCGCGAACTCGCTGCCGAGCGGCGCCTGCCGCACCCGCCCGAGCGACTCATGCCCCAGCACCAGCCACTCACGGCCCGCGGGGGCCCAGCCGTACTCACCCCGGACGATCTCCCTGTCCGTTCCGCACACCCCCACCGCCAGGCCCTCCACCAGCAGTTCCCCGGAAGCCGGGACGGGCTCAGGCACATCCCGGACCTCCAGGGAGTCCTTTTCGCCGGGTCGCACGGTCAATGCACGCATCGTCAACCTCGTCCCTCTCGTCCGCGGACGCCTGATGTCCGCGCGCCGCTGTCTTGACGTATGTCCCGCCTTGACATGTGTCCCGCACAGAGCTTTCCAGCACCAGGCAGCCGGAATGGAGGGACACGTCCGTGTGCCGCTGTGCTACCCGGAAGGGATGAGCCGCTCAGGGCTCGAGAGGGACCGGCCCAACGGACAGACGGCCCCGCCGCGGGGGACGGACCGATTCCTGAACCGGGACAAATGGGTGCTGGGTACCGATTCCGGCCGCTACGGAATGCGGGAGACCCTGGAGGCGAAGCCGCCATTCCGGCTCGGATGGTCCTTGGAAGGAGGAGCTGTGTCGCACTTCGACGAAAGGCTGCTGAAGGATCTCGAACAGCAGATGGAACAGAGCGACCCACGATTCGCCCAGGCCCTCGAATCCGGGCGCCCGCGCCGTCCGCGGAAGTACAGACACCGACCAGCCTGGCTGGTGTGCCCTCCGCTGTTCTTCCGGCTCTCGCGGCCGGCCTGATCCTGCTGCTGGCCGCCCGGCCCGCCTCCGTCATGACCTGCTTGCTGCCCTTCCGCATCCCCTGGCGCGAACAGGCGTTCATCTCCTGGGCCGGGCTGCGCGGCGCCGTGCCGATCGTGCTGGCCACCTACCCCATCGTCTCCGGCATCGCCGGTGCGCGTGACCTGCTCAACATCGTGTTCGTCCTGGTGGTCCTCTTCACCCTCATCCAGGGCCCCGCGCTGCCGCCCGATGGCTGGGCCTGACCCGCCCCGGCGCACTACGCGAGCTCCAGGTGGAAACCGCCCCTCTGGATGTCCTGGACGCCGACCTGCTCACCGTCACCGTCCCTCAAGGCTCTCGCCTGGCCGGGGTGGCGGTCTTCGAACTGCGCCTGCCCTCGCCCACCGCCCTGACGCTGATCGTCCGAGACGCCACCACCATGGTCCCACCCAGGACACCATGCTGCGTACCGGAGACGAACTGCTCTTGATCACCACCCCCCAGGTACGCGAGGCCGCCGAACGGCGGCTGCGCGCGATCGGCCGACGCGGCAAACTCGCCCGCTGGCTCGGCGAACACGGCCACCCCGGCCCGGCAGGCCCCGCCCCCCATGGCTAGAGGCCACTCCGAGGTGCCCCGAGCTGGGCCAATGGTGTGATGCCTTCGGCGCTGACGTTGTCATGGGCGTTGATCGCGCGTTGTGCGGGATGGCCGTCGGTTCGGCGGTGACGGCCGTCGCCGCCCTGGCACTGGCGGAAGACGTTCAGGGCGGGTCCTGTCCCGGGCGCCCTATGGGGGTGAGGATGATCGGTTCGGAGAGACCGGCGTGGACTCCCGCCGCGAGGAGTGGCTGCCAAGTGCTGCGTGACCAGCTGGTCGAGGTGATCAATGCGGTCCGCTCGCAGGCGGCAGGGATGGCGCGGTTGGCCCAGGCCCTCGATCCCGTGGATGAGGGGCCGGTGACCCCGGTGACAGGTTCAGAGCAGTCGGTGGCGGCCTTGGAGCGGTAGAGCGACAGCATGCAGCACACGGTGCGCACAGAGACCTGGAACGGTAGGGCACGGTCCCGGGTTCTCGCGCTGGCAGCCCTCTGACACACGGTGCGCCTCCGCGCATGGCATGCGCGCTACCCCATTCGGCCCCATTCTGGAAAGCGGCACCATCGGCTCCACAGGCCGACCATCCCTCGGGAGGTCCTGTGATTCTGCTCGTTCTGCTCGTGCCCGCTCTGATGATGGCGTTTCTCTTCGCCATGGATGCTCTCGAGGAACTCCTCTTCCCCCGCCTGACAGCGGTAGGTGAGGTGAGCCCCCCGGCCGACGGCATACAGGTACGCTCCCCTGACAACGCGACGGGGCGCTCCACACCGCGCGAGCTGTGCGGGCCAGCGGATTCCGTCGGTTCTCCATCACGGGTCGACGGCGATGGCTGATCATGTGAAGGCCAGTGGTCGTCAGGGCGGCGCACACCTGCTGGTTGAGGACGGTCCGCAGATGCCCCGGTGGTCGCCGCGGCTCCGTAGCGCGTGCGATGTCCGGAGGCTGTATGAGCGGGAGATTCACATCGTCCGCACGCGACCAGGCATTCGGCGTCGCACCTCGGCCTGCGTCAATGGGCCAGTGCTGGGCCGCCGCTCGGGGTACGAAGTCGGTAGCGCAGGAAGAGATATGAGTCCCGGCGGCGGGCGCTGATCAGGTCCGTCCACGCCGGCTGGTTCGGCAACAGTTCGAGTCCGGAGATCACCCCGGGTCGGGGTGTGCCAGCCCGGCCGGCGAGCACTGGGGATGTCGTGAGGAACAGCTCGTCCAGCAGGCCCTCGCCGAGGAGGTGGCCGATGAGCCGCGGTCCGCCTTCGGTGAGCACCGCGGTGTGTCCATGGGTGTGGAGAGCCGCGAGGACGTCGGCCATACGGAGGGCGGGTCCTTGGACCGCGGTGAGTATCGCGCAGGTTGGCGGCAGGCGGCCCTCGAGTCGGCGGGCGCCGTCCGCGGTGGTGGCCACGAGCGCGCCCGACTGCAGGGCCGGGTGCTCGGTGGGCACATCGCCGCTCGCTGTGACCACAACCAGTTGCGGTGGGGTGGCGCGTTTCAGGCTGCGCCGTAGTTCGCGGAAGTCGGGTGCGGCTTGCGGACAGACGTGGTCGGGGGTCCACAGGTGGCGGGGTGTGGCTCGGAGTGTGCCGGCGCCGATGAGTACCGCGTCGGCGCATGCGCGCAGCAGTCCCATGACGAAGCGGTCCGCGGGTTCACGCCCGCTGATCGCCGAGCCGGAGGATGGATACTCGGGGCCGAGGGCGACCACTCCGTCAAGGGAGGCGACGAAGTTCGCGTACACGCACGGCGTCGTGAATCCCAGGTCGCCACCGTAGGCCGTGGCGAGCGTGGCTGGCAGACCGAAGCTGGGCTGTCCGGCTTCCTCGTACAGCAACTCCAGTGGCTCCAACGAGCCTGGCTGTGTTCCGGCGACGGGGCGGGCGGTGCTGTCCTCAGCCATGACCGGCCAGGCCGCGTTGGCCGCACAACGTGAAGAATTCTCCCCGCAGTTGCGGATCCTCGTCGTAGGTGCCCCGCCAATGGGTGGTACGGGTGCTGGACTCGATCTCCCGTACGCCGCGCATCTGCGTGCACAGATGCACCGCTTCCAAATGGACCGCGACGCCGTGTGGCAGCATGATTTGCTGCAAGGATTCGGCGAGTTGGTGGCCGATGCGTTCTTGCACCGAGAAGCGGCGGGCGAACAGCCGTACCAGCCTGGTCAGTTTGGACAGGCCGAGGATGTGCTCGTGTGCGACGTACCCGACGTACGCCTTGCCGAAGAACGGCAGAGCGTGATGCTCACATAGGGCGAAGAACGGGATCGGTCCTTCGACGATCTGGCTGATCCGGCAGTCCGACCCGCCGTGGCATTCGGTCTCGAAGGCGGTCACCAGCTTTTCGTCGCCCTCGTAACCGCTGGTGGCGTCGAAGAGGGCGCGCAGAAAGCGACGGGGTGTGTCGGCCGTGGCCGCTGACCCGACGGCCAGGCCCAGTGCCTCGAAGATCTCCTTGAGGTGGTCCTCGAACCGCTGCCACTCCTCGGGGGTGATCTGCCGCGGAGAGACGGCCGCCCACTCGATCTCATCTGTAACGGGCACGAGGCTCTCGCCGACCAGCCCTGCGACGGGCGGGGGACCGTTCATCTGCGGCAGTTGATCGTTCATAAGCAGCCTCAAGATGCGAAGAACATCTCACTAGAGCTAGTCACGACCATTATCATCCGGTTTCCGTATGGGCGCCGCCCAGGAACATAATGCCCCTGCGCAAGCACGGTGAGGCGCCGAGCGTATCCCGGGGCGTGTGGTCCCCACTGTCGGCTCCGCAGCAGCTCGGCGAGCACCTCTGCTTCGCTGATCTCGGGATGCTTGGTTGCGGTGAGTAGCGTCAACGGCTGGTCTTGGGCGAGGTCGCGCAGGTGCGCCAGAGCGTCTACGTGTTCGGGATCTTTGAGCTCGGTCCGGTAGCGACGGCTGAATCCGCGAAACGGTCGGGGGCGTGGCTGTACCACTTGCGCAGTTCTGTGGAGGGGGCGACCTGTTTGCACCACTCGTCGATGTGGGCCTTGTCCTTGGTCATCCCTCGGGACCAGACCCGGTCGACCAGCACTCTCACGCCGTCGGTCTGCGCCGGAGCCTCGTAGACGCGGCGCACGTGCACCGTTCTGCTGCGAGCCATGGAAGGACCTCCTCGACCTCCTTGTGGGCCAGCTGCTTCCGCTTCCCTCCGCGTCACACGTAGTAACGAGAGATGATCTCGAGCCGTGCCACTTCGTCCGGCCCCGGGTAGGCCACCAGCACCGGCAGGCCGCTGGGATCCCGGCCTTCGACGATGGTGAAGCCGTCACCGTGCCGGGTGTCCACCAGGTCGGACCGGGCTCTGAGCACGCGCTCGCAGCGCTGGAAGTCGTCGGGGCCGTCTGCTGTCCAGATGACGTACTGTGCGCCGACGTGGCCCACCGGGTGTGCGGCGTGAGGGCCCACGGCGCGTAGGTACACCTGGAAGCCGCCACGGCCCACGAGCAACGCGGCAGTGGCAGTGCGGACCGTCACCTCCATGTTCAGCAGTTCTCTGTAGAAGTCCGCAGATGCGTCGTGGTCGTGGACGAACACCACGACCGAGGCAAGCCGCGGACCGCGCGTATCCGGTCCGCCACCGGTCGGCTCGGAATCCGTCGGAAGCGGCGCAGGATGCGGGCCGCTGGGCGCCGCTGCATGTGAATGTGCCATGAGGACCTCTCCGCCTTCTCCCGCGATGGCAGGCCACTTTGCGCGGGTTCCTGGTCCTGGTTTCACGCTACCCGGCCCGCGCAGAACCTGCCGGGATCACACCGCCGGCCCTGAACGGCGCCGGCCGGGGTGTCAGCCCGGCCAGGTGAGGAAACCTCCCACGATGGTTCCGTAGGCGAGGTGCGCGGCGAGGGTGACGGTGGGTGTGCCGCGTCCGTAGTTGAGCATGAGGAAGCCGGGTGGTTCGAGCAGCGCGACTTCGGGGGCACTGGTTTGGGATGTGCCCATGCGCGGGTGGACGAGGGGCAGCAGGATGTTGACCAGCGCGGTGGCGGCAAACAGGCCGTGGACGAGGCCGAAGACGGTGCCCAGCCACCAACTGCTGTAGCCGATGGCGGCGAAGACCGCGTAGTAGAGCAGGGCGAAGACCAGGCCGTTGACGAAGTGCGCGCCGTAGCCAAGGGCCTTGGCGCGGGTCCGGTCGCTGGTGAAGGCGGTGCCGAGCAGGAACGGCAGATCGATGCGAGTGAGATTGAAGGTGTTAGCCGCCCGCAGGCCGGTGGTCAAGACCAGGGTGCCGACGAAGCCACCCGCCAGCGCAGCCCAGATGCTCATCGTGTGGCCTCCCCGATCGCGCAGGCGGCGCTGACCAGGGCCAGGTGGGACAGGCCCTGGGGCAGGTTGCCGAGGAAGGCGTTCGTGGTGGGGTCGATTTCTTCGCTGTAGAGGCCGACGTCGTTGCCGAGGGCCACGAGCTGGTCCATGAGGGACACGGCTTCTTCGATACGGCCGCATCGGGCGAGGGCCTCGGCGAGCCAGAAGGAGCAGGCCAGGAAGGCACCCTCACTGCCGGGCACACCATCGGTGCGCAGGTAGCGGTTGACGTAGGGGCCCTCTCGGAGGGCTTGCTGGACGGCGGAGACGGTGCCGCGCATGCGCGAGTCGTCGGGCGGGCGGTAGCCGTGCAGCAGGCCGAGCAGGAGGCTTGCGTCCAGGGCGTCGCCGGCGGCGGAGCGCACATAGCTGTTCAGCCGCTCGCTGAAGCAGCGGGTGTCGACGAAGTCGGCGACGGCCTGACGTTCGCGGTGCCACCGGGCCGTGTGCCGGTCCGAGATCAGATGCCGCCCCGCCAGGTCGAGGGCGCGGTCGAGGGTGATCCAGCACATCATCTTGGACTGCGTGAAATGTTCGGGGCGCTCCGGACCTCCCAGAATCCCGCGTCGGGCTCTTGCCAGACGGTGCAGATGAAGTCGGCGATCTCGGTCAGTCGGCGGGCGATGTCGGCGTCCAGTCGATGGTCTGCGGTGGTGTAGAGCCAGGCGGTCTGCATCAGCTCCCCGTATGTGTCCAGCTGGAGCTGATCGGCGGCTGCGTTGCCCACGCGTACGGGCGACGAGCTGCGGTAGCCCGCCAGGGGCAGGGTGTGCTCGGGTGCTCGGGTGCCGCCGTCGAGGCGGTACAGGACGTGCAGGCGAGGGTGGGTGAGCTGCGAGGCATGCATGAGCCACCAGAGGTAGCTGGTGGCTTCCGGCGCGCAGCCCAGCTTGAGGAAGGCGTCCAGAGTGAAGGCGGAGTCACGGATCCAGCTGAAGCGGTAGTCCCAGTTGCGTTCCCCGCCGACGGATTCGGGCAGGGAGCAGGTCGCGGCGGCGGCGACCGCGCCGGAAGGGGCAAAGACCAGGAGCTTGAGGGTGAGGGCGCTCCGCAGAACGGCTTCACGCCAAGGTCCTGTGTAGGTGCGGTTGTCTGCCCACTTCTGCCAGGTGGCGGCGGTGTGGTCCAGGCGGGCCTCGCACTCGGCGCGCGTGGGCAGGACCAGGGGTTCTTGGTGCGCGTACGGCAATGCGATCAGTGCCCGGGTACCGGAGTCGGCCCGGAACCGGGCGGTGACGGAGTCGGCCGTGCACTGCGGTTGGCCGGCGTACCAGGCGCAGACCGCGACCGCTTCGACGCCGCAAGTGGCCACCGGTACGCCCGCTCGGCACGCCAGGTGTGGTGGGTGGGCGCCGTAGCCGAAGCGCGGCTGGACGCTCCAGAGCATCGGGACATTGCCCGCCATGCCCTCGATCCGCCGGACCAGCTCGCGGCCGGGTGCCAGCGAGGTGGTGTCGGGCAGGGTCAGCGCGTCGGTCACCCGGACCGTGCCGCCCGCGGTGGTGAACGTCGTCTCCAGCACGTTGGTGCCGGGTAGATAGCGGCGGGCCGCGGTGTACGGCACTTCGGGCCGCAGGAGGAAACTGCCGCCGCGGACGTGGTCGAGGACGGCGGCGAACAGAGTCGGAGAGTCCAGGTCCGGTCAGCTCAGCCAGTCCACCGCTCCGTCGCGGGCGATGAGCGCGACACAGCGGCCGTCCCCGATCACCGCGTAGTCCCGCAGCTCCGCGTAACCGTCCACCCGTGCCGGCGCGGCGGCGATGGAGTCATTCACGACGGCCGGCCCGGCTGCCCGCCGGGCACGACGACGACCGGGAGAGGGGCGTGATGCACGACCTCGGTGCTGGTGGAGCCCAGGGTCAGGCGCCCCCATGCGCCCGAGCCCCGGCTGCCGACCACCAGGAGGCAGGCATCTTCGCTCGCGTCCAATAGGACCTGCGACGGGCGACCCTGCTCGACTCTGATCTCGACCTCCACCGGCGGCCCGCCGACCTGCTCCCGGGCCTCCTCCAGCGCCTTGGTAACCGCCTCCCACGTGGTGTCGCGCAGCTGCGTGTCCAGATCGACGAAACCGGAGACGGCAGGCCACTCGAAACCGCTGTACCTGGTGGCGAAGTCGTACGCGCATACGGCGCGCAGCCCGGTCCCACGTAGCTGTGACTCCTGAAGGGCGAAGCGCACGGCCGGCCCAGAGGCGGCAGAGCCGTCGGTACCGACCACGATTGGTGAGGGAGGGGCGGCGTTCGTCATCGAGGGTGCCTCCAAGCCGTGTCGTGTGGTGTGCTGCCTGCACGGCAGGCGCGTGTTCAGTCACTCCTGCGGACTACGAGCGCGGTGATGTCGTCCCGATGTTTGCCCGCGGTGTGGCGGATGACGTCTTCGGCCAAGTGGTCGGCGACTTCCCAGGGCGAGATGTCCGCCCAGGCCCCCAAGCGCTCTTCGAGTGGATAGAAGGCGCCGGTTATGCCACGGGCCTCGGTGACACCGTCGCTGCAGCTGATGAGGGTGGCGCCCGGTGGGAATGGGAACCACGCGACGGTCCGGGGATTGGGAGTGAGGTCCGCAAGGCCCAGGGGTACGCCCGGGTCACCGAGCTGCACGGGGGCCACCGGTCCGGCATTCAGCAGGTAGGGCGGAGGATGACCACAGTTGACGGCCTGCGTTTCCATCGACGTGTCGATGCCCAGGATGAGAGCGGTGACGAATCGCTCGGGTTCGCCGGTCTGCTGGGCAAAAACGTTGTGCCGGACCACCGCCTGCTCCAGGTCATCCACGAGCGCTGTGAGGGTCGGCTCGCGTGGGGCGGCCTCGCGGAAAGCGCTGAGCACGGCGAAAGCGGCTCCGATCGCGGGCAGGCCCTTGCCTTGGACATCGCCGAAGAGCAGCCGCGTGCCGTACGGCGAGGCCACCACCTCGTAGACGTCTCCGCCTACCAGCCTGTCGGCCTCCACCGGCAGGTACACACCGTCGACGATCACCCGGTCGGTGAGGATCGGCAAGGACCGCAGCATCTGCCGTTGGAGAGCGACAGCCGTGGACCGGGTCCGCAGCAACTCCCGCTCCCGCCGGATCCGCCAGTGGCAGGTCACCACGCACAGAATGCCGAGCACGAAGGCCAGCACCATGACGATCGCGAAGTTGTACGACGAGGGGAGTGGCCGGTAGATCAGAACTGCGGCGATGACGATCAGCACCCAGCCCACCGCGTAGACGGTCTGCCGCATGGTGCCGACCGCCGCCGGGAACGCGGGAAGCAGGATCAGTAGGGGGATGAGCCGCACCGTGCGGTCATCGATCATCAACTCCAGCAGCACAATCGGTACGGTCGCCGCGACCACATAGGCCATCGGGGCTTTGACGCCACCTATGGGCGATGACTCGACACCGCGCCCGGCGCGCGACTTCAGCGGCGCGCCGGGCGCAGGGGCCGCCACGCGCCGACGAATCACCTTTCCAGACTCTCGCGGTCCACCCGCCGCCGCAAAGCGACGGGCTCCGCGTCGCTCCGGCACGAAGAACGCTCTGAACAGCACGGCACTACTGCCGAGCGTGCAGCACGTTTGGAACACGCGATGGTCCCGAATCCAGCGGCTAAGGATGGGCGAACGACCAGCGCATCAACGCTGGTCAGATCAGTGGCTACCACTGACCTGTTCGAGTTGGCCGGGTATGACGCCAGGCGGTGGCTCACTGCTCGTCGCGCTTTGCACGGCACTGTGCGTGTGGCGTCCGCCCGGGAGGCGTCGGGTCGTATGCGGACGTATCCGGGGCGATCATCGAAGTGAGGGACGTAGTTCTCGTCCAGGCTGTGACGCGGTCGGCGTCGGCTGCAGGCCCGTGCCGGCACAGCCCTCGACGCCCGGGCGAGCGGGTGCGTTGCAGCAGAAGAATCCTGCGGCAGCGTTCATCCGTGCCAAGACCATTGCGGGAAAGGCGGCGAAGATGTCGGTCACCGAGCAGTATCTCGCGAACAATCGGGCCTATGCCTCTCGTTTCAGCGGTCCGCTTCCGATGGAACCCTCCCAGAACATCTACGCCGTGCTTTGGCCTGAAGGATGGCGAGGCCAGCGTGATTCGCAACGCGGGGGGAGTGATCACCGACGACGTCATCCGATCGCTGGCAGTGAGCCAGCAGTTGCTGGGAACGGACGAGATCATCCTCATCCACCACACTGACTGCCGGATGCTGACCTACCCCGGCTACACGCTCAAGGAGCCGATCCGCAGCGAGTCGGGTCTTAGAAGCCGTATCTCAACCGAACATGATCGCTTGATTTGTGCTGGTCAGGAATGGTCTAGCTCTGAAGGAGGGAGACATCCGGCGTCTTGTTTCCGCTCCGTGAGTGAGGGGTGCGCGATGGCGTCGGTGCTGGGAGTGCTGGAGGAGCGGGAGACAGCGGCCCGGGTGCGGGTGGAAGGGCTGCGGGAGGAAGTCGCCCGTTTGGCTGGGGTGTTGGAGGCCGCCGAGATCGAGCTGGACCGGCGGGTGATCGCGCGGGAAGAGCTGGTCGAGGCCCTGGCAGCCTCGGTTGCCGGGACCACCGCAGTGACCGAGGTTGAGGCGGAGCGGGAAACCGCGCCCGCGCCGGTGCCGGGCTCGATCGTGCCACCCTGGCGCGAAGGACTGCCCGTGACGGTGCTGGCGCCGGACTACCAGCGGATCCTGGGCGTGCTGGAGGAGCGGCAGTCGGCGGGCCAAGGACCGCTGAAGGCCAGGGAGATCACGGTGGGGCTGGGCTTGGAGACGACGCCGGCGAAGGTCGAGGGGGTGCGCTCGAAGGCCAGGCGCCTGGTGGAGCGCGGGTGGCTCATGCAGGAGACGTCGGGGATGTTCAGAGCCGGCCGGCGGCCCGTGTCCGCGCCAGACGCCGGCCCATCCGCGTGACCATCGACCACCGGATCATCGCCTCGCTGCTGGCTGGCAACGTCTCGTAGTCCCGGGCCAGTCGGCGCGAATGCATCAACCACGCGAACGTGCGCTCTACCACCCAACGCCTCGGCAGCACCACGAACCCCGCCGTATCTTCGGTGCGCTTGACGACCTCCAGGGTGAGCGCGAGTTTCTGCCGGCACCAGTCGACCAGGCCGCCGGTGTAACCGCCGTCGGCCCAGACCAGGCAGATGTCGCGGTGCAGGCGGCGTAGCCGCTGCAGCAGACCCACCGCGGCATCCCGGTCACCGATGTTCGCGGCGGTGACCGCGACGACCAGGAGCAGACCGAGGCAGTCGGTCACGATGTGCCGCTTGCGGCCGCCCACCTTCTTCCCGCCGTCCCATCCGCGCGAGACGGACGGCACCGAGGCCGCTGCCTTCACCGACTGCGCATCGATGATCCCGGCCGTCGGCTCCGCCTCACGGCCCTCCTGCTCACGCACCCGTCCGCGCATCCGGTCGTGGAACTCTGTGGTCAGCCCGTGCTCGCGCCAGCGGCGGAAGAACGCGTAGACCCGGCCCCAATCAGGGAAGTCCACGGGCATCGCCCGCCAGGAGATCCCGCCCGCGACCAGGTAACGGATCGCGTCCAACATCTGCCGATGGCAGTAGCCCTCGGGCTGCCCGCCCCGTCCCTGAAGCCAGGCCGGCACCGGCACCAAAGGCCGGATGGCCGCCCATTCCGCATCCGACATGTCCGAGGGATACCGGCGTTCCCGGTCCGGATGGTCGGCCGCGTTGCCGTACACATGCGCGAGGCAGTCACACGATGGAGCAGCCGAGTTGAACTGAACGGGTTCGGACGCGTACAACAACGACACCAGGGCCTCCCGGCACTGCTCGGTTAGATTCGCATCCCCGAGCTACCGAGAGGCCCTGCCTTCATGCGCGCACAACGGGAAGATCACCCCGGCGGGAAACCTGTTCGACCTACACGTTCCATGTTCGATTGAGATACGGCTACTTAGCCCACTTTGGCCGGAGGAGTCCTTTCATGACGTGGAGGTCGACGTGCGACGGTCCATCAGCCGCATCAAAGCGAGTCCCTACCTTCCCCACCGCGAGTCCGTACGCGGGTTCGTCCTCGACGTCGCCACAGGACAGCTTGAAGAAGTGCAATAGAACGCCGCCGGTGAGTGGCCGACATTGCCTGATCGGCGACGATCCGGACCGGGATAACCGGGCTGATGAGAAAGGCCCTCGCGGAACGGTTCTTCTCCGAATCAGCCGGTCGCGTCGGGGTGCTTGAGAAGCTGTGCCAGGGGAACGTCCACATCGGCGAGTTTGCCTGCGTCGACTGCTCGGCCGGAGGTGACGAGAGCGCGGATCGGGTCGGTGACGTCCCAGACGTTGACGTTCATGCCCGCGAGCACCCTGCCGCCGGAGAGCCAGAACGCGATGAACTCACGCGTCTCCCTTCGGCCGCGGAAGACGACTTGGTCGTAGCCGCCGGGTTCGACGTAGCCGGTGTACTCCATGCCCAGGTCGTACTGGTCGGTGAAGAAGTAGGGCACACGGTCGTAGGCCACGTCCTGGCCGAGCATCGCCTTGGCCGCGACTTGCGGCTGGTTGACGGCGTTGGCCCAGTGCTCGACACGGATGTGCTTGACGAGCAGTGGATGGAAGGCGTTGGCGACGTCCCCGGCGGCGTAGATGTCCGGGTGCGAGGTGCGCAGGTGGGCGTCGACGCGGATGCCGTTGTCGACCTCCAGGCCGGCAGCGTCGGCGAGCTGAGTGTTGGGGGTGATGCCGACCCCGACGATGACCGCGTCGGCAGTGATGCGGCTGCCGTCCTCCAGCAGCACACCGTTCGCCCTGCCCTCGGTACCGGTGATCTCGGCGACTTGGACACTGAAGCGCAGGTCGACTCCGTGATCGGTGTGCAGGTCGGCGAAGACCTGGGCCACCTCGCGGCCCAGCACGCGCAGCAGCGGCAGCTCCGCCATCTCCAGCACTGTGACCTCGACGCCCGCCGCGCGGGCGGCGGCCGCGGTCTCCAGACCGATCCAGCCGGCGCCGATCACCACGATGCGGGATGCGGATTCGAAGGATTCCTTGATGCGGTCGCTGTCGGCGAGCCGGCGCAGGTAGTGCACGCCGTCGAGGTCGGCACCGGGCACGGTCAGATGACGTGGTGAGGAGCCGGTGGTCAGGAGCAGCTTCTCGTAACCGATGCGGCTGCCGTCAGCGAACGTCACCTCGTGTCCGGCCGGGTCGACCGCGGTTGCCGTGCTGCCAAGGCGCAGGTCGACGTCGTGCTCGGCGTACCACTGGGGAGGATGGACGTAGACGGTGTCACGCTCGTCCTTGCCCAGCAGGTAGCCCTTCGACAGCGGCGGCCTTTCGTAGGGGCGCTCGCTTTCCTCTCCGAGCAGCACGATCGGGCCGTCGAAGCCCTCTTCGCGGAGGGTCTGTGCTGCCTTCGCACCGGCCAGGCTGGCTCCGACGATCACGAATGCGTTATTCACGGCCATGTCCTCTCCTCTGCTGCATTGGCTCGGCCCGCGGGCGGGTGGTGATCCGCTCACTGCCAGGCGTCGCCCGTGGCCAGGCCATCGTTGTCGATAGCCCTGCGCTGTCAGCGGTTTGATTTGTTCCCCGGTGTGTCTGCCGATAGGTGGTCGCCGGTGAGGGGGTGCTCGGACCGTTCGTCGACTGTCGCTGCGTCAGGCGGCGGTGCGCGTGGGTTGCAGTTCGGCGTCCAGTTGCTCGAACAGTTCGTTGCCGGAGGCGGTGAACTTGGCGATGCCCTCGTCCTCCAGCACGCGGACCACGTCGTCGTAGGACACTCCGGCGGTCTCCAGGTCGTCGAGGACCTGCTGGGATGCCGGGTAAGTGCCGTGGATGGTGTCGCCCTGGATGCGGCCGTGGTCGGCGACCGCACGCAGAGTCTGCTCCGGCATGGTGTTGACCACCCCGGGCGCCACCAGTTCGTCGACGTAGCGGGTGTCGGCGTAGGCGGGATCCTTCACCCCGGTGGAAGCCCACAGCGGGCGCTGGGGCCGCATCCCGGCCGCGGCCAGCGCCTGCCACTCCTGGGAGGCGGCGGCCTGCTCGAAGTGCTGGTAGGCCAGGCGCGCGTTGGCAATCGCGGCCCGCCCGCGCAGGGCCATTGCATCCGGCGTGCCGATCTTGTCCAGCCGGCTGTCGACCTCGGTGTCCACACGGCTGACGAAGAAGGAGGCCACCGACGCGATGGACGCCAGGTCACGCCCCGCGGCATGAGCCTTACCCATGCCGTCGAGGAAGGCGCGGAGCACTTGGTCGTAACGGTCGAGGGAGAAGACCAGTGTGACGTTGATGTTGATGCCTTCCGCGAGCGCGGTGCTGATCGCCTCCAGGCCGGGCCGGGTGGCGGGGATCTTCACGAACAGGTTCGGCCGGTCCACCAGCCACCACAGGGCTCGGGCCTCGGCGATCGTCGCCGCCGTGTCGTGCGCGACGCGCGGGTCCACCTCGAGCGACACCCGGCCGTCCACCCCGTCACTGGCCTCGTACACGGGGCGCAGTACGTCACAGGCCCAGCGCACGTCGAACGCTGTCAGCAGCCTGACAGCTTCCTCGACCCGCACCCCGCGCCGGGCGAGATCACCGAGCTGTGCGTCGTAGCGGGCACCCGAGCGGATCGCCTTGGCGAAGATCGTCGGGTTGCTGGTGATGCCCACCACCCGCTGGTCACGCACCAAGTCGGCCAGCCCGCCACTGGCGAGCCGCTCCCGGCTCAGATCATCGAGCCAGACCGCTACGCCTTCGGCGGCCAACCGGTCCAGGTTCTCACTCATGATCTTCTCCCTTGCGTCGTTTCGCGGGATTACGTCCACGTGCCGCCCGGATCCTGTGCGGGCCGGGTGCAGACCTCCTTCGCGCACGACCCGGTGGCAGGTTCGGGCACGCTCGCACCGCCGGCTGCGGCACGTAGTTCCACACAACACCGGCCCGGGTGAGGGGCGAGTACCGCCTCGATCCCACTTGCCTGCAGGCCGGTGAGGAAGCCGCCGAGGAAGGCGTGGTTGATCCCGCACACCAGCTCAGGCGACCGGGCGGCCAGCGGGTGGAAGGGGCAGTTCAGCAGCCGCACCTCGGTTGGGGCCTGCCGGTCGGGCTCGAAGCCGTACTCCTCCAACACGGACTCGGAAAGCGTGAGAGAACGCTCGGGCCCCAAACGGCCGGGACGGCCGCTGGCGCGTGTCGCGGCTCCAAGTTCCTCACCGCGGTGGCGGGCCGTGCGCAATGCAGCGGACTGCGCGTCCTCGCCCGGCTGCTGGTGGAGGACCGCGTCGATGAGGATCTCGGCCACGAGGTCGGGACGGCGCTCGGGGATGGAGATGCGGATGTCGGTGTCTGCCGGCTCGTACACCTTGGGCTTGCGGCCCACCCTGCGGATGCCGCCCGGGTGGTCGTATCGGGAAGTCAGCAGCCCCGACGCGACCAGTTTGTCGAGGTGGAACGCGGCCAGCTTGGCCGAGATCCCGGCATCGGCGGCGGCCTCCTCCCGCGTCACCGGCCGGTGGGCGCGCCGTATGAAGCCATACAGCCTGCGGCGCACCTCGTCCCCGAGCACCGAGACCGCTTCCACCCCCGAAGCGGCGGGGGCCTGAGGAGAAGCCGGGGTCAGGTCAGAGGTCATACATTCACGATAACTCCAATCTGTGTGTGCGTAACCGGTCGGGTCCGCCTCTCTTCCCTGGCGGCTTGACTGTTCCAGAGAATAAGTCCAATACTCATTAGTGAAACTCGCGGGAGAGGACCATGCCATGTCCAGCGAACTGCGCCAACAGGCGAAGCAGCCGGTCAGCGCCGTCCTCGCCGGCCCGTACGGGCACCCGTTCCATCCGATCCTGGTCACAGTGCCGATCGGCGCGTGGGTGGGCAGCCTCATCTTCGACATCGCCTCCCACCTCGTGGACGATCCCGACTTCCTCGCCCGCGGTGCGATGTGGCTGATCGCCATGGGCGTTATCGGGGCACTGGCTGCTGCGATGGCCGGGTTCCTGGATCTGTTCGCCATCCCCGCCGGCACGCGCGCCTTCCGTATTGGCCTCATCCACATGACGCTGAACCTGCTGGTGACCGCCGCGTACGCAGGCAACTTCCTGTGGCGTCACGCCGGGGACGGGCCGTCCGGCAGCGTCGGGGCGGGGCAGCTCGTACTGAACGCCGTGACGCTGGCCGTGCTCGGCGTTTCGGGGTTCCTGGGCGGCAAGCTCGCCTACCGCTACGGCGTCCGCGTCGCCGACGAGGCGACCCAGGTCGAGGGTTTCGTTTCCTCCCGCCGGCACTCAGAGCGCCGTTGACCCGTGCGCCTCCAGCGACGCATCGGCACTACGCCTTCACCTCTACCGCTCACGGAGTTCCCCATGGACATCGCCGCACTGATCACCTGGGTGGTCACCGCTCTCGGCGGCTTCTACATGCTCGGCATCTGGCTTTCACGCGGCGGCGCCCGTGGCGGCACCAGCCACCTGCCCGTCCCTGTCATCTTCGGCCACTTCGCACTCGCCGCCGTCGGCCTCGTCGTGTGGATCCTCTACGTGGTCACTGGCAAGGACCCTCTGGCCTGGACCGCCTTCGGTCTCCTGCTGCCCGTCGCCCTGCTCGGGTTCGTGATGTTCGCCCGCTGGATTCCCGTCCACCGGGGCCGCGCTGCCGCACCGGCCGGTGCCGGCCAGAGCGCACCGGCCGAACGCCACTTCCCCGTCCCCGTCGTCGCGGGACACGGGCTCGCCGCGGTCGTGACCCTGGTCCTCGTCCTGCTCACCGCACTCGGGACGGGTGAGTGACATGACCCAGCACCTCCAGTCCGCCCTGCACATTGCCCCCGGCGCCGCGGTCAACCAGGCATCGATAGCGGCGGTGCCCGCCGCCCTGCGCGTGGTCCACGACGCGCAAGGGGTGGATCTGACGGCCGCTGAACTGGCAGCGGGGCAGTTCCTCCAGGCGCTGGGTATCGACACCGGTTCGGAGAGCCTGCGCCGGGCCGCATGGCCCGCGCCTACGCCGAACTGTTCAGCCCTCGCCCGTTCGACCTGACCACGTTCCCCAACGACGAGGGCTACGACGAACTGGTGCTCGCCCGGAGCATCCCGCTCCGGAGCGTCTGTGAGCATCATCTTCTGCCGTTCGTAGGGACGGCCCACATCGGCTACCTGCCCGGGCACCGGATCCTGGGGCTGTCCAGGCTCGCCCGGGTCCTGGAGTACTTCGCCTGCCGTCCTCAGGTGCAGGAGCGGCTCACCAAGCAGGTCGCCGACTGGCTCCAGGCCCACCTGGAGCCCAAAGGCGTCGGCGTCGTCATCCAAGCCGAGCACACCTGCATGACGCTGCGCGGCGTCCAGGCCACCGGGACGACGACCATGACCTCCACACTCCTCGGCCTGCTGCGCAGCGATGCACGATCCCGCAGTGAGTTCCTCGCCCTAACCGGCCTGCCTCACTGACCTGGACAGCCGAACGGGGCGCTGGTCGGCCGGTGCCGTTCCGGCCGGAAGCTGCTGAACTCGATGTATGGACCTTGACCGGACCGGCCCCGCAGACGGATCCGTGATGCCCCGGCTCGGGCTGATCACCTTCGGCCACAGCACCGCAGGCCGGGCTTCACTGTCACAGCTCCTCCGGGAAGCCGGTGTCACCGCCGTCGTGGACGTCAGGACCGCTCCCGGCAGCCGCCGTGACCCGGACCTGTCACGGCATCGGCTGGCCCTGTGGATGCCCGAAGAGGGCATCGCCTACCGGTGGGAGCCGCGCCTGGGCGGCTTCCGCAAACCGCCGCCAAACTCGCCCGACACGGTCTGGCGTAACACGTCCTTCCGCGGCTACGCCGCGCATACCCGCAGCCCGGAGTTCGTCTCCGCCATGGACGCCCTCATGCAACAAGCGGGTCGGGAGCGCACCGTGGTGATGTGCAGCGAGGCGGTGTGGTGGCGATGCCACCGGCGCCTGATCGCCGACTTCGCCGTCCTGGCCCGCGGCATGCTCGTCCGCCACCTGATGCACGACGGACGCCTCACGGCGCACAGTCCGACGCCAGGCGTGCGTCTTCGCGATGACGGCCTTCTTGTGTACGACGACGCCGGCTCGGCACTCCCGTGAGCTCGGTGGGACGGCGCCTACGCCAGAAAGACCCCCAGCAGAGGACAGTTCAGGGCCGCAGTCGACCGGGTCCCGGATCCCGGCTTCCAGCGGCCTGGATCCGCATGCCGGGCCGGCGCCGGTGAACGGTCAGGTACGACATGCCCCGTTCCCCCGCGGCAAGGCCGCGGGTAGAGCCGTGGGGCAGCCAGGCGAGGCTGCCTTGACCCAGAGGGGACGACCCCTCAGGGGTGACCAGCGTGCCGTCGCCGGCCACGACCAGCAGAAGGACATCCAGGTCCGGCTCGGCATGGGTTTCGACGCGCCGCTCGGGCGGGATCCGGACGACATTGGCGTCGACCTGCCGACCGGGCTCCGACAACCGCCACACCGCGCCCGTCGATGCCGGGCCGAGCGTCTCCAGTCGTGGTCGTGGCGGTCGCCAGTGGCGGTCGCCAGTGGCGGGCCGCCTGTGGCCGTGCTCGTCCTGACGGTCATCGCCGTCGCGCTGCTGGCGGTGCAGATGGTCGCGGTCCGGCCCGTCCTCAACCGTCGCTCCGACCGGGTCCTGGTCGGAGAGGACGTCGCGCGCTCCCGCGCTCACCTGGTCTACGTCGCCTGCGAGGGGGGCAAGTTGGTCGCGCTGGTCGCGCTGGGCACCGCTGCCCTGGCCGCCTGAAACAACCGCGTCGTGGCCCGGTCACCGCGGCCTCGTCACGGCACGTAGGTGCCTCGATGAGGAGGAAAGGTGATTTGCGCCTGATCGGTGTGATTCTGAGCGGCCTTCGCTACGGAACCAGCAGATCGGAACAGATGATGGCCTCTGCCTTGTACAGCTCTCCCTTGAGCGATGTGCGGGGAATGCCACGAAGCTGAAGTCGTCAGGTGATGCACGGTGCTCGGTCCACTGACGGCTGTGAAGCGCGTCACCGGCCTGATTGGCCAGGGAGCGGCTGTCATGTTGGTGGCGTCCAGCGGGGTGCGGTCTGGGCCCATGCCTTGTCCCAGTCGGCCAGGCGTCGCCGGTCCAGTGCGCGGGCGGCCGCGGCGTAGGTGAGCGCTCCGGCAATGAGCACTCCTGTGCCGGCTGCGCCGGCCGAGCCGAAGGTGCGGCTGCGGATCTGCTCAACGGTCCAGGGCGGGCCGGTGATTCTTCCGGTGTCGGTGGTCCACACCTGGACAGTGCTCTGGGCGGGCAGGCCGGGCCGTACTTCGGTCGTGGCGGTTTGGGGGTGTCCTGCGGGACCGGTGAAGCGGACCTTGACCGGGTATCGGCTGTGCTGCTCCTCCTGTGATCCGGGTTCGGGGTGGCGGGGGGCGTCGTGGAGCAGTACGGCCGTGGTGCGGTGTCGTGACTGGGCCTGTTCGTCGGCGGTCTGCTGCAGGGAGCGGTGCACGGTGGTGCCCACCAGCACCATGGCCAGCGGGGTGGCAGCCAGCAGGGCCAAGGTCAGGGCAAGCCCGATCCATGCCTGTACCAGGTCGGTGGGGCGGCGCAGGGGGCTGCGCCGCCATCGCCACAGTCTGGCGGGGCGCAGGGCGGGGCGCGGCTCGGCCTGCGGTATCTCGTCGGTCACGTCGCCTCTCTCCTTCACTTGCGAAGAGGCCGTTGCCTGCTGACTCAGCGGACCGAGCGATCAGGGGTGGTGGCTCGGCCGCGCTGCTGCTACCGCGGTGGCGGGTGGCCGGCGAAGTGGGTGGCGGAAGGGTGTCCGCGGGCGGACTGCAGGATTTTGGCGGCGCCGCGAAGGGCGGCGGTGTGCGGGGCGGGCAGCAGCCGCACGGGCACGTGTAGGTCTTGCGCGAGCTGGCCGGCGAAGTGGGGGCGCAGGGCACCGCCGCCGGCCAGGAGGACTCCGCTTTGGACGGCGTCGAGGGTCTGTGTGGTGTGGTCCTTTCGGAGCATATCGGTCACCGTGCCGGTCACCGCGTCGGCGATGGTGCGATGGGTGGTCGCGTGGTCCAGGTCGTCGGTGCCCAGGGCGGTGCGGTGCGCATCGACGACCGCCCCGTCGCTGAGCAGAAACACATCGGTGAGGTGGGCGCCGATGTCCACGATGAGCAGGGGGCGGCTCATGTCCGCCCCCGCGCCCAGCGCCACTGCTGTGGCGGTGGGGATGGTCAACACGGTCCGGGGGCGTAGCACTTCCAATGCGGTGCGCGCTGCCTCGCGGTAGGCGATGCCGCCCAGCACGGGCGTGGTTAGGGCGATAAGAGGCCGGGCGTGGCGGGGAATGCGGGGGCCCAAGAGACGCTGCAGCATCCGTGCGGTGCCCTGGGGGTCGACGATGGTGCCGCGCTGGATGGGGTGGGACCCTGCGGCGCCCTCGAAGGTGATGGTGGGGACGTCGAGGATGATCCCGCGGCCGGGCGCCCAGGCGCGGGTGCGGGAGCTGCCCATGTCAAGGGCGATCCCGGGACAGCGTCGGCACACCGGCCAGGTGGTGGGGTCATCAGAGGGTGCGAAGTACACGGACATACGGTCACCGACCTGCTTCTCGGACGTGGTGGCAGCGGCCGCAGTAGCGGGCTTGCGGCACGATCTTCAGGCGTGCCAGGGCGATGGGCTGGGCGCACAGGTGGCACCTGCCGTAACGGCCCTGGTCCATACGCTGCAGCGCCGCTTCCACGTCCGAAAGAACCATGCGGGCGGAGGCGGCAAGCTTGACGTGGACCTCCATTTGTGAAGCCGCTTGGCGCCCGCGCATCCGCTGGGCCCGCGTCTGGGAAGGCGCTGCGATCTGCTGCAGCTGGTCCTTGCGGAATAGGCGCTGCTCATGCAGGTTCTCGCGCAGTCCGGCGAGATCCTCGGGCCGCAGGCCCGCGTTGTCGGCGCCGATGACCTGGTTGTTCACGTCCTCATGCCTCCACACAGCGGAATGGAACTCGATCCACCTGCCCTGGCTGTCTGCGATCAGGTGGTGCGGCGCTGGCATCCGACGCAGCAGCGCGCGTACGGCAGGATCTCCAGTCGTTGGACGGGGATGGGCTGGGCACAGTCCTGGCAGATTCCGTAGGTGCCGTTCTCGAGGCGATCGAAGGCAGCGTCGATTGCTTTCAGCACGCGCTGCAAGGCGTCCTTCTGTACGGCCATGACCTGGTCGTTCGCCCCAGGCCCGGCCTCTTCGATCGCGGTGAGCTGGACGAGCCGCGAGGCGCGCTCATGCTCAAGACGCTGCCGGGCCTCATGCGCCGTCAGATGTTCAGGGCCGGACTCCCGGCGGGCGGCGGTGTCGAGCGGCATGGAAAGTAGTCCTTTCGAACGGAGCGGTGACCATGGGCCAATCCGCGGTATCACGGAGGCACGGTGGGCTGCGTGCCGCAGTTGCTTGCGGCCGTCTTGGTGGGGCGGCCGTCTGGCTCATGGCTCCACCCTGGTCCGCCGGGTCAGGGGAAACCATCGGCCGCAGCACCCATCTACAGGGGGCTCGGCGATGCAGGCGCCGTGGGAGATGGGTGTTGCACCCCATCGACACGCTTACCGCGTCGCAGGCAGGCTGACCCAAGGCGGCGAGGCAAGCCTGGCGAGGCGCGGCAGGGAACCCGGGCCCCGCCTGACGGATAGTGGTGATCGGGGCGTATTCCAAGGGAGGCTCAACGGGCTGTGTCGTTGTTTTGGCGGATCTTCGGGCTCAATGCCGTGGTGCTCGGTACGGCCACGGCGCTGCTGCTGTGGGCACCGGTGACCGTCTCGGTGCCGGTGCTGCTGACCGAGGCAGTGATCCTGGTCTGCGGCCTGGTCGTCATGCTGGTGGCCAACGCTGCCCTGCTGCGCATCGGGCTGGCCCCACTGGACCGGCTCACGAAGCTGATGACCAGGGTGGACCTGCTGCGCCCGGGCCAGCGTCTGCCGGTGACCGGACACGGCGGGGTGGCTGAGCTGATCCGTACCTTCAACGCCATGCTCGACCGGCTGGAGGCCGAACGCGCCACGAGCAGCGCCCGCGCCCTGTCCGCCCAGGAATCTGAGCGGCAACGCATCGCCCAGGAACTCCACGACGAGGTCGGGCAGAGCCTGACCGCGGTCCTGCTGGGACTCAAGCGAGCAGCCGACCAGGCCCCGGGGCCCTTGCGCGCCGAACTGCAACAGGTGCAGGAGACCACTCGCGAAAGCCTGGACGAAGTACGCCGGCTCGCGCGTCGGCTGCGCCCCGGCGTCCTGGAGGACCTTGGCCTGGTCAGTGCGCTGACGGCACTGACCAATGACTTCGCTACCCATACCGGGTTGAAGATCACACGTCACTTCGCTGCGGATCTGCCGCCTTTGGACGCGCAGACCGAACTCGTGCTCTACCGGGTGGCGCAGGAGGCGCTGACGAACGTCGCCCGCCACGCGGAGGCCGAACGCATCGAGCTGAGGCTGCGGCGAACCACCGGTGCCGTGGTGCTGCACATCAGCGACGACGGCCGAGGCATCGGAATCGGCCGGGAAGGTGACGGGATCCGGGGTATGCGCGAACGCGCCCTGCTCATCGGCGCGACACTCGAGATCGACACCGGCACCACCGGTGGCACGCACGTGTCCCTGTCCGCACCCACGGCCAAGAAGCCCGTGCCCACCGCACAGGAGGAGGACGCCGATCATGGCTGACCAGGCCCCGATCCGGATCTTGCTCGCCGATGACCATGCCCTGGTCCGCCGCGGGGTGCGGCTCATCCTCGATGGCGAACCAGACCTTGAAGTCGTCGCCGAGGCCGGTGACGGTGCGGAAGCCATCGCCCTGGCCAGCGCGCACGAAGTGGACCTGGCCGTCCTGGATGTCGCCATGCCCCGCATGACAGGGCTGCAGGCCGCACGGGAACTTTCCTCCCGCCAACCGCAGCTGCGGATCCTGATGCTGACGATGTACGACAACGAGCAGTACTTCTTCGAGGCACTCAAGGCCGGAGCCTGCGGCTACGTCCTGAAGTCGGTGGCCGACCGCGATCTGGTCGCCGCGTGCCGGGCGGCCATGCGCGGCGAGCCGTTCCTCTACCCGGGAGCGGTCACCGCCCTTATCCGCAACTACCTCGACCGCGTCCGGCGTGGCGAGGAGGTCCCGGACCGCGTGCTGACTGCCCGGGAGGAGGAGGTCCTCAAACTCGTCGCCGAAGGCCATTCCTCCAAGGAGATCGCGGAGACGCTGTTCATCAGTGTCAAGACCGTGCAGCGCCATCGGGCGAACCTGCTGCACAAGCTCGGTCTGCGCGATCGCCTGGAGTTGACCCGCTATGCCATCCGGGCTGGCCTGATCGAACCCTGAGCCGGCCCGCACCTCGCCAAATCCCGACCCCGGCCGCGCCCCACCCGAGAGTACGACGACCCAGCCCGAGAAGGAGGCGGCGGATGGCCCAGCCGCGCCACACCGCCACTCTCAGCGGCTGTCCACGCCGCGCTGACACCGCTGGCAGGCTGCTGCCCGTACTGCTCACCCTCCTCGGCCTTCTGACCATCCTCGGCACCGCAGCCCCCGCCTCTCGCAGCGTCGTGACCACTTCGCACCCATCCGTAGTGACCGAGGGCAGCGGCGGCAGTATCGTCCCGCACACTGACGACACGTGCACTACGCCCTGGGGCGTCCCGACGCGGGTCTGCCGGGAGACCATCGCTGAGCGGCACGCTCTCTCGACCGGGGGCCCGCCCGTCGCACGATGCCCCGTGTGGCCACGGCCCGAGCCGGTGGCGCTGCCGGCGCCCGAGGCGGCCGGACCACCTGAGCACACCGTGCGGCACAGCGGGCGGGCGCCACCGTCTCCAGCCGGCCCCTGACATCTCCCCTTGTCTTCTCCGCGCCGCCCGGGGCGGTTGCGGTATGCCTGCTGGAGGCACTCTTGACGCGCGCCATGCGTGTACGGGCATTCTTCGCCCTCGCTGTTCTCGCCCTGTCGCTCTACATCGCCGCAGCCGTACCGGTCCGCCTCGGCCTCGACCTGCGCGGCGGGACCCAGATCGTGCTGGAAACCCGTGACTCGCCGACCGCCGAGGCGGACTCGGCAGCTACCGATCGCACCCTGGAGGTGCTGCGCCGCCGCGTCGACGCGCTCGGTGTCGCTGAGCCCACGATCGCCCGTTCCGGGGACAACCGGATCATCGTCGAACTGCCCGGTGTGCAGGATCCGAAGGAAGCCGCCGACGTCCTGGGCCGTACCGCCCAGCTCGCCTTTCATCCCGTGCTCGGCCTGGCCGACCCCGGTCAAGAGAAACCTAAGCCGCTTCCCAAGCGCCCGAAGGAACAAATCCTGCCCGACGAAGAGGGACAACCCCTGCGCCTTGGGGCGCCCATGCTGACCGGTGCGGACGTCGACGAAGCCGAAGCCGGGATCGACCAGCAGGGCCTCGCTGGCTGGTTCGTCGGCGTCGACTTCAAGGGCGCGGGCGCGGACCGCTGGGCCGAGCTGACCGCCACAGCGGCCTGCGCCCCTGTCGGCGATCCGTCGCGTCGCGTCGCTATCGTCCTGGACGACAAGGTCATCTCATCGCCCCAGGTCGATCCCTCTGTGCGCTGCCGTAGCGGCATCGCCGGCGGATCCACCCAGATCACCGGGTCCTTCAACGCGGACGAGGCCAAGGAACTGGCGCTGCTCATCAACGGCGGCGCCCTGCCGGTACCGGTTGAGACGGTCGAACAGCGCACCGTGGGCCCCAGCCTGGGCGCCCAGGCCATCGAAGCCAGCGCGCAGGCCGCCGTCATCGGCACCGTGCTGACCTCCTTGTTTCTCATCGCCATCTACCGGCTCGTGGGCACGCTGGCCGTCCTGGCACTGGCCTGCTACGGGTTGATCTCCTACGCCGCCCTCGCTGCACTGGGTGCCACGCTGACCCTGCCCGGGCTCGCCGGATTCGTCCTCGCTATCGGAATGGCGGTCGACGCAAACGTCCTCGTCTTCGAACGTTCCCGCGAGGAATACGCCACCCGCCGGAGCAAGAGCCTGCGCTCCGCCGTGACAGCCGGCTTCCGTAACGCCTTCAGCGCCATCGCCGACTCCAACATCACCACCCTCATCGCCGCCGGACTGCTGTTCTTCCTCGCTTCCGGCCCCGTCCGCGGTTTCGGCGTCACCCTGGGCATCGGAGTACTCGCCTCCATGCTCAGCGCCCTGGTCATCACCCGTGTCCTTGCCGACTTCGCCGTCGCCCGCCGCGCCGTACGCCGACGTCCCCGCCTGACCGGCATCGCCGACACCGGCGCGGTCCGTGACTGGCTCGACCGCCGCAACCCAGACCTCATGCACCACCGGCGCCGCTGGATGGCCCTGTCCGCCGCAGCTCTCGCCCTGGCCATCTCCGGCATCGCGGTGCGCGGGCTGAACTTCGGCGTGGAGTTCACCGGCGGCCGGCTCATCGAGTACTCCACCAGCGCACCGGTGTCTGTCGACCGGGCCCGTGATGCCCTGGCCGACGCGGGCTTCCCCCGCGCCGTCGTCCAGACCTCCGGGGAAGACGCCCTGACCGTGCGCACCGACGAGCTCTCGAACGCCGAGGAGGCCCGGATCACCGAGACGATCGACGACCTCGCCGGCACCGCGGAGAAAACCCGTGACGAACTGATCGGGCCCAGCCTTGGCGCAGAGCTGCGCAAAGGTGCCCTCATCGCCCTCGCCACAGCTCTCGCCGCCCAACTGCTCTACCTCGCCGTCCGCTTCCGCTGGACGTTCGGGACCGCAGCGGTCGCCGCCATGGCACACGACGCGCTCATCCTCATCGGCGTGTTCGCCTGGCTCGGCAAACCCATCGACGGCGTGTTCCTCGCCGCCCTGCTCACCGTCATCGGCTACTCGGTCAACGACTCCGTCGTCGTCTTCGACCGCATCCGGGAACTGTGGGCGGGCAGAAAGACTGCCGCTGCGCCGCATAAGACGTCCTTCGCGCAAGTCACCAACACCGCGATCCTGCAGACAGTCCCGCGCACCATCAACACCGGGATGGGCGCGGCATTCATCCTGTCCGCGCTCGCCCTGCTGGGCGGGGACTCCTTGACCGACTTTGCCCTCGCCTTGCTCATCGGCATCGTCGTCGGCACCTACTCCTCGATGTTCACCGCAGCACCGCTAGCCGTCGAACTCCACTCCCGCAGCACTCCGCCACCGGGGCGCCTTGCGCCGAGCGGGCATCAGAGCGCACAGACGCCCTGACGTAGTGCATGCGTAGCGTCATCCTCCGCCCTGGGCAATGACGCCAACGGGCAAATCTGCCCGGCCTGTCGGCGGCGATGCCGGGCGGAGTTGCGACCAGCGCGGCAAAGCGCCTCGCGCGTCGCGGGCCGGGCGGCCACCGCGAGGATGGTTATCTCGGTGCATGCCTGACTGGAACGCGGTCTTCGTCCCGAGCACCCCGGTCCTGGAGATTTTCCTGCGGGGCACGATCACCTTCCTGGTGCTGATGGCGATGATGCGGGCCGCCGGACAGCGCGAGGCCGGCGGCCTGGGGATCACTGATGTCCTTCTCGTGGTGCTGGTCGCGGAGGCGGGACCGCGCCCGGTCTGGTGGGGGACGCGCGGTGATGATGCCCATGAGGTGCTGGCCGTCGGTGACGAGGATCCGCATGCCGCTGCTCCGGTGGACCTTTTCCAGTACGTCTTCGAGGAAGTCGTCGGGCGCGCATGTGGTGTACTGCGACAGCGGGGTTGCCACGTCACGTACGCGCCATGTCTCCCGCTGCGGCGTCGGCGTGTTCGCGAGTTGTGGCAGGTGGACCATGCCGCTGGGGCGTCCTTCGAAGTCGATCAGGGGCAGGGTGGAGTGGCGGGCCTGCATGGCCACTTCGTCGATGCAGCGTTCCACGGTCAGCCAGTCGGGGCAGGTTTCCACCGGACTCGACATGGCATCGCCTGCGCGTACCCCGTGCAGGGCTGCGGCCAGCCCGGCGTGCCGCCGCTCCGCGTTGGCGACGATCATGATGAAGAAACCGATGACCATCAGCCACAGACCGCCGAAGGCACCGCGCAAAACGGAGATCCATCCGGCGGCGATCAGCAGTAAGCCAAAAACCTGCCCGCCGCGTGCGGCTGCCCGTTCGGCCCGGGCCTGGTCGCCCGTACGCCACCACACCAGCGCCTGCACCACCCGTCCTCCGTCGAGCGGCGCGGCAGGCAGCAGATTGAACACCCCCAGCACGAAGTTCACCCACCCCAGCCACACCATGACAGCCGCGGGCACCGCCCAGCCAGTCAGCGCGTTCAGGCCAAGGCCCGCGCCGAGCGCCGCCGCACCCAAGACCAGGCTGGTGAGCGGGCCGCTCACAGCAACCAGGAAGGCTGCGCCGGCCGCGCGCGGCTTGCCCATCTCGGTCATCCCGCCCAGCGCCCACAGCGTGATGTTCTCGACCGGTATGCCATTCTTCAGGGCAGTGATCGCGTGGGCGGCCTCATGAGCCAGCAGGCTTGCGAGGAGCAGCAGCGCACCAGCCAGGCCGGCGACCGTGTATGCGGCGTTCGACTGTTCCGGAACCCAGGCAGGGAGCGTCTGGCTGCCCAGGCTGTATCCGAAGAGCACCACGAGCAGGGGCACGGTCCAGTGACAAGTCCGTTGTCGATCACTGGATAGGTGAGGTTCCCCCGAGATGCGGGGCTGGGTGACAGAGGGTCAGATGGGTTCATGAGAGGAGCCCAGACGATGCCTGCCCCCGAGGAAATACCCGCTGGAGTTGCGTGAGCGTGCGGTACGGATGTACCGGACCACCGAGCCGAAGCCCGTGATCCGCCGCATGGCCGAGGAACTCGGCGTGCACCACGAGGCCCTGCGCAACTGGATCCGCCAGGCCGAGGCTGACGCCGGCGAACGCGACGACATGCTCACCACCGCCGAGCGTGAGGAGCTTGCCGCCCTGCGCAAAGAGAATGCCCAGCTCAAGCGGGCGAACGAGGTCCTTCGGACGGCCTCGGCTTTTTTCGCGGCCCAGCTCGACCCGACCCGGCCCAGGACGGCGCTCGTCGACGAGCACCCGCATCTGGGGGTCGAGCCCGTACTCCGGGAACTGAACATCCCCTCCTCCACCTACTACCGGTGGCGCCAGGCGGAGAAGGAACCGTGCGAACGGCACCGCCGGGACGCCGAGCTGACGCACAGGATCCGGCAGGTCCACGACGAGTCCGGCCGGATCTACGGCTCACCCCGCGTGCACGCCGTCCTCAAGCGTGAGGGCGTCCACGTCGGCCGCAAGCGCGTCGAACGGCTCATGCGCCAGGCCGGCCTGGCCGGGATCAGCCCCCGCCGGGGCACGGGTTTCACCCGACGTGACCCGGACGCCGACCTGGCCCCTGACCTCGTGCAACGCGACTTCACCGCGAAGGGACCGAACCGGCTGTGGGATTCCGGGGAGTTGCTGCTGCTCGGGCACCGCGGCAAAGGCCATGACCGCACCGCGGCGGAGTCACGCGGGCCGGCCAGCCGCCCCTGGGCCGTCGTCCGCCCCGTACATCAGGCCATCGACCTGCTGGAGACGCTCCACGAAACCGACCTGCTCTTCCCGACCCGCCTGCCCGGCACCGGTGGCCGCAAGAGCCGAATGGGCGCCCTCAACGTGGGGCTCCAGCAAGACCAAGCGTGAGCTGCAGCGGCTCCAGGACTGGGTGAACTCCACCTTCGCCCCCGCCGATGGCGGCGTGGCGATTCCCCCAGATCCCATCAAGCACCTGCACGCGTCGCGCTTCCGCCGCACCCTCGCGTACTTCATCGTGCGCCGCCCCCGCGGCCTCATCGCCGCCGCCCTGCAGTACGGCCATCTCAAGACGAAGGTCACTCTGAATTACGCCGCCCAAGGCGACGATTCCTGGCTGGATGACGTCGCGGTGGAGCGACTGGAGATGGTCCTCGAGCAGTCCGAGGACGACTGGACCCGTCTGGATGAGGACAACGAGCACGTCAGCGGGCCGGCCGCAGCCGAGTACCGACGCCGTTCCGCAGGCGCCGCGGCCTTCCTCGGTCGCACCGTTCGCGCGCAGGCCAGCGTCAAGCGGCTCCTTGAGCAAAGCGACACCGGCATCCATCACGGCGAAGCCATGACCTGCGTCCATCGTGCCGAAACCACCAAGCCCGGGTCATCCGCAGCACCCTTGCGTGCTGCGGGATGCACTTGCTGTCCTAGACGGTGCAGCCGGTGCGCGGCACGGTCGTAGGCGACCTGGTCCTGGTTCAGGCGGCGTATCGCGTACCCGCCGCACTTGCTGCACGGGTCGAAGGCCTCGCTGCCGACAAGTTCCTCGAGGCTCACCAGGTCGTCGTCGCGGCCGGCGCCGTGCTCGGGGCGCCGGTGGGCGCAGCCGGGCGAGTGGGCCCGGCCTTGATACCGGCCGGCCGCGTCGGAGGTGTACACCTGAACCTGTGTCGGGTTCGAAAGGCCGCCGGTCGAGCTGCAGGGGCGGTCCGGCCTCTGGGCTAGATCTCCGCTGTACCGTCTCGGGAGGAGGCGCTGCGCGGTTTCGCTTTCGTGGACGTCGGGTCGGTCGGCGCTGTGCTCGTGCCGGTCTTGGCGTGCCGTGTGCAGGCGTGCGTACTCGGGGGTGGTAGCGGACCGTGTATCTGGAGAACGGCTACGAGACGGGGTGACGACGGTTCTTGGCCGACGGTGGGCAGGGGGCGGTACGTCTGGCTGCGGGCTCGTTGATTCACGGGCCCCGTGCCGCGTTCGACCAGCCTCAGGCTGGGTGGGGTGGGCAGCCGCTTCCCGTCCGCCCGGCGTGAGGTTGCCTGCCGGCTTCGCTGTGGCGCCGAGGGCATGGCCCTCGGCGCCGCTTTTTCCTAGAAGGTGGTCATGCCCCAGTTCTGGGTCTCCGGGATGGGGTTGCCGCAGGTCCACAGGGTGACCCAGGTGCCGTTGGAGGTGCCGTTGCCGTAGCCGGTGAAGCACTTGTCGCTGTACTTCATCCGGGCCTGGCTGGCGTAATAGCCGCGGGAGGGCATCACGATGGACTGGACGGTGTTGTTGCGTGCTCCGCAGTCCCACAGTGTCAGAACGGCACCGTTTGTGTTGTAGCCGTTGCCCTTGGGCGTGACGCACTTGCCGCTCGCCCGGTGGATCAGGCGGTCGTCGCCGATCTCCTGGTAGTAGGTCTGCAGGGCGCTGCCCGTGCAGTCCCAGAAGGTCAGGACGGTTCCGTTGGACGTGCGGTTCCCCTCAGGAGTGAGACACTTCGTCCCGCTGCTGCTGTAGTTGGCGACGCGCCCGACTGTGTCGGCGGCCTGCGCCGGCGCAACGTTGAGCGTGGCGAACGCCAGGAAGGCAGCCGCGAGAGTGGCAGCGCTGCGAGCCAGGTTCTTCATGGTGGGAATCCCTGTCAGACTGTGATGCGAGGCGAGGGACGCCCATGGTCACTGGCGGGTTCGTGCAACCCCAAGTGCGTGCGCGCACGACAGACAGCGGCTCAGCGCGCAGAGGCGACTGGTCCTCAACCTGTGGTGACATCCCCCGGTCGGAACCTGACGCACCAGGTTCCTGACCTGCATGATCTTCATGCAGATCAAAGACTGCGCGAGGGCGGCCGATCCGTCAAGAGCCGATTCCGATCTTGCTGGGGTGGTGCAGGGTGGGGGCGGAAAGGCCTCCTGGTGCAATGCCCGACCGTGGTACAGCGGCCCGCCACAGGCCGAGGCGGGGATGGCCTCGGCGCTGCAGGAGCGGAGGCTGTGCGAACGACCAGTTGTCCAGGCGGCCGGGCGCCTTCCTCGTGGGAGCGGCGCAAGGCGCTGCTGGACGCGCCGGAGGCCGGGATGGTCTGGAGCCGGGCGAGGAAGCCTGGGAGAACGAGCTCACCGCGCTCCGGTCCTACCGGCAGGCCACGGGGCACCTTCGCGCCCCGGCAAGACGCGGTCTGGGGCGAGGGCGAGGCGGTGGTGCCGGTCGGCCAGCACATGGCCAACCTGCGCCGGAAGAGCGGTCTACCCATGGCGCTACGCATATGGCGTGCAGTACACGGGACCTCCTCGGGCCCGCAGGCCGTGAGCCCCAGTGCGGACACGGCGGCGAGGGTGAAGGCGGTTCTGCGGACCCCGTGGCGGACGTGACGGTTCATCGGTTCTCCCCCGAGTGCGACGTGCGTGTGCCGACAGGGCACAAGCGTCTCGCCCGAGCTTCACGATTCGGTGACCGTGCCTTCCCGAATCCACCACGGAAATCACACCACGCAGAACTCGTTCCCCTCCGGGTCCTGGAGCACCACCGCGTAATAGTCCATCCCCTCCGGCTCGTCCATCGTGCAGAGGATCGACGCGCCCAGTGCCGTCAGCCGGGCGACCTCTCCGTCCACCCGCTCGCGCCGGAGGGCGAGCGGGGCCTCCCGGCCGCCGCCGACCTTCAGGTCCAGATGCACCCGGTTCTTCACCGTCTTCGGCTCCGGGACCTGCTGGAACCAGATCCGCGGCCCGATCCCCTTCGGGTCCACGACGGACTCGGGCAGCTCCCCGGCCCCGTCGGCCAGTTCCTCCGCCGGGACGCCGATCGACTCCCAGTACGCCCGCCAGGTCGCGTGGCCCTCCGGCGGCGGCTGCGGTACATAGCGCAGGGCCTCCGCCCAGAAGAGGACGAGCCTCTGGGGATCGGCACAGTCGATGGTGATCTGCAGGGTCATGTCGATGGGCTCCATGGGACGAGCCTGCCAGGCGCCACCGACAATCGAGCCAACTCTCCGCATCCGGCCCGGTGTTCGTCCGAGGCTACCGGTGAGTCACCCGGTGCGGGACAATCAGCGGGCCGGTGACGATCAAGGGGGCAACGCACACATGGCAACCACCAGCACGATTCCGGGCCCGGCGGGGCTACCGCTGCTCGGCTCGATGTTCGACCTCAAGAACGACTCCCTCGGCACCTTCCTGAACTCCCAGCGCGCACACGGGGACGTCGTCCGGATCACCGCCGGACCGCCCGGCATGCGCGGCGTCGTCTACGGCGTCTTCTCCGCCGAAGGGGCCCAGCAGATCCTGGCTACCGAGTCCGCCAACTTCCGCAAGGACAACCACTTCTACCAAGAAGTCCGCGAGTCCTTCGGCAACGGCCTGCTGACCAGCCAGGACGAGGACTACCTGCGCCAGCGCAGGCTCGCCCAGCCGCTCTTCACCCGCCGCCGCGTCGACAGCTACGCTGAGGCCATCGCCGCCGAGGTGGAAGGCGTCACCTCGCAATGGCGCACCGCGACGGACTCCACCGTCGACGTCCTCGACGAGATGACGCGACTCGCCCTGCGCGCCGTCGCCCGCATCCTCTTCGGCACGGATGTCGAGGCGGCCGTCGAGATCGTCGAGCGCGCCTTCCCGGTCATGGGCGACTACGTCCTGCGCCGCGGGTTCTCGCCCGTCAACATCCCCCGCGACTGGCCCACCCCCGGCAACCGCCGCGCCGCAGCCGCGCACGAGGAGCTGTACGCCGTCTGCGACCGGATCATCGCCGAGCGACGGGCGGCCGGGCAGGACGCCGGGGACGGCGGCGGACAGGACCTGCTGTCCCTCCTCGTCGAGGCCGAGAGCGCCGAGGACGGCAGCTTCGACGCCTCCGAACTGCGCGAACAGGTCCTCGTCTTCCTGCTCGCCGGACACGAGACGACCGCCACCTCCCTCGGCTTCGCCCTCCACCTGCTCGCCCTCCACCCGGAGCAGCGCAAGCGGGCCCACGAGGAGGTCGACCGCGTCCTGGCCGGCCGTACCCCCGGCGCCGCCGACCTCGAGGCCCTGCCCTACGTGACCCAGGTGCTCAAGGAGGCCATGCGGCTCTTCCCGGCCGCACCGGTCATCGGCCGCCGGGCGGTAGCCGCCACCGAGATCGGCGGCCACACCATCCCCGCCGGCGCCGACGTGATCGTCGCCCCCTGGGTCACCCACCGGCACCCCGCGTACTGGGAGGACGCGGAGCGGTTCGACCCCGAGCGCTTCACCCCCGAAGCCGAGGCGGGCCGCCCCCGCTACGCCTGGTTCCCCTTCGGCGGCGGCCCGCGCGCCTGCATCGGGCAGCACTTCTCGATGCTGGAGTCCGTGATCGCGCTGGCGATGATCCTCCAGAAGTACGACCTGGAGGCGATCGACACGGAGGTGCCGGTCAGCTCCGCGATCACCCTCCGGGCGACCGGCCCGGCACGCTGCGGCGTCCGGCCCCGTACCGCCTAGGCCGTCTTTCTCGGATCTTGCATGATGATCGGCATGAACACGGAAACCTGCGACCCGGCCGAGTTGGCCGCCCTCCGCGAGATCTTCGCGCCCCGTTCCGAGGCGGCGCCGCCGGCCGGCTGGGGGGCGGTGCGGTCCTTCGAGGCGGAGCACGGCATCGTGCTGCCGGAGCCGTACCGCACGTTCGTGGCGGAGGTCTGCGACGGCCTGCGGGCCGGGCCGCCCTACTACGGTCTGCTGCCCTTCGCGCAAACGCCCTCGGATTGGGGCTCCGACCGCCCCGAGCGCCTGCTTGTCGAGCCGTTTCCCCTCACGGCGACGTGGATGTGGGAGAACGGCGAGGAGGACGAGGAGGCACTGCCGGAGCAGGAGCGTGAGGCCCGGATGGACGCCGCGTTCGACCACGGCTCCCTGTTGCTAGTAGGGCTTGGTCAGGTTGGGGTCGGTGTGGGTATGCCGCGGTGACATGTTGGGCAGGCGCCGGCCCAGGTGGCGAGGAGGGTCTGTAGCTCGCGGACGACGTGGGGCCTTGTCCCAAGGCCGGGTAGTTAACGTTTTTGCAGGTCACGCAAGCCAGTTGAAGGTTTTCCGACGCAGAACAACGGAGCTCGTTGATACAGGCAGTCGTCCAAGACAGCTTGTACCTGAGGAGCTCCGTTGCCGTTTCATCATGTCCTGCCGGCCCCGGTGATGGCTATCACCCGTACGGTCACCGTGGCCGCGGGCCGGTTCGCGCCCGGGCATCTGGGGGAGCTGACGGCCGTCGTGCCGTTCGAGCTCATCGACGCGGTCCTGGCGGAGACCCGCTCGGTGCAGAGACGACTACGTGATCTTCCCTCGCGGGTCGGGATCTACTTCCTGCTCGCGATGTGTCTGTTCCCTGAAGTCGGCTACCGGCTGGTCTGGGACAAGCTGACGGCCGGGCTGGCCGAAGTGCCGGTGGCCTCCCCGATCGTCGGTGACCTCGGCCGCGCGACCAGAGCGCGAAGGACACGGGCGCGATCGCGGATGAACGCGATGGACAGCCGCAGGACGATCAGGTCGTAGCCGTCCTCGGCGAGGTCGGCCAGGTCGCCGTGCTCGACATCCAGGCTCAGCCAGCGCACCCCCTCCACCTCGGCGTGCTCCGCGCGAGCCCGCTCGAGCGCGCCTTCGGCGAAGTCCGCTCCGTCGACGGTGTAGCCGAGCGAGGTGAGGTAGACGGACAACTCGCCCGTGCCACAGCCGATGTCGAGCGCACGGCCGCCCTCGGGGGCCGGGGCGTGCTCGACGAGTAGGCCCTTCTCCTGGTCACCGAGCCGCCGGAAGCCTCGCCCCTCGTTGTAGTGCTCGGACCAGTCAGTCCACGTGCATCCCACAGGTCGCTCCTCGTTCGTGAAAGGCGGTGTCAGGGCAGTTCGACGGGGCCGTAGAGGGCGGCCGACTGCTGGGTCTGCAGCGCCCAGTACCGGTCACCGAACGACCAGTGCCACCACTTCCCTGATGATTAGATGTGTTCAAGCATCAAGGAGGGGGCGGTATGAGTGAGTGGCATGTGGTGTGGGTGCCCGACCCGGGCCGGTGGGGGACGCTTCCTGAGGCGGGAGGGTTGGGGGTCGAAGACCTTCCGGCGGCGGTCGAGCGGATCGGTTTGATGCCGGGTGATCCTGTCTTCATCGCTCCAGATTTCACCATCGACTCCGACCTGTTGGAGTTCGTTCTCTCGAAGCACTTCCGCTTCCTTGCGCGGGAGACGAAGCGAAACTACGCCACGGACATTCGGATCCTCCTGACGTTCCTGTCGTCGCGCGGGATCGACTGGCGCCGGGCCTCCGAGCAGGACCTGCTGAACTACAGGACCTGGCGCTGTGATGCTCCGCAGAATCCCGAGCGAATCAGCGGGTCGAAATGGAACCGTGAGGCCGCCGCCTTCACCCGCCTGTTCAAGTGGGCGAGAGTGAGCCCGCGGCCAGTGGACGCGTCCCGGCGGGAGGACCGTGCGGCTGACTCGGTCAGTGCCCGGGTGTCGTGGCTGACACCGCGTACGTGGAGCTTGTGGTCGGACGTCGGCCTGCGCGGTCACGGCCGCGACGGGGTACCGACTTGGGGATGGGATGCGCGGACCGAGGCCCGCAACACCTCGTTCGTCCAGTTCACCTTGAGCTCGGGGCTCCGACGGCAGGAAGGCGGGTCGCTGTTGACGTTCGAGCTGCCCGCTCAGCGGTTGCAGCACGGGCGCTTCCAGCACGGCCAGCTCGCCGGGGCGGTGACCCGATCGAAGAACGGTCGTACCTTCTACACCTCGCTGGACGCCCTGGGGCAGGTCGAGACCTACGTGCAGTCGGAGCGCGCTTGGGCGGTGAAGCGCGCGCAGCAGATGGGCCGTTACGAGCGGGTCGCGCAGATGCGTCTGGTCACAAAGGTGACTCGCGGCCGGGCGCCACGGGTCTTCTGGGTCGATCGGGATGGTGTCGAGGGCCATCAGTACTTGACTCATCTGGGCTGGCGGGAGAGGCAGTTGCTGTTCATCGAGGGACCGGAGGGGCCGGAGCCTGCCTGGCTGTGGCTGACCGAGCAGGGCTTGCCGATGCTTCCCGACCGTTGGAACACGGTGTTCACCACGGCGAACCTGCGCTGTGAAGAGGCTCTGTTGACCCCCGCGGAGCGGGAAGTGGGCCGGAACCTGCGAGCCGCAGAAGTCCGGGGCCGGACCCCGTATGCGACCCCGCATTCCACCCGACACTCCTTCGCGCTCTACATGCTCATCGTGCTGAACCAGCTGATGGAGGCCCGCTTCGGATTGACCGCAGCGGATCGCCGGGACTTCGCGATGCTGTTCGGTGATCCTTGGTGGCTGGTCAAGACCCTCCTCGGGCACGCGGACGTCGAGACGACCAAGCGTCATTACCTGGCTCCGGTTGCACATCTACAGCTCGAATCGATCCTGGCGACGGCCGAGGCCGACGGGCCCGACCGCGAGGTCGAGAACATCGACGGCGTGTTCGCTCGGCTCGCGAAGGAGTCAGCCGGGATCCAGGACATCGACGTCATCGTCGACCGGCTGCCGGTGGCCGGCCGTTGAGCCGCCGTGGACGCCGGGCGGTCCTGCCGCCGACCAACTTCGCGACGGAACCAGCGCTCGCCGCAAACGGACTGGTGGTCACCATCGTCAACAAGGCGGGCCACGGGAAGGACTTCGTCTTCTCCGACCTGCCAATCCCTGAGCCGATGAAGTGCTCCCTGGCAGTGGTGTTCGCTGCCCAGCAGATGAAGTGGACCAGCCACTACAGCGCCACAGCCGCCTGGAACAGGCTGAAGGTGTTCGCCGATTTCATCTCCGGTCTCGACACTCCTCCCGAGGATCTGACCGGACTGGACGCGGCGGCGCTCAAGCGCTGGCGGCTGCAGAACATCAGCACCAACACCGGCCGCACCACGCTACGGGTGGTCCATCGGATACTCCGCAGCGACCCACGGTTGAGCGAAGGGCCGGTCGCAGAGGAACTGGCTCGTCGCGTTCCCGCACCGAAGCCCGTCAGGAAGTCCTACGACGAGGCGGAACGCGAGCACGTACTGCTGGCAGCAGGCCGTCAGTTCCGGACCGCATGGCTCAGGATCCGGGAGAACACCGTCCTGCTGGAGCAGTGGAGGGCGGGATTCCTGGCCGACGGCAGCCTTGACTGGCGACTCGGGGAAGCACTGGACCATGTCGCTCGCGTCGGAGACGTCCCGCGCACGCAGTTGCCGAGCGGCAGGCAGGCCGTCACCAACCGCGGATTGCTGGGCGGCCGCGACAGCGAGCACACGTGGGGCCGGCTGTTCTTGACCCCGTCGGAGCTGACGGCCCTGGCCGTGCTGCTGACCGACCGCTTCGGCTGGAACCTCTCCGTCTATGACCGTATGCCGGCCCCGACCAGGGCTCCGTCGGTCGCGGAGACCAAGAACGTGACCTACCAAGTGCAGGTCGAGAAACGCCGGGCGGGGAATGGCCGCTGGTTTTCCACGGAGAACTTCACCGACTCCGGGGCCGACTCGCCAGGGCGATTGATCACGCAGGCACTGCAGGCCACGCTCCATGGACGACTCCTTGCTGCGCAACTGGCTCCGGGAACGGATCTGTTGATGACGGCCCGCGCGGTTCGCCAGAAGGGCGGACGCAAGGACATGGACCGTCCTCCGGTAGTCGGCCCGCTCGTTTTCGGTGTCTCGGGTGTCGACGGGAAATCCTGGGCCAGTGAACACGAGCTGAGCGGCTCGCCCTTCCGTCAGATCCGACGCACGACGGTGACGAGGGAGGGCAAGCCTCTCCAGCACACGCAGGGAACTCATGAGAGCGTCTACGTGTTGCCCGACCAGAAAGTCCGGCAAGACTCGCAGCAGATCTTCGAGGACGGCGCGCTCGAAGCTCTCGACCAGGCAAAGAAGATCTTCTTCGGCGGTCACCTCGCTCTGGGGCCGGACCCGGCCCACGGGCAGACCGCGACCGCGGATTGTGCGGACGAGACCACCACCCCGTGGCCTGCCCCGGGCGGTGGCTGCGGAGCCGACTTCCTGCTCTGCCTCGCCTGCCCGAACGCACACGTCCACCCAGGCCACCACCCCCGCCTCGCCCTCCTCCACGAACAGATCCAGAGCTTGCGGTCGGCGATGCCTGAACACAGATGGCACCAGCGCTGGTACGAGCACTGGCAGCGGCTCGACGACCTGGCGGACAAGGCCGGTCGCCCGTCCTGGGCTACCGCCTTGGGCCGGGTCAGCGACACCGACCGCGCCTTGGTCGACCTCCTGCTGAAAGGACAGCTGGCTCCATGACCCTTGCTCTTGCCTCCGGTGACGATCCCTATCTGCTGCCGGTCCCGACCCCGGACAGTCTCGTCGTCCTTCCTCAATGGATCAGTGCCGGCAATACCAACCCCAACGGCCGCTACCAGGAGTCGATCTGGCCGCTGGGCCCGCTCATCGACAGGCCCGGCGCCAGCCTGGCCAAGATCCACTGGAGGCATTGCCCGGATCGCCTGGAGTGGCAGATCAGGCAGGTGACCTGGATCTTGCTGAACGGCCAGTTGCGGCCCACTTACCTCCAGACTCGCGGAATCCGCGCCCGGCCAAGAGGCTCCGCCACCGAGATGCGCGAGACCTGCTATGAATGGATGAGGCTCGCCCGCTGGCTGCACACCGCCGGCATCAAGAATCTTCGAGACTGTACCGACGATCACTGGGCCGCCTACGCCGCAGACCGCTTCAGCGCCAAAATCTCGCGGCACCACGCCAGCGAGACCCTGAGCCGGTTGGCCGATCTTTGGGCGTTCGACCAGCTCTGCACTCGCCCCGTCGGCGTCACCCAACCGCCCTGGGAACGACACGGCATCGACGACTATCTACCCTCGTCCGCATCGCGGGACGCCGGTGAGAACACGACCGAGCCGCTGGACCCCAAGGTCCTGGGGCCGCTGCTGATGTGGGCCATCCGCATGGTCGACGGCTTCGCCGACGACGTCCTGTCCGCCTGGGCGGAGCGGCTCCATCTGCAGCAGCTGGCCACCTCCAACCCGAGTACGCTCGAAGGACTGGCCGCGCTGGACGCCTACCTCCTGCCCCGACTCGCTGCGGGCGAGGGGCTTCCGGCCACCGGGCGTCAAGGCAGAACTGTCCTCAACACCTCTTTCATCGCGGCCACCGTCGGCTGCAGCATCAACCAGGTCAACGGATTTCGGCAACGCCATCGCCTCAGCACGCCGCAGCCCGGCCCGTGTCCGCTGCAGGTTCCGGTGACAGGGCAGATCAACGGCAGGCCCTGGCGCGAGCACCTCGACTTCAACGAGGCCCCGACCCTGATGCGGCACCTGTCCACCGCCGCGATGATCGTCTGCCTCTACCTGACCGGCATGCGGCCGCAGGAAGTACAAGGTCTGCGGTCCGGCTGCTGCCCCGACCCCGAAGACGGCGGCCGCCATCTCATCCGCAGTCACCACTACAAGAACGTCACCGACGCCGACGGCCAGCACGTCTCGGCCGGTGAGGAACGGGATGTCCCCTGGGTCGCCATCACCCCGGTCGTCCGTGCGATCCGAGTCCTTGAACGCATGGTCCCCGAGGGCGAGCTGCTCTTCAGTTCCGCCCATCACGACTTTGTCCGTGGCCGCCAGTTCAGCGGCGCCTTGAAGAACGCCGGTATGAACCAGCGGATCGAGAGCTTCGTCGCGTGGATCAACCGGGAAGCAGAATCCCAAGGGCTACCAGACCAGGGCGTTCCCGAAGATCCTCACGGCGCCATCGGGCTCGGGCGGTTCCGTCGGACCCTGGCATGGCACATCGCCCGCAGACCTGGCGGACTCGTCGCGCTCGCGATCCAGTACGGCCACATGCGCACCGTCCTCGACGCCCGTACCTCCAGCGGCTACGGCAGCCGAAGCCGCCGCGGCATCCACAGCGTCCTCGACGTCGAGACCGCCCTGGCTGCCGCTGACACCGCCGCGCGGCTGCGGGACCGCCTCGCCACCGGCGAGAAGATCTCCGGACCCGCCGCCCGACGGGCCCTCACCGCCGCCGTCCAGGCGCCACGATTCGAGGGCCGTACCGTCACCCAGAAGTTCGCCAGACAGGCCGCCGACTACCTGGCCCGCGACGGCCTGGTCCTCTTCGACAACCCCGACGCTTCCCTGATCTGCGTCTTCAAGCGCGACAACGCGCTTTGCGAACCAGGCCCCGACGCAACCGCCCCGAACCAGTTCGACTGCCGCCCCGGCTGCGGGAACGCCGTCCGCCTCGACAGTCACGCGAACGAACTGCTGGAAGAGACCAACCGCCTCAACCAACTCGCGGCGCACGCCCCTCAGCCGCTGGCCAGGCGCCTCCGCGCCGCCGCCGAACAGCATCGCGATACCGCCGACACTCACCACGCCACCGCTCACCCCGCCGAGGCTCTGACATGACCGAGCAATCCACTGACGAGCGCGCACGTATTCGCGCTGCCATCGACCGGCTCCTCGCCGGCCGGCCTACAGCCTCCGACGGCGCACTGACCGTCGTCGCTCTCGCGGCCGAGGCCGGTGTTCACCGCATGGCCCTCCAAAAGCGCCATGCGGACCTGAAGCACGAGTTCTACGAACGCGTCCGCATTGAGACGAAGCAACCCCCGGAATCGGAAAAGCGGCTCCGTAAGACGGTGTCCGACCTGAAGGAAACCGTTGCCGCACAGAAGGCCGAAATCACGGCGCTCCGGCACCAAGTCACTCAGCTCGCACTCGCCAACGCCGTCCTCACTCGCCAGGGCCACAATCTGAGCGAGAGCTCGGCGGAGGCACCAGCCAATGTCGTACCCCTCCATCCGAAGGGAGAATGACCAGACGGGCACCGCCGACCGCAGGTCCGGGCCACTTCTCTACCGGTAGCACCTGGGCATCGAAATCCAGGAGCCATTCGCTGGCGTTCCAGGCAGGATGCCTCTGTGAACCATGTTCTGTGCGGGCTTGCCGCCAACGTAAGCCTGCCGTCCGAGCTGGTCGACCGGCTGATCGCGGTCGCGGATGCCGAGATCGCTGCAGACCTCGCTCATCGGGCCGACCTCAGCCACGCGCAGGCGGTGGTGCTGGCCTCTCGTGTCGAGGAAAGTGCTGTGTCGCTTGCGTACGCAGGTCTGCTGACCGCCGCAGACGTTGATCCCGCGACGCAACCGGACGTCGCGCTCGCCCTGCTTGCCGAGTGTGCCGGACGCCCGGAGTGGGCGCGCCGCCTCGCAAAAGATCCAGTCGTCGAGCGCCGGGAGAAGCTGGCCGCCTGCTCCGGCCTTCCGCTCGATGTGGTGGAGATGCTGGCCACCGACTCGGACGTACAGGTCGTCGCGGAGCTCGCGTTGTGGACGACACCGGAGACGGCCACCAGACTTGCGGCGCATCCCCATGCCGAGGTCCGTCGCGCGGTGGCGGCCAACGAGGCGACGCCACCCGCCGTACTGGCGGCGCTACTCACCGGCGAGGGGTTGCCACCCGCACAGCGGTGCCTGGTCTGCGACCGTGAAGAGACGCCGTTCGTGCACGATCCACAATGCTCGCGACTCGACTGCGATCTGCCGTCCGGCACCTCCTGCGACGGCTCCCACGAGTCCACCAGGCACGAGACACAGCAGATGGCGATTCGGAATCCGGCCACACCTGCCGAAGCCGTCGTCGGCTTCGCCGGCCACCCTTCGCTGCTGTTGCGCTGGGCACTCGCCGGCCGCCCCAATCTGCCATTGGAGGTCTGCGCTCGGCTCGCCGTAGATTCGAATCCCGGTGTTCGAGCCGATCTCGCTGAGAATCCGGCGATCGACGACGTCCTGATCCGCGCACTGGCCACCGACCGTGACCATGAAGTGCGGCGCAGGCTCGCCCACAACCCGCTCGTACCGCTCGATGTGCTGACCCAGTTGGCCAGCGTTACCAGGATCGGCGCCACTCTGCTGCCGCGGATCGCCTCGGCATCCCCCGACGAGGTCGAGAAGCTGGCCGAATCACCGAACCCGGCCGCGCGGATGCTCATAGCCCAGCGCCGCGATCTGCCACTCGCTGTACGCGACGCGCTGGCCGCCGACTCCGACGCAAAAGTGGTCAAGTCCATCGCTCCACACCCGGGCCTCTCGGAAGGCCAACTGCGCACCATGCTCGACCGGCACGGAGTCCGGGTCCTCGCTAAGGTGGCCACCAATCCAGACGCGACTCCGGCACTTCTGGAGGACCTTGCCCGGCGCGAACCATCGGTACAGAAGGCGTTCCGCGAGATCGCCCGGCATCGCAATGCGTCGGCACCGGCGCTGCTCGCCTGCCTGGCAGACGCACAGGCGAGGCCTATAGCAGCCAGCCATGCGGCACTTCCGCCGCCGATCATCGAAAAGCTACTCACCGACGCCGACTGGCGGGTGGTGGAGGCGGCAGCCGCCAATCCTTCGCTGCCGCTCGCTGTCATGTTGGATCTGATACCCCGGCTGTAAGCCCTGGCCGCCGATTGAACTCTCTGCCCCGCCAGTCACATCCTGGGGGCCCTTCGAAGGACCTCCTATTCTTGAACACAAGAACTTGACTGGGAACACCACTCCGTGCCGTAGTTGATCAACCCGGCGGTGGACAGCACGCCGCCCAGGGTGGCCCGGTTAGTGCGGGCCCGGCCGCTCAGGTTGGGGGCGTCGGTGTAGCAGGCGCCGTCGGACTCCTCCGGGGAGGCGTTGACGCGCGTGCCCATGTCCAGCTCGCGGCCCTGGTGGTCGACGAGCGTCACGTCGACGGCTGCGCCGGCGGAGTGCGGCGCGATCTCCGGAGGCGATACGAAGCGGCTGGCGGCCTCCCGAAGCTCGGCGGCCTGCCAGTCCGGATGGGCGCGCGCGAGCTCGTCGGAGTACTCATCGAAGTACCGGCGCTGCAGGGACGGGGGCCGGTAGCCCTCGATGAACAGCAACTGCACACCGCCGGGGAGCAGCGCTTGCGCCTGCTGGAGCCGCGTGAGCACGCCGCGGCGGACGTGGGCCCAGGCGCCCGCAGCGTCCTGCTTGCGGTCGTCGACCATCAGGCCGTGCACGCGGGCATCGAGGAGGACCTCGCCGCGCTCCTGGACAGGGATCGCGGCGACCCGCCGGTCGGACATCAAGACGATGCTGCTGGCGCTCATGCGTTCCCCCAGGTGTCGACGTATGCGGCCACGCCCGTGCGGCGGGCCTCCTCCACGGCGCGCAGCCGCACGAAATCGCGGGCCGGCATCAAGGCCTCCCACTCGGCCAGGGGCAGGACACGGGCCTCGTCGTGCTCGCGCGGATTGAGGGTGATGCCCCGGATCTGTTCAGCGGTCAGGCGCCCGCCGTCGAAGATCAGCTGCAGCGTGCTGTACGGCCGCTGCTCCGGGGGCAGCCCGAACACGGTGGCCAGCAGCCGGGCCGGCCCGGCGGCGATCATGCCGGTCTCTTCTCGGCACTCGCGCACCACCGCGTCCCAGGGCCGCTCGCCCAGATCCATCGCGCCGCCGATCATGTGCCAGGGGTGGCCGGGGGAGTAGACGGAGTGCAGCTGGAGCGGCCGGTCGTCCTCGTCGGTGACGTAGAGGCACACGTACGCGGCCGCCCGGGGCAGTGCGTCGGCGTACTGCTGCGGCGGCACCCACGTCGAGTCCGGCTGCGCACCGGGCACGCCACCGGCACGTTGACGGTGGCGGGTCATCCGCATCAGTGCCGGGCTGCCGCTGAAGCCGAACTCCCGGTACAGGGGCGCGGCCTCCGTGCTGGTGTGCAGTTCGAACAGGGTGACGTCTTCGACGTCGGCGAGGTGGTCGAGGAGTGCGGATACGACGGCCCGGGCGTAACCGCGTCGCCGGTGGTCCGGGTGCGTGGCGACGAGCTGCACGCGGGCTGCCCGGCCCCGGGGGTAGGCCGGAGCCGCGAGTACGGGGTGGATCAGGCCGAGGGCGCAGGCGGCCATCGTGCCGTCCGCGGCGTCGACGACGAAGGCCCGGGCATCTCCCTGCGGCGTGAGCCGTGGCGCCAGCTCGTCCGTGCACTGCCGGACCCAGTCCTCGGTGAACGGTGCGGACAGGACATGTTCGGAGCGCATCCGGGTGAAGGCTTCGGCGTCAGCGGGGGTTGCCGCGCGGACCGGAGGCCGTCCGGCGGCGTCGCGCGGCTCGGCCGCGGCAGTGGGGGCCGTGTCGGCGTTCACGGGGCATCTCCTGTCGGTGAGAGGGCGGCACGGTGCTCGGCGCGCAGGCGGGCCAGGGTCCGCCGCCCGCGTTCGACCAGCTCGGGGTCACCGTGGGCGGCGCCGTAGGCAATCCCGCTCACGGAATCCAGAGCTGCGTCGATGACGAGGCGGGCCTGTTCGGCGGCGGTCAAGGGCCTGCCGTACCCGGCCAGAAACGCCTCGAACAGGTCCGGGCGGCCGGCCCAGGTGTCGGACAGGCGGACCAGATCCCGTACGGCCGGTCCCGGCTCGCTCCGCTTTGTTGTCGCACTCACCGTGTCCCCCGCAGGTCGTGTCGCTTTACGGGAGAGCTGGCTCTCGAGCCCGTGTTGCGCCACCGCGAGCCGTCATGTCTCGTTCGCCCCTCCGGGGCGTGATTGAGATCACGCCCCGGAGGGGCGGATCGGCCGGCGGCTGTCCAGTCCGTCAACTCGGCTCACTCCTACGGCAACGTGCGCGCTCAGACACGGGTACTCAAGGCCGTTGACACAAGATCGTCGATCAAGCGCGACTTGTGCAGCTGTTGGCCGTTATACGGGCGGCCCCCTGCTTGTTTTCGGGGCGATCAGTCCGTTGCTGCCTACCTCCTGGAGCCTTGTCATGACAGTAGAAATTCAAGCTTCCGAGCCGCTTCCAGGCTCGGTGTCCGGGGGTCTGCCCGGAGATGCGGTGGCTGTGGTGGGCGTCGGCCTGCGCCTTCCTGGTCGGATTCGGACCTTGAACGGTCTGTGGGCAGCCCTTGAAGGGGAACGGGACTTGGTGGGGGAGGTGCCCGCTGACCGGTTCGACACCGGGGCCTTCGTCGCGGCCGACGCCGGGCGGGCGGGTAAGTCCTACACAGGCGCGGGCGGGTTTCTCGATGATGTGGCGTCGTTCGACGCCGGCTACTTCGGTATCGCTCCCAAGGAAGCCACCCGTATCGATCCTCAGCAGCGGCTCCTGCTGGAGTGCGCGGTCGAGGCGTTCGACGACGCCGCGATCGATCCGGCCACGCTGGCCGGCAGTGACACAGCCGTGGTGATCGGGGTCTCCTCTCACGACTACTCCGATCTGCAAGCGCGGCGGCTGCGCACGTACAACCCCTACACCATGGGGGGTTCGGCAGCTTGCAATACCGCCAACCGCCTCTCGTACGTGTTCGACTTCCAGGGCCCGTCGAACGCGGTGGATACCGCCTGCTCTTCGGCTCTGACGGCGGTGCACCAGGCGTGCGAGGCGCTGCGCATGGGGCGAAGCCCGCTGGCGATCGCCGGCGGAGTGAACGTTTTGCTGAGCCCCGCGGGTTTCGCGGGCTTCTCAGGTGCCTCGATGCTGTCGCCGACAGGGCGGTGCCGGCCGTTCTCGGCGTCGGCGGACGGGTACGTGCGCTCGGAAGGCGCGGGGGTGCTGCTTCTGAAGCCGTTGTCCGCGGCGCTGGCTGACGGGGACCGGGTGCATGCGTTGATCCTCGCGAGCGGCATCAATGCCGATGGCCGGACTGCTGGTCTGGCATTGCCCAGCGCCCGTTCACAGGCGGCGTTGCTGGAGCGTGTGTATGCGAGCGCGGGCATCAAGCCGAGTGATGTGGCGTATGTGGAGGCGCACGGCACGGGGACCCAAGCGGGCGACCCGGTCGAGTGCGAGGCATTGGGCCGGGCCCTGGGCGCCGGCCGTACCGGCGGCCCGCTGCTGGTGGGATCTGTGAAGTCCAACATCGGACACATGGAGTCCGCCGCGGGTGTGGCGGGCCTGCTGAAGGGGCTGTTGGTGCTGCGTGAGGGCAGGATTCCTCCGACGCTGCACGGTGTGCCGCAGAACCCCGCGATCGATTTCGCCGGTCTGGGGCTGGAACCGGTTGTCGAAGCGCGGCCGCTGCCGGAAGCCGGTAGGGGTGTCGTGGGCGTCAACTCCTTCGGCTTCGGGGGCGCCAACGCCCATGTCGTCCTGGCCGCGCCCCCCGCCCCCGCCCAGTCGTCGGGCCGGAAGGTGGTCGCGCAGGGCACCCGTCTGCCGGTGGTGGTCTCCGCCCGCACCTCCCGGGCGCTCACGGACGCCGCGCATGAGTGGGCCGCTCACTTCGAAGACCAGGCGCAGAAGCACGCCGAGGGCGCCGACCGGCGTTTCTGCGATGACGCGTTCACCGCCAGCCGCCGTAGGGCGGGGCGGGAGCAGCGCATCGCCGTACTTGCCGAAGGCGCCGTCGAGGCGGCGGCCGCTTTGCGCTCTGTCGCTTCGGGCAGGCCGGCTGCGGCAGTCGCCGTGGAGGAAGCGGTCGTGCGAGGTCGCGTGGCGTTCGTCTTCAACGGAAACGGTGCCCAGTGGGTTGGGATGGGGGCCGAGCTGCTGGGCGGGGACGCGGCCTTCGCTGCCGAGGTGGCGGCTGTGGATCGTGAGTTGGCGCCTTTGCTGGGGTGGTCGGTGCAGGCGGAGCTTTCGGCTTCGGCGGATCCCGGGCGCTGGGAGCGGACCGAGGTGACGCAGCCCCTGCTGTTCACCGTGCAGGCCGGTGTGGTCGCAGCGCTCGCCGCGCGCGGGATCGAGCCGCTCGCGGCCATGGGGCACAGCGTGGGCGAGGTCGCGGCAGCCTATTGTGCGGGGGCGTTGACGCGATCGCAGGCATGCCGGGTGGTTGCCGAACGCAGCCGCGCCCAGGCGGCGACGGCGGGCGCGGGCCGGATGGCAGCGGCAGGTCTCGGTGAGGAGGCGGCGCGGAGGCTGCTGGCTGACAACGGGTTTGCCGAGCGCTTGGTGGTGGCCGCCGTCAACTCGGATCAGGATGTGACGATCGCGGGCGAGGCACAAGCGTTGGAAGCGCTCGGTGCGCAAATGGATGCTGAGGGCGTCTTCTTCCGCGACTTGGGCCTGGACTATGCCTTCCACACCCCCGCGATGGACAGGATCCAGAAGCCGCTGGCCGAGGCGCTGGCCGACCTGCGTCCGGACAAGTGCCGTATCCCGCTGATCTCCACTGTGACGGGACGCTCGGTGGAGGGCACGGAGCTGGACGCGGCGTACTGGTGGCGCAATGTGCGTGAGCCGGTTCGCTTCGCTGAAGCCGCCGGGGTGCTGGTCGACGAAGAGCTGCAGTGCGACGTGCTGGTGGAAGTGGGCCCGCATCCCGTGCTCAGCGGATATCTGCGTCGGGTGGCGGCGAACAACGCCCAGACCGTCGCCGTCATCGCGACGCTGTCTCGCATCCAGCCCGGCCCGGCAGCCCTCGACGCGGCACTCACCCGTCTGCTGGCCGTCGGTGCGCAGGTCGACTGGAAGGTCTTCTTCCCGCAGCGGGGAGTGGTGACAAATCTGCCGTCCTACCCGTGGCAGCGCGAACGGCACTGGAACGGCCACTCGGACTGGTGGCTGGAGGAGTCCGGGCAGCAGACCTCCGCCCCGGTGCGACAGCCGCTCCTGGGGACTCGCCAACCGGTCGCGGAGCCCGTGTGGCGACAGCAGATGAATCCGGATGCTCTGGCGTGGATGGCCGACCACACCGTCCAAGGAGCTGTCGTGTGGCCGGCGGCGGCCTTCACCGACATGGCACTGGCCGCCGGCTTCGAGGTGTTCGACGCACCCGCCGAGATCACCGGCCTGACCTTCGACAGGGCCCTGGTGCTGCCGTTCGACGACCCGGACATGGACGTTGCCCTTTCAACAAGCTTGGATGCTGATGGTGGCTTCGCGGTGAGCAGCCGCAGCGGCGAGCAGCAGGACTGGAACGAACACGCACGCGGACGTGTGCGGCGTCTGCTGCGCGACCAGCCGCAAGCCCTCGACCTCGGCGAAATCCGCTCCCGGTTGACCGGGCTGCTGTCCCCCATGGAGCACTACGCCGCCTGTGCACGCGCCGGTCTGCCCTACGGCCCCGCTTTCCGGCCGCTGACCGCCCTGCACACCGGAGCGGGCGAGATTCTCGCGGAGTACGCGGCGACGATGGAGGCGGCCCCCGGCCACCAAGCCCACCCGACTGTTCTCGACGGTGCCTTGCAGGCGGGTATGCCCCTGCTCGCCGCCGTCAGCGACGACTCGTGCCCCTATCTGCCCTCGGGAATCGAGACGGTGCGCTGCTGGCACCCGATGCCTGAAAGGGGGCTTGTTCACGTGCGGGCCCGGCTGGTCACCACGCAGGAAGCCGTCTGGGACATCACTGTCAGCGACCTCGGCGGAACGGTCGCCCTGGAACTGCTGGGCTGCCATCTGCGCCGCTTCGAGGCGGGCGCCAGGACCCGGCCCCAGCAACTGACCGAAGTCCTGCGCGCCGCCCCCCTCCCGGCAGAGCCCGCGCGGCCGGCGCCTCTGCCCGCGCCGACGGATGTCTTCGCCGCCTGTGCACCGGAGATGGCCACGCTCACCGCAGCGTGGACGGCGAGTCCCTACGACCGGTTCCGCACGAGGGTCATGGAGATGACCGGGCACTTCGCCGGCGCCGCCGTACGCGAACTGCTCCCCGGCGCCCAGACGGTATCGGTGGAGGCGCTCATCGCCTCCGGTGTGGACGTCAAGTACACCCAGCTCCTGCGTACCCTCCTGGGCACGGCCGCCGAGCACGGGGTGCTGCGAAGTGAGGGACCGGGCCGCTGGCGCCTGGCGAAGAAGCCCACCCCGGAGCCGCTGTTCGCCGCGCTGCTCGGTGACTTCCCCGGTGAGGCCGCGACGGCGCTGGCCTACGGGGCATGCGGACAACACCTCACGCGCGTCCTGCGAGGGCAGAGCGACCCCCTGGAACTGCTGTTCTCCGATGCCGATTCCATGGCCAACCGCTTCTACGACGGCGCGCCCATCCTGGCCTACCACGGCCGGCTCGCAGCGACGCTGATGGCGAGCACCATCGCCCGCTGGCCGCAGGACCGCCCCCTGCGCATCCTGGAAGTCGGCGCGGGCACCGGCGCCACCACAGCCGCCATGCTGCCTCACCTGCCGCGCGAGCGTGCCCACTACACCTTCACCGACATCTCCTCCGCCTTCTTCCCGCAGGCCAAGAACCGCTTCGCCGCGTACGACTTCGTCGACTATCGGGTCCTGGACCTCGAATCAGACCCCGTAGAACAGGGATTCACCCCTTCCTCCTTCGACCTTGTGGTGGCCTCCAACGTCCTGCACGCCACGACCGACCTTGCTGCCACGCTGCGCCGAGTTGCGGATCTGCTGGCCGACGGCGGACACCTGCTGGCGGTGGAGAGCCACAGTCACGAAGCTCTCGCACCGGTCTTCGGGCTGCTGGACACGTTCTGGTCAGCGACCGACCGTGAGCTGCGGCCCGACGGGCCGCTGCTGGCACACGACCGTTGGAAGGACTTCCTGCACGAGTGCGGGTTCACCGGCACCGCCCAGACGGGAAACCCGGCGTCGTTCGCGCTGAGCGACCACTCCGTCCTCCTCACCGCCCGGCGTCCTCGCTCCCACGCCCCCGCCACAGCGCCCCGCACCGAGGAGGTCCTCGCCCGCCGGTGGCTCGTGGGCGCCCTGCCCGGCCAACGCCAGGACCCGAGCCCGGCACAGAGCTCGGTGCTGGCCGCCCTGCGCGACCGCACAGCCGCCGCCGTCCAGACGACGTCTGTCGACGACACCACCGCGTCGTGGAAGGGGCTGCTGTGCGCGGAGCAGCCACCGACCGACCTGGTTCTGTTCACTGAGGAAGGCACCGCCGCGTCACCGGCCGAAGCGACCGACGCAGCGGTACGCCACCTCGCGGTCTTCCGGGCCCTCAGTGCCGCCTGCAAGCAGCGCACCGACACCCGTGACCTGACCGTGTGGCTGATCGCCACCAGTTCCCACACCACCGTGTCCGCGCCACCTGCGGCGGAGCATGGAGGCGCGTGGGGAGGAGCGCGCACTCTGGCGAACGAGCACCCAGAACTGACGGTCCGCAGGATCGCCCTCACGGGTGCGCGCGATGAAGGGCAGCACAAGGAGCTCGCTGAACGCGTGGTGGCGGAGTTGCTGGCCCGGCCGGAGGAAGACGAGGTACTGCTCACCCCCGCCGGCCGGTTCGCCACTGTGGTGCGCCCCCTGTCCCCGCCGGTGACCGGGAGCGCCTCCAGCAGCTACACCCTCACCCTGGACGACCCCGGCCTCCATTACCGGCTGGCCTGGCGGCCCGCCGAGGTGCCCACACCCCACGCCGGCGAGATCGTGATCGCTGTCGCGGCGGCTGCCCTGAACTATCGCGACATCATGATCGCCACAGGCCGTGTCCCGGCCGTTGCGTCCAGCCGGATGCCGTACACCGCGGACGTCGGCCTCGAATGTGCCGGAGTGGTCAGTGCCGTGGGACCCGGCGTCACCCAGGTCGCTGTCGGCGACCGCGTGGCGGGGCTGGCGCGAGGCTGCTTCGGTACGTATGCGCTTGCGCGTGCCGACAGGGTCATGGCGCTGCCGGCGGAGATGAGTTTCGCCGCTGCCAGTACCCTGCCCGTGGCTTTCGCCACGGTGCACCACAGTTTGAACCACCTGGCCCGCCTGGCTCCCGGTGAGACGCTCCTGGTCCATGGAGCTGCCGGCGGGGTCGGGTTGGCCGCTCTGCAGTACGCGCGTCGCGCCGGAGCCCAGGTCATCGCGACCGCCGGCACACCGGCCAAACGTGACCTGCTGCGTCTGCTGGGCGTCGAACACGTGCTGGACTCACGCCGACTCGACTTCGCCGAGCAGGTCAAAGACCTCACCGGCGGAGCGGGCGTCGACGTGGTCCTCAACTCGCTCGCGGGGGAAGCCCTGGTACGCAGTGTGGGCCTGCTCAAGCCCCACGGCAGGTTCCTCGAACTCGGCAAGCGGGACTTCCTCCAGGACAGCTCGCTGCCACTGGCCCCCTTCCTGCACAACCTGACCTTCTTCGGGGTTGATCTCTCCCCCATGATGAGCGGGCCCTCGCCCCTGATGGACCAGCACCTGAGCACCCTCACCAAGGCCGTACACGCCGGCGACTACACGGCGCTGCCCTACCGCAGCTACCCCGCCCACCGCATCGACGAGGCGTTCACCAACCTCCAGCACTCCCGGCACACCGGCAAGATCGTGGTCACCTTCGACAGCGAAGTACCCGTACGCCGCCCCGCCGGCCGGCCGGTACTGGACCCTGACGCCACCTATCTCATCACCGGCGGCCTCGGCGGATTCGGCGCCGCGACCGCACGCCACCTGGCCGCCCGGGGGGCGCGCCATCTCACCCTGATCAGCCGCCGCGGCGAGAACGCACCCGAAGCCGCCCAGCTCCTCGCCCACCTGCGCGGCTGCGGCACCGAAACGACCGTCCATGCGGCGGACATCAGTGACGAAGCCGCACTGCTCCGCGTGCTGGACGACGTCGACACCTCCGGGCGCCGGCTGGCGGGCATCATCCACGCCGCCATGGTCCTCGATGACGCACCCCTGGCCGAGCTGGGCGACGACCGCCTGCGCGCGGTCCTCGCACCCAAGATGACCGGCGGCCTGCTCCTGGACACCCTCACCCGCGAGCGTGCACTGGACTTCTTCGTCGTCTACAGCTCGGCGGCCGCCCTGGCAGGCAACATCGGGCAGGCGGCCTACGTCGCGGGCAACCTCGTCCTGGAGGGATTGGTCCGGGACCGCCGAAACGCGGGTCTTCCCGCCCTTGCTGTCCAATGGGGAGCCATCACCGACAGCGGATACGTACACCGCACCGGCCGCTCGGAGGAGATGACGGCGATCGGCCTCGGTCATCTCACCGCCGCCGGCGCCCTCAACCGCCTGGACGAGCTGCTGAGCCACCCCGACACCGCCACCGCGGCCGTCGGCTTCTTCGACTGGGACAGGCTCCAGCAACACGTGATGCCCACCCTGACCGCCCCCCGCACGGCCGGCCTCCTCAAGGGCCGGCGCGACAGTGACACCGCCGATCAGTGGCGGGACACGCTGGCCGCCACCAGCGCCGACGAGACCGTGCGACTGGTCGAAGACAAGCTCGCCGAACTCCTGGCCGTCGTCCTCCAGACAACCCCAGAGCGCATCGACCGCTCCCGTCGGCTGGACCTGCTCGGCGTCGACTCACTCATGGCCGTCGAGCTGTCCAGCGCGATCAGCACGAGCATCGGATGCGACCTGCCCGTGGTCGAGCTGACCGGGGCCGGCCATCTGACCGACCTCGCACTCCGCGTCCTGGCCCGCCTGGGCAACCGCACCCACACCGGCAACTGAACTCCCCCCGAGGCCGCGCCGAGCCGGTGCGGCCCCGGGCCCCTCGCCTGCCCCTCGCCTCCTGAACGGACACAACCGTGACACCGCACCGTCCCCACGCCGGGCAGCCTTCCCTGGCCTCGCTCACCGACCGGCCCGCCGCCGCACTGCGACTGCTGTGCCTGCCACCCGCAGGCTGCGGACCCAGCTTCTACCGCCCCTGGGCAGAGCACCTGCCCGAATCCGTAGACCTGTGGGCCGTCCGGCTGCCCGGCCGCGGCGCTCTCGCCGACCATGCCTCCCTCACCGACCCCCACCACACCACCACGGCCATCGCGGACCTGATCCACCAGAACGACGACGACCGGCCGTTCGCACTGTTCGGCCACAGCCTCGGCTCCCTGCTCGCCTACGAGACCACGCGCACCCTGGTCCGCGCCCGCCACCGCACGCCCGTACTGCTCGCACTCTCCGCCCTGCCCGCACCCCATCTGGACACCTTTGTCACCGCACTGTCCGCGGTCCTGCTGGACGGAAGGCAAGGCGCCGCCAGGCTCCTCGGCCCCATCCCCGACGAACTCCTGAACGAACCCCAGATCCTCGCCGCCGCCTACACCCCGATCCTCGCGGACCTGCTGCTCGCCCTGCAATACCGACACCAGCCCGAACCACTGCTGGACCTCCCCGTCGCCGTATACGGCGGCCAGGACGATCCAATCGCCCCCATGGAACGACTGCGCACCTGGGGCGACCTCACCACACAGCCCGTATCCCCACAGCTCTTCCCCGGCGCGCACAGCTACCCCGACCAACAGATCCGCGCCCTGACCGACCGGCTGTGCAAGGACCTGCACGCCGCCGCCCGCTACACCGTGGCGACACCATGAACGTCTCTGTGACACGCACGAGCGAGGTTCATCGCTGGGCGGCGACACTCACCGTGTGCCTGGGCCTGTTCCTGCTCGCCATCGACCTGACAGTCCTGAACGTCGCCGTCCCCGACCTCCACACCGATCTCCAGCCCTCGATGTCACAGATCCAATGGATCATCGACGGCTACGCCCTCGTCCTGGGCGGATGCGTGCTGGCCACCGGCTCACTGACCGACCGCATCGGACGCCGCCGGGCCTTCACCACCGGACTCCTGCTGTGCGCCACGGCCTCACTCCTCGGAGCCCTCGCGCAGGAACCGGAGCAAGTCATCGCGGCCCGCGGAGCCATGGGCGCCGGCGCCGCACTGCTGATGCCCGCCACGCTGTCCATCATCCACCAGCTCTTCCCCGAGCCCGAGCTACGGCGCCGTGCGATCGCCCTGTGGACGGCAGTGATCGGCGTCGGGGGGCTGACCGGACCGGTACTCGGTGGCTGGCTCGTCGAACACTTCTCCTGGCGCGCCGCGTTCTGGATCAACCTGCCCGTCGCGGCCATCGCCATCACGCTCGCCCTGATCCTCGTACCGGAGTCGTGCGCACCGCACACCCCCATCGACTGGCCCAGCATCGTCCTGTCCGCCGCCGGCCTCCTTGCACTCGTCTGGGCGTTCATCGAAAGCCCCACGCACGGCTGGACCAGCACGCCCGTCCTGACCGCCTTCGGCGCAGCAGCCCTCCTGCTCACAGGCTTCATCGCGCGCCAGCACCACGCCCGGTTCCCGATGCTTCCCATCCCCCTGCTGCGCATCCCCTCGATCAGCATGGGTGCCGCGGCACTGGCACTGATGTCCTTCGCCTGCTTCGGAGCGCTGTTCGTCGTCACGCTCTACCTCCAGGGCGTACTCGGCTACACCCCCTGGCAGGCCGGAGTACGGACCCTGCCTCTTCCTGCGGGGCTCGTACTGGGAGCGGCTGCTGCCCTGCCGCTCGGGGCCCGGTGGGGAAACCGGCTCCCGATCGTCACGGGCCTGCTCATCACCACAGCCTCGTTCGCCGTTCTGGCGACCACGAGCGCCACCTCCGGTTACGGTCACCTGATCGTCTTCCAGGCCGTCGCCGGCGCGGGAGCCGGACTGACCGTCGCCGCGGCAACGGAGACGGTCATGGGGGCCACCCCCGGCGAGCAGGCCGGCCTTGGCTCTGCCATCAACGACGCCACGCGCCAAGTCGGCTCGGCCCTGGGTGTGGCCGTACAGGGCTCGCTCCTGGCCACCCTCTACAGCGACCGGCTCAGTGACCGGCTCACCGGTACTGATATGCCCGCGCATCTCGCCCGGGCCGCCACCGAAAACGTCCTCGCCCCGCATACCCTCGCGCCCCGCCTGCCAAGTCCCACACGCGAGCACCTCCTCACAGCAGCCCGAGAGTCCTTCACCGAAGGACTCACCCACACCGCCCTCCTTGCCGGACTGGTCACCCTGCTCACTGCCGCAGCCGCCGCATACTGGCTGCCCACCCGCCCAGCACACCTACACCCCCAACCAGCTGCCCCCTCCCAACCGGCAGGCTTGACCAAACTGTGAGGTTCAGCTCGCCGTCTCCATCCAGGGGACGAAAAGCAATACCGGACAGGGAGATCAACTGTCCGCCCGCAGGGACCTGAAATGACCACTCACCCGGACGGCCCGCCGTCCGCGGAGATACGCGCCATAGAAAAGCCCGGCCGGTAGTAACGGCCCGGCCGGGCTTTTCACAGGACGAGCGCCAACGAGGCGGCGGCGCCTACTGAAGAGGCGTACGTCAGGCGGGGGTGATGTTCTCCGCCTGGGGGCCCTTTTGGCCCTGGGCGACATCGAAGTTCACCTTCTGGCCTTCCTGAAGCTCGCGGAACCCCTGGGCGGCGATGTTCGAGTAGTGGGCGAAGACGTCCGGACCGCCGCCGTCCTGCTCGATGAAGCCGAAGCCCTTTTCGGCGTTGAACCACTTAACGATGCCGCTGGCCATGTGTCCTCCAAGGGGACTCGAAATCGGTCCCGCACCGTGCGGGGAACCGGAGGTGATCGCCCTGGTCCTCAGAGACGGTGAACGACGAAATCGCCCGTGAAGGTGTGCTCACGGGCGACCGGTACTTCGGAACCATGACAGATACCGCAGACGCTACACGCACTGTTCTGCTCGCACCACGAGAACACTTCTCCGCCGGGGCACGCGTCTCGGCGAAGCAGACCGGACTGGCTGGGCGGCAGGACGGCCTTGACGTGGCCTTTGACGGGAGTGCTCGGATATTGGACAGGCGGCCAGGGCGCCCCGGAGTCGTTGAATCTCCATCTGCTGGGCGGCGAGCAGGTAGAACGCGACCCGAAGGGCGCGGTATTCGACAGGATCACCGTCACCGCGGGCGCAGGGGACATGTCCACCGCCTGGTGGCAGCAGCTCGCCTCCCGCGGACGCATAGTCGGCCCCCTGCGGCGGCACGACAGGGACCTGACCAATCCAGGCGACAAGCGCCAGCACGCGCCCTCGTCCTGATGCGCAGATCACCAGAGCAACACAGGGCGGCCGCCCGACATTCATCGGCCCGGCGGCGTCCCCTGTATGTGAATGTTCCCAGTGACCTCAGCTGCACGACCCCTACGGCGTCGTACCACCGCGGGCGGCAGGCAGTCGGCGGACATTTCCGAGGGCGGCCGTCTGTTCCCGCAGCCGCGTGATCTCCTCGTGCTGGGCCGCGAGTCGCGAGAGGGCAACGGTCTTGAACGCGGTGAGCTCGGCCATGGCTTCGTCCCGCTTGGCGACCCGGTCCTTGAGCTCGGCGACCTGGGCCTTGAGCCGTTCGATCTGCGCGGCCCGTGGGTCGACGATCTCGCCGGCCCGCTGCAGAGCCGCAATGCGCCGCTCGAACTCCTCGGCAAGGTGCTGGTAAGGGCCCGGGCGGGTAGTGCCGTCCCGGTTCTTCTTCGGGTAGAAGCCGGTCCGGGTGACGCCGGACTCCAAAGCCAGGGTCTTGAGATCGCACTTGCCGCCCGGAGGGAGTTCCCCGCGCAGAAGCCGGTCCATGGCCACTCGGATGGCCTCCTCGTTGCGCGCGCGGCCGCTGTCGCTGATCCGCCCCATCAGATCTCGTCCTTCCCAGCCGTGTCGGCGGCGACTTGGTCGATCTCGGCGAGAACCCGTTCGGCACGGGTCACGCTGACTTCCAGCCGGGCCCGCTCGGTCTTCTGCCGGCGGCTGAGACGCCGATGAACACCTGGGCAGTCTCCCGCGATTCCTCCCACACCGGGCGATGGCACGGATGATGCGTGGGCTCGTGGAGCCGTCCGTCCACGCTGGTGAAGAGACTGATCAAATCACGGGCGCCGGGACCGGACGGCATGATCCCACTCTGATAGTCGCGGTAAACGTCTGTCAGAATGCCGATGTTGCGCTCTTCCTCGAGCTCGTTGATCTCGGCGAGGAACTTCGCCTGAGCACCACCCGGTCGGGCCGCGTACCCTTCCGTAGTGGCCACAGACAGGTGCTTGAGCTGCAGTTTTGCAGCGAGAAGGCCGCCAGGACGGTAGGCGATCTCGACAGCGAGGGTGCGCCGGAGTGCCCGTGGCGTCACCGCCCCCTCCGGGATGGGGGTCAGTCCCAGCCGCTGCCCTGCCGGCCCGTTCACCCACGTTCTGAAGTTCTGGTACGTCGTGTCGCAGAAGACCGGATGGAACAGTGAGGTGCCGGGCGCCGCGTCTGGGCCGAGGAGCTGCTCGGCCACCTCAATCGCTTCGTAGACCTCCCGGGTCACCACCCACTCGTCCCGGACGCCGCCGAGCGGTTGGCCCTTGATGAGCTTGCCTGCGAGCCGGTAACGGAAGAGTCCAGGAGCGATCTCCTGCGGTGGCTGACGGCAGCCGACGACCAGTTCGCCCAACTCGCAGTGGCGCATCCCGACGAGTGCGGCCAGTGCCAGGCCGCAGGCCGTGGCCAGGAATCCGACCAGGAACTTCAGATCAAGGGAGAAGAGTGGCTGCGTCCAGGTGACGTGTCCCTGCCCGTCGGCGCGCTCTACCTCGGCTGCGTTACGGCCGTACGGAGCGCAAGCCCCGACAAGGGCATGGGCCCGCTCCAGGTGAGGGCGGAGTTCCGGAAGCCAGGCGCCCCGAAACTGCCTGATCCCGCATTCCCGAGCGAGAGCGCTGAGGGAAACAGCAGCCAGCGGGTCGTGCTCCTCACGCAATCGACGAACACGCGCTGCCTTCACCGAGTCCTGTGTCATCAGTTCCAGAGGTTCTTCGCTTTCAATCCGGCGCTCCAGATTGCGCAAGAACGCCCCGAGTCCGGGGTGGGTGGTGGCGGCGATGCTGCGGTCCGCGGCCTGACGTACTCGTTTCGCCTCGGCTTCTCGCAGGATGTGCGGGGCCAGCGTCTGGATCACGTATAGCACCGCGGCGAGCAGGGGCTGCTGAACCTCGGACGGCAGCGGCTGCACCTTGTTCGCGCCGGCGAGTTCGGCTGTCCGGCCCGAGCCTGCAGCGGCACTCGCGCCGTTGAAGGGGTGCAGGTCATCTCGGAACCTCAGCCCGGTGAACAGCTCCCGGTACTGCGCGAGCCCGATCACCGTGCCCATCGCGACGGCTCTGGTCGACGGGGAGTCGGCGACCACTTCACCGTCGTCGCCGATCCGCTCGCCCCGGAAGTCCACATACGCGGTGCAGTGGTAACTGGTTACCTCGCCCAGATCGGTGATGCCCTGGTCCATGAGCCACTTGAACCACCGTATGAGCTCGGACAGCTTCCCGTGGCAGGTGGTCAGCGTCTGCACGGTGCGTTCGGCATGGGCGAGGTCACGAACGGCGTCGTGGCGAGGTGCCATCAGCGCCGCGATGTACTCCTTTGCGGTCAGTCTCCACTCCCTGTTGGTGATCGGTGTGAAGTCGAGGGCGCGCTGGTTGGGCCGTAGATAGGCCGGCAGTCCGATCACAGCGTCGAAGGGCCACCGGTCCTCGTCGAAGTAGGGGCCCGTCACACTCAGCGGCAGGGCGAAGCCGAACAGAGGACACAGCTCGACGTCGGCGAAGGGCGAGACCTCGTGCCTCGGTCTGGGGTTCAACGGGGGCATCACGCGGTGCGCTCCTCGGGGTGCAGGGGGATCTCGTCATCGGTGTCGGTGATCACCGTGGCCAGACGCGCAAGCTCGGCCGGGTCGTAGGAGGTGAGGACCTGCTCGATCCGGTGCACGTACGGCCCGAACACGGCCATGAACTGTGCGGCAGGCATCTGCTGCCACTGCCGTGCGAAGAACGCCTTCATCCGCAGCAAGTTGGCGGCGTGTCGCGGCGCGAACAGCGAGAGAGGGCACAACAGACACACCCATGGACGGGCCGGGCACGGCTTTCCCTTCGGACCGTGCAGTCCCGCGAGCGGGTCCGCACACGCCGCGACGAATACATCACGCTGTCCGCCGACCAGTTCGGCGATTGCCGCGTCGTCCAGCCCGAGCCGGGAGACGAGATCAGGCAGGCTGCCGGCCAGTTCCGCCAGATCGTCGTCACTGAGCACCGTCGGCGAGAGCGCCTTACGCAGAAGATCACCCTGAGCCTCCTCTACGATCGCCTCCAGAGCGTCCTTCTGCGCGGGAGTCGCGGCCGTCAGGTAGTGATCACCTTCGACCCGTGGGCTGTGGTTCGGATCGATCCGCCCGCGCCCGCTGCCGAACCACCGTTTGCGGTCCCGGTGAGACTCGAACGAGGTCCGGATACTGTGCCGATGGATCCGAAGAGGCTTGCCGTCGGCGCCCTTCAAGCCCGCCCGTATCACCCACCGCTGGATGGAATCGTGGAGCGACGCTCCCGTCCTCCAGACGCCGAGCTGGGTGTATTCGTGGCGCAGCCACAGCTCCGAGCCTTCGGTCTCCGCGGCGAAGCGGCGCGAGACGGCGGAATGCTCAAGCCACCGTTCCACCAGCCGCACGGCCCGCGGGGACAGCGTCACGCTCTCCTCGGACGTCCGGCCTTTGAGGTAGTTCACCAGCATCGTTGCGTCTCCGGCCCACTCCAGGTCCTCGACTCCCAGATCGACGATGCCGTCGGGGACGATGCCGGTGTACGCGCCGAACAGCAGCTGGTAGGCGATCACCACCGACGGGGAGGGGAACAGTGCAGTGCAGGCACTCTGTACGGCAGCGCCGCGGCCCATTCGGTGGTAGGTCATCGTCGGTGTCCACCCGGCCCTCAGCCCCAGACTGACCGCAGTTTCTGGCCCATGGCGGACCATCCACCAGCACAGATTCTCGTATGACCAGCCGTGCTGATAGGGGTCCCGGCCGGTCTCGGCCGCGGCACGGGCCTGCCGGAACTGCGACCATGCTTCCTGGATCTCTGTCCGGCATGTCTCCTGCAGCCTGCTCCAGACCGCCTCGTCGTACGGCAGCAGTGGCTTGGAGTTCCGTCGGCGGCGGCTCTGGTTGAATGCCCGACCGCCCACCAGTTCGCGGACCTCGGGACGCAGCACCCCGGTGTCCTGGTCAAACGCCGCGAGCATCCGACGGATCATCGACTCGTGAACGGGTCTGGTCATCCAGAGCTGCTCGACGAGGGCAGGACGAGTGAGCTCCGCAGCGCCACCGGCATGCCCACGCTTAGCCATTGCCGCAGCGAATAGACGAGTTGTCCGTACGAACTCACGGACAGTGGTCTCCGCGTCCACCTGGCCGTGTGGATGTATCAGTCCGATCAATCCGGCTGCTGGGGGTTCTCCTCCTGGGGCAGCTCTACCGTCGCGGTCGTGCCTTTGGTGAACCAGCAGACCAGCCGCGCGGGCTCTTCCATCAGTCGAGCGGCCATCAGACGATCACCGCCTCGTCCTCGAACTCCTCATCAGCCTCGGCCTCGGCGAACAAGTAGAACTCATGCCCGGCGCGTTCATACGCCTCGCGGTAGATCCGGGTCATGTCGAGACGGCGTAGGTACGCTTCCGTGGTGAGGACACTTGTGTGTCCAAGGAGGTCACGCAGCACCATCATCGGGTCCGCCTTGCCCAGGTACAGAGCCAGTGCCGCATCCGTGTCGGTCGCGTGGACCATGCGAGCCGCTTCCATGAAATGGCCGCTGACCAGCCACTCCAACGTCCTGATCGCAAAGGTATGACGGAGTCGGTGCGGGGCAGTGTGAGGGAAACGGGGCTCGAAACGCTCCCGGATCCGGGTCGAGGTCCGCTCGAAGACCGTGGCCCAAGCTGTGAAGGGGGCCCCGCCCGCCTGCACCCCCAGCAGCATCGAGCCCCCATCGGGGGCCACCAGGCGTCGCCGCTCGGACGGCGTTAGCGCCGCCCACTTCACCCGGGTGCCATTCACCCGCCCGCCCCGGGCGTCAGCCTCGCTCGCCACCAGCGGCTCACCCCACCGGGCCGGCGGCTTCCAGCGCGAGCCGACCGTGGCCAGGGGCCGGACCGTCGTCCGGTACCGGTGCACGCGAGCCAGACTCTTGTAGGACGTCCACGTCGTACGGAACTTGCGCCCCTTCGTGACACCCTCGGGTACGGAGAAGGAGATCGGCAGCGCGGTCGGCTTCGGGGGGAGCGGGGGGACCTCCACGTCCAGCAAGTAGGTGAACTCTTGCGACCGCAGCCCCGAGGAGAGCACGAAGTCACCCACGGCCGCGTTGCGCGTGAGCGTCCGTCCGCGGTACGACGTGTCGGGTGATCCATCCGGGCGGAGCCCTGCCAAACCCAGAACGAACATCTCCGCGAAGTCGGCCTCGAAGTAGCGGATCGTGACATGTCGCTTCGGAGTGCGTCGGCGGGCCTGGTTGACTTGCTGGGTCCGCACATGGTCCCCGTACATCGAGACGGCTTCCTTGTAAGTGAAGGGCACCGCGGGTGCGTAACTCTCCTTGTCCGCCCACGTGTAGAAGCGCCACAGGATGCTCATCTGCTGGTTCCACGTGGTGGCCGCGAGCCGACGCCTGAGTGGCCCGCACGACCTGTCGGTCGCGTACAGACTCAGTGCGTCTTTCAGCCGGGCACGCTCGTCGAAGACGCCGATCCCCAAGGTCGCAAGGAACTCGCACCACTCCCGCAGAGTCCGGCCGTAGAACTCCCATGAGTTGGGGGCGGGGACACCGTCCAGCGGCAGCCACCGCAGCCAGGTGTTGATCGCCACGGTGTCGCGTACGCCGCGCTCATCCTCGAAGAGAAGGTCGTCATCGACGAGGACCGGCATGAGCTCGGATATGACGGGTCGGCCGCTGAGCCCCCACGACCTCCAGCCCTTTGAGCTAAAGAAGATCATCTGCATGGCCGGGACGGTACGTGGGCAGGGCTTATTCAAAGTCAGATTGATCATTTCGTGTTGCAGGTCAGGACAGTCCGAGCAGGTCCAGTGGGCGGGTGAACGGTGTGTAGGAGACCTCCCGCAGTCCTGCGGCGATGCTGCGGCAGCCGGCGTCCCGAAGGGTGTTGATCGCGAGGTTGCGCAGTGTGGCCATGTTCTCCGGCCCGTGCCCGGTGCGGATCTTGGAGGCGTCCTCGGCGAACGTCGTGTCCCTCACGTGGTGCACCGCCTCGATGCCCCACTGGGATCTGGCGAGACGGCCGATCCGCTGCGGCGATGCCTCACGTGCCGTCATATCCGTGATCGCGTAGAGGGTCTGCCGGGTGACGCGGCCGGTCCGTATCTCGGTGCGATGCCGGAGGATCTTCACTGCCTGGACCACGTGCGGGAAGTCCAGGTGGAGGCCGGTGACGGTGAGCGTGCGCACCGAGCGGGTCTCGCGCCGCCCGTGCCCGCGCTCGCGGTCGTAGCGGCGGGCGGTCACTTCCTTCCAGGGCAGGGCTTTGATCGCCGCGTGCAGTTTCGGCTGGTTGCCCTTGACCACCAGCAGGTAGTGCGCCTTCTTCACCTCTACCAGCCACTTCGCGTGCTCGCGCTGGGTGTGCAGGGCATCGGCTGTCACCACGGTGCCGGCCAGGTCGAACGGGGCCAGCAGGGCGGTGAACGCGGAGATCTCGTTGGTTTTGTCCGGCACCCGCAACTGGCTGACGACACGACCGGCGGCTGTGACGGCGGCCAGCAGGTGGGCGGCGGGCGCGGCATCGGTGCGCGAGCTACGGGCGCTCTTGCCGTCCACCGCGACTGCCTGCGTGCCGGCCGGGCAGTGGCCGAGCAGGTCGGCGAGCCCGCCGGGACACACCAGGACCAGCACCCGGCGCAGGGTGGAAGGCGAGGCCGGCCGGCGCACGCCGAGCGGCCCGCGCGCTAGAAACCCCAGGCGGGCGAGGGTGTCTTGGGGTGCGTGGCGGGCCCACTGCCCGATGGCCAGATAGGAGCGGGCGCCGGCCAGGACCGCGCAGGCGGCGGTCAGCAGGACCGAGGCCAGGGTGTGCCGCCGTCCGCGCCGGTGACGCGGATCGGGCAGAGCACTCAACCGGGCAGCCCTGTCCGACAGCTCACGCTGCTGACGCGAGGGCGGCTTGATCAGGCAGACGGTGGCAGACTGGCGGCACATCGGAGCTCCGGTGGTCGGGCGACTTGGTAGGTCCCCTTGATCATCGGAGCTTCGTTGCATGCCTGGCTGCCGTGGTGAAGGTTCGTCACATGCCTGTGACCTGCTGGTTCTTGAAGCCGCCCGGACTATGAATCAGCCCTGGGTACGTGGGGGACAGCAGAGACGGCAAAGCGCAAATGCGAGTCAGGGTCTCGCTTGCTCCGGGTATGGGACATGACCACTAAGCAGAGACAATGCGCTCGAAGTCGATTACCGCCACGACGACCTCAAGGTCGTCCGTCTCGTCGGCGGCGTCAGGGGTCGAGAGAATGTTGCGGAGCTGGAAATCGCCGTGGGTCTCCACCCACTCCAGCGGTGGCAGGTCCTTGGCCTGCCGGACGAGGTCGCGGACGAACTCCTCATCGCTCGGGAGCAGATGAGACCGCGCCCCGGCCAGGTGCCGGTCGGCCTTGGCGACAGCCGGGCCGCTGCCGGCAGGAGCGGGCCGTGGGGGAGAGGCCTGGTGGATGCGGCGGGCCAGCACGCCGATCCGTTGGAAGACCGCCCTCTCCCGCTCCGGTGCCAGAACGGTGCCGTGCAGCGGGCGGCCCGGCACCGCGGTGAGGACCACCGCCCGCAGGGTCTCGTCGGCGGCGACCAGCCACGGCGCGGCCGCCCCCAGCTTCCGCGCCCAACCCCGTAGCCCCCGCACTTCCCTGCCGTGGAACCGCTCGTTCTGGTGGACCTTCACGTACCAGGTGCCGCCCTGGACGCCGTGGACCCGCCACACCCGGCTCGCCTCGCGCGCCCACGACGTATCCGTCCAGTGCCCGATCCGGCCGACCGACCGCTCCGCGAACTCCACGACCGCAGCGTCGGGACGGGCGGCGGACGCCTGGCCGGTCACGTCCGGCACAAGGCGCAGCCGGTCGGCGCCGGAGTCGAAGGCGATTCTGTCGCCGGGCAGTTGGAAGTGCACGGCGAGCCGTGCGCCGGCGCTGTAGGCGTCCAGGCCCGCACGGCAGTACGCCACCATTGGGGCGGGCAGGGCGTGAAGGGGCGCCCAGTCCATCGCGTCGCAGATATCCGGCTCGGCGATCTCTGGCTCGCCCTTCCACCGCCGGACCTCGAAGAAGTGCCCGGTACGACTGGCGCCTCCGGGGCTGCGGTGGTGCACGGTCACGGCGGACCGCACGTCGGCCGGGTCGATGACGACACCGGTCTCCTCCCGCGCCTCGCGGATCAGGGCGGTGACCACGTCCTCATGCGGACCGTCCAGATGCCCCGACGGCAGATGCCACAGGCCGGCGGCGTACACCTGCCCGGCCCGCCGCGACAGCAGCACCTGCGGACCGTCGGCGGACTCCCGGCGCAGGATCAGGTGGACGTCCACCGGCTCGGTGTGCCGCTGCCCGCCGCTCACCGCGCTCCCTCCGGACGCCGGGCGAGCAGAACCCTGAACGTCGCTTCCTCGACCAGAGACCCGTCCACCGCGTGCGCGTGGAGAAGGGCGAGGGCCTCGTCCTCGAACGCCTGGTGCCGCTCTGCGAAGAGCTCGGGAGCGGCGAAGGACGTGGTGCGCAGGTAGCCGAGCACCTCGTGCGGCGCCCACGTGCGGGTCACCGGGAAGAGATGCTCAAACGCCTGCAAAGACTGGCGTAACGACGCGCTGCACCTGCGACACGGCGGCTTGCGAGGCAGCGCGCCGGTGTGCGCGAAACACGCTGGATGTCACCGGCGAGGGGTAGCCGGCCGGCCTCTTTGGCGCCGTTGACGGGGCGCGAACGTCGTCGCCAGTCGGACAAGCTCGGCTGCACCTGTGGGGACGTGGTCGTTCGCCGCATTTTCACCAGCACTGGAAGGCGGCGGTGTGTCATGAGGCCTGGGTGACGAGCATCCAGACCGCCCAGGCCAGGAACACGGCACCGGTCACCCGCATCATCGTGTACCCGGCGCGTGAGGGCTCCGTCGCGTCGTAGTCCTTCACGATCGGCTGCTGCAGCGGCCGGTTCATCCTCCACAGCAGCTGCGGCTTCAGCACCTGAACCAGGCCCATCACTATGAAGACGCACAGGAATGCGATGATCACCCGGATCTCCCCCCTCGTCGAGACGTTCCCCTGCCGGTTCGGCTGGAGCCGCTGGTCAACTCCTGCTCACATCTGCCCTCAAAATGCGCTCCCAGCCCCCTCGTTAGCACCTACCCGTCCTGGCGCGCGAGGCGTTGATGCGGCCGGTGCGGCGGGTGGCGCGCAGCGGGAGTCCCGGACCGATGCGCAGTCCCTGGAACTCGCCGCCGAGGGGCTGCGCCATGTCGAGGACGCCTTCACCAAGGCGGCCGACAAGTGCCACCGCGACCACGCGGCGGTACGTCGCCCTCAACTCCCCGGCCGTCGCGACTTCATCACCGCCGCCACCAAGTCGTACATCAACGCGGCGAGCCGGCCCTGAGGCTTCACCATCCCCACCAAGGACTGCTGACACGAAAAGGGCCCCGGGGAATCCGCCATGACATCCCGGGGGCCCTGTGTATGGAGGCTTCCCTGCTGGTCTAACGCTTTGCTCACTGAGCGGTTGCGGCCTGCGCATCGGTTCTGCAGTGCTGCCGGCCGACGGCTTCGCCGCTCGCTTCGCGATGCTCGGATCTCGCACACCTCAGACATTCCGAATCGACCTCGGTCGTCGCGCCCCTCGCCGTGCTCCTGGTCGTGCTTCTTGTGGGCCGTCGGATGTGAATGCAATGGTGTGCGCTGATTTCTCAGAGCTTCAGGAACGCGAGCATCGCGAGGAAGGCCGCGACGCCAAGTCCGAGAGCCGGGATCAAGGCCGGGCTGGCGACGGCGAGGTAGGTGAAGAAGGCGGCGCCCATGAGGGCGATGGCGATGTTGCTGCGGTCGTTGGGCACGAGTCCTCCAGTGAGTCGAGGCGGAAAAGTCCCGCCCTCCCGGCCTGGCCGGTGGGGTGGGCAGCACGTTGGAGGACCGCAGAGTTAGCCGCGCAAGTGACCTCCTCCCCTTCGCGGGGCTCGGCCGGTCCAGGACAGGACTGCCGGACCGCCAGGGTGCTTCGAAGAGGAGTGAGTGAGTCGGTTGCCTGGAGGTCGGTCAGGCGGGCCGCAGGCCGGATGAGAGGCCCGGCCGGGCCGCCCGCCGGTCCCCGTCAGCGGGCGGCCTAGGTGTTCTGCCCCGGGAGGTTGTGGACGGGTGAGCCATGTCTCGGCTGAGGGATCTTGAAATGGGTGAGGGCCTTCCGGTTCGGTGTGGATTGCGACGTCTACACCTACAGAAAGGCCCTCGTGCCCCACCGTAATGCACCCCTGACCGAGACCGGACGGCTGCGTCTTGCCCGTTGCGTGGTCGAGGACGGCTGGCCCCTGCGCCGGGCCGCCGAACGCTTCCAGGTCTCGCCCACCACGGCCCAGCGCTGGGCCGACCGCTACCGCACACACGGCGAGGCCGGCATGAGGGATCTGTCCTCCCGCCCGCACACGAGCCCGCGCCGCACCCCGACCCGCACCGAACGGCGGATCATCAAGGTCCGCATCCTGCGCCGCTGGGGACCGGCCCGCATCGCAGGCCTGCTGCACCTGGTGCCCTCGACCGTGCACCGCGTCCTGACCCGCTACGGCCTGGCCCGCCTCACCCACCTGGACCGGGCCACCGGCCGCGTCATACGCCGCTACGAACGCGAGCGGCCCGGCGAACTGGTCCACGTCGACATCAAGAAACTCGGCAACATCCCCAACGGCGGCGGCCACAAGGTTCTCGGCAGACAAGAAGGCCGCAGCAAACGGCGCGGGGCCGGCTACAGCTATATCCACACGGCCGTCGACGACCACTCCCGCCTGGCCTACAGCGAGATCCTCACCGACGAGAGGAAGGAGACCGCCACAGCCTTCTGGACCCGTGCCCACGCGTTCTTCACCCAAGCCGGAATCACCGTGGAGCGGGTCCTGACCGACAACGGCTCCTGCTACCGCTCACGAGACTGGCGCAACGTCCTCGCCGAGGCCGGGATCACCCACAAGCGCACCCGCCCCTACCGGCCCCAGACGAACGGCAAGGTCGAACGCCTGAACCGGACCCTGCTCGACGAATGGGCCTACGCCCGCCCCTACCGCTCCGAGCAGGAACGACGCGACGTCTTCCCCGAGTGGCTGCACACCTACAATCACCACCGCGGACACACCGCGCTGAAGGGCCAACCCCCGCCAGCCGCGTCCCCAACCTCACAGGGCAATACACCTAGGTGGAGTAGGGCGTTGACCGCGCCGCCCGCCGGCCTTTCCTGCTCGTGCTCCCGGTGCTCGTCGACGTACGTCATCTCGGAGACGTACAGCGGCGCTCGGAGACGTACGCGACGACCCAGGCCGGGACCGAAACCGCCATGACGAGCTGCCCGTCAGTGGGCGCCTGGCTCCTAGTCGGTCCTGTACTGGTTCGCGAATGGCGGGGGACTCGCCGGGCCCCGCTCTCTGTGGGCGTCGGTGCCCCCTGAGACGCTTGTCGTGCCCGGTGGTGCCCATCTCCTCGAAGCCGATGTCGCCGCCGGGCATTCGCTGATGGGCTGGGCCTGGAACCCTGCGGAAGGGGGCCGAGCATCCATGAGTGGGGAGTGGAACAGCGCGTGGCTTCCTGGGGGTCGGCCGCAGCGGCCAGCCCCTGGAGGCCACGCATGTCCGGGCTGTCTATTTGTCTATTGGGCGGCCTGCAAGGCCGATGCCCCATTGCGCCGACCTGCGGCCAAGCAGCCCATGGCCGGAAGTTGCCGTGTCGCAATGGCTGCTTTTCTCCCAGGCTGGTGGCAGGGTGGAGGTGTTCCGGCGGTCGCCCCCCGGCCGCTGGAGTGCGGACCCGCCTCCGTGTCCGCACTCTGCCCGGCCTCCCCTCCTCCCGCCCTGAGGGAGGCCGGGCGAACCGACTGCCCGCACCCGCCTCTCAAGATCCTTCTTGGGTAATTGGGCAAGAATGATCTTGAGGGGCAGTCGGTGCGGTGCGGCTGCCGTTCCCGTCGGTGCCGCCGCTTTCCGGCCTAGGACTTCCGGGTGCCGGCCGAGGTGGCCTTGCTGGTGACGAGCACAACGAACTTGCGGGCCTCGCAGGCGTTGGCGCGCTGCTTCTCGGCCTGGTTTCGGTGTTCGTCGGACAGGGACGGCTCCGCGGTGACGAGCTGGTCGTAGACGTTTGCCTGGGCGTCGTGGTTGGCGGCGGCAGCGGTGAGCGCGTCGGCCAGGTGGGCGAGGTCGTCGCTGTCCTCGGCGTCGGCGAGCTGCTTGAACTGGGCGTGGAGCGCCTTGCCGTGCTCGCGCACTTCCGAGGGGGTGTCTGCGGATCTGGGCGTGACCCAGACGGGTTCAAGATCGTTGGTAGCGTGTGAACAACACCAAGCGCGTACTTGCCGCCCTAGTCCTGGCAGGGGCTGCCCTCTCGGTCACCACGGCCGCTCACGCGGATACTCCGGATCGGGATCAGCTCATTTCGAAGATCAAGGATGACCCGGAGATCATTGACATCATCAAGACCACTATTCTGTTCAACAAGAACATCTTCGAGGGCCCGCATTCGGCGGTCGACGCTTCGATCTTGGCTAAGATCAAGGAAAAGTTCCCGAATGTCCATGACGCCAATTCAGAACTGGGCAAGAAGCTGCGTGACTTGAGCTGACAGCACGGGCACGGCGGGTGCCGGTGACTGCATGGTCTCGTCCGATGTCCGCATGCCGCAGCGCCTGGTCGTAGCGGTCCTGGAACACCTGGCACCGGTCGAGCAGATCGCGGCCGACCCGGATCTCCTCCTGGCGGATCAGATCGCTCAGCCGCCGCACTTGCGGGGCGTTCATCACTGCTGTGATCGCTGTCTCCTCCCACTAGGCCCGCCGGCGAGCGTGACGCTCAAAGCGCGGCGCGCAGGCGGTTCTGCCCGCCGTCAGGGTGGGCTGCCGAACGCGGCAGTCAGTCCTCCACCGTCGTTACTCTGCTGCCCAGTTGAGTCCCAGTCCGGCAAGCTGCTCGCGCTGTTCCTCGCTTAGCCCCGCACGCCTGCTGCGGGTGTTGGACAGCCATACCCCCAGTCGAGCAGACGTTCCATCCGGAAGATCTTCGACGTGCCCCCGGGCAACGACGACTTTGCCTTCCCGTGCTTTGTACCGGGCGAGCGCGGCGACGCCCCGCTCGAACGCCCCGCCAGAGCCCCGCCGTACGGCCTTCTGGGCCGGGACCGCCGGCTTTTCCGCAGGGCCGATCCCGAGCTTCGCCAGGCGTTCGCGCTGCCCGTCGTGCAGCAGGTGCCAGTCGCGCCGTTGGGTGGCCAGCCACCGGCCCACGTCCATGCCGTGCACCATCGTCCCGGGCTCGACGTACCCCGGACGCTGCCGGGCGCCGTAAGGCCTGCCAGTGCGGCGTAGTGGCGCTGCCAGTCGATGGGCCAGTCAGGGTGTTCCAGTCCGGGTCGATCGCGGCCAGCAGCGCCGCACGCCGCGCCGCGCGCGCGGGATCTTTGCCGAGCCCGTTCTTCTTCCGCGCGTTCGCGAGAAACTGCCCCACTGGCCGGTCCAACATCGCCGCCGTCACCGGCGCGGCGAGCGTCCCGTACGCCTCGAAGTACGCAGCCGCCGCACCGAGGTTCTCCTCCCAGGCTTCGTCCGCGGGCTCCCACACGATCCCGAGCGCCTCGAGGTCGCCGGCCCGCTTGGCGGGCAGGCCTCCGCCCCGCATGGCCCGCCGCTGATCCGACAACCACCTCCCCAGCGGGAACCCGTCCTCCTGATGGTTGTAGGGCACGGACAGGCTGTCTTCGCGTTCCCGGTAGGCGACGGCCGCACGGTGGCCGGCCTTCCAGAACGCGTTCTCCGGCTCGATCAGGTGTACTGCACCAACCGCGCCACCAACGCCGGGTCCCGATGAGACCCGAACCGCAGCAGCACCCGCTGCTCCTCGCCGTCCTCATCTTCCGGTGCCTCACCGAGCCAGGACGACGTCTGATGTGTTGGCCAATCACTACCTGCAGCCCGGCGACTTCGTGAAGCTGCGGGGTGGCCACGGCACCGACTCCGACGCGGGCAATGTGGTCTACCGCGACAACTGCAACTTCATGTGGAACAACGACCGCGACACGATCTACCTCTACAGGCCCTCCGGCAGCCGCGCGGACGTCCACTCCTACAGCAAGAGCGGCAACGACCGCGACGGCAACGGCTACATCACCTTCCACTAACCCCGCGCCCGTTCACGCTCCCCTCACCTGATGGCGAGGGGAGCGCGAGCTGCATCACGGCGAGAGGCGTCGCCCGGATCCCCGATCGCCGCCGAGTCCCCGCGGCAGCCGCCGACCGGGGAGAGCAGCCGAGGGTCGTTGAACAGAAGGACGCGAACGCGCGGCCTGCCGGCCTGGTGCACCGAGGGCGTTACGGAAGTTCACCGAGACCGCTGGAAGGCCGGCGAACCCACCTTCTGGGTCAGCAGGGGGCCGGGCACTCCACCCACACCTGTGACGTGTGCAAGAGCCGCTGCCGACACCGCACCCGAGCCTGAGCAGGGGGGGCCGAACGCGCCGCCAGCAGCCCTGCGTGAGGTGCATGCCAGGCTGAAATCGGCCGGGCGGGCGCTCGCTCTCGTGCACCCGACCCGCGCGGGATCACCGTTTACGGCGCCCTTACATCATCGATCCGGGGCGTCGGATGTCCGCGTACACGCGGGCCTTCACGCCCGGAACGCCGGGCTCGCGGTGTACCGGGGTGACGCCGGAGGTGGCCCACCATTCCCCGAGATCGGCCATGACAGCGTGGACGGTCGCCTCGTCGGCGGCGCTGATGTCCAGGACGACGAGGCCGGGCTCATTGATGTGCTGTTCGTCGATCTTCTCCATGCTCATGGCGACGCTGCCCTGGCACCCCGTGGTTCGCCGATGACCCATCTCCCACCCGTACGTGTCGCCCAGCCTGCCTGTGCGGCGAGCCGATTCATGCCCGGATGGCATCCTGAGCGCCCGTCGGGGGCGCCTCCTTGCCAGGGGGTGGCGTGGCAGCGGCATCGTTTCTGCGGTGAATCGCACCACCCGGGCGTCCTCGCCCGCCCGCTGCGTGCGCCCAGCTATCCATGCGGTCGTGATCAAAAGCCTGAAGCGAGCCCTCACGGCCGCAGCACTCGCCGTCCTTCCCATGATCTCTCCGCCGGTCTACGCCGCCGAGACTCTTCCTCTCGGCGCCGCGGTCCACCAGCTCGAGACCGCCGCCGAATCCCGCGAGGGGTACACGCGCGACAAGTTCCGCCACTGGAACACCGGACAGAATCCCACCGACGGCTGCAACACCCGCAACGAAGGTCTGATCGCGGAAGCGGTCGAGCCGCCGACCGTCGGCCCCGGCTGCAAGCTGACCGGCGGAACCTGGTGGTCGTACTACGACGCGACGACCGTGTCCGGCCCCTCGGGCCTGGACATCGACCACATGGTGCCCCTCGCCGAAGCCTGGGACTCCGGCGCTTCCGTATGGACCGCACAGCGCCGTGAGGCTTACGCCAACGACCTGGGCGCCCCGACCTCGCTGGTCGGCGTCACCGCCCGCTCGAACCGCAGCAAGTCCGACCAGGACCCCGGCACGTGGATGCCGCCGGCCGGTGAAGTCCACTGCCAGTACGCCGCGGAATGGACCGCTACCAAGATCCGCTGGAACCTGTCCGTCGACCCGCAGGAACAAGCCGAGCTGCTCGACCGGGCCGAGCAGTGCCTCGCCACGGAGGTCCACTTCGAGCCGGCCCATAGGAGGAACGCGCATCGCCCCGCCCCTGGTGGCTTTGGGCCCCAGGGGCGGCGGCGCGGCCGGCCAACGGCCCTATCCGTCGCACCGGGCCCCTGAACTCGTCCCGTAGGCGACAGCGGGATTCCCTGACGGCTCCCATTCCTGCAACCGCCACTCGTGACAGGCTCGCTGCTCGGGGTGAGGCGCAACGCTGGTCGGGTGAGTCCGCCGGGTTGAGCTGCTCCGTTTTCTGGAGCGCGTGCGGCTCCAGCAGCTCGATAAGATCAGGCGCTGGCACCGCGCAGAGGCCCAGCACCAGGCCGGAGCACTGCTTGGCGGCCTGCCGCACCGCCTCCAGACTGGGTGCTTCGGTTCGGCATTGGCGAGGGAAGGCCCCTATGGACGCGCGGGTCGAGGCATGCAGCCTCGAGGGGAGCGCGTTTACCCGGATCGACTGGTGCGCAGGCGTGGCGAGGGCTCGCGCCGGCAATACCACGTCCCGGTGTGCAGGCCCGACCGGGTCCTGGCCTACCTCGGATGAGTCGCACTGACCGAGCTCGGCCGCCGGTCGTCTTTCCCTGGCCCTTCGGTGAGCCTTTCGCCTCCTTCTTCGCGGTGCGCTGGGGCGTCACGTGGCGCCCTTGATGGCAGTCGTGCTGTCAAATCGGCGAAGTGGCGGTGTATTCAACGCACTCGTGGTTCAAATTGGCGAGAGGTCACAGAAACGCACGATGCTTCGCTGTCTCGGGAGCCTCAGGTGTGTAGCAGGAGCTGTCAGAGCTGTGAACGGGGAGGCCGAAGATGCCGATGGGGCTCCCCGCAGCGAGGCAGTCTTGTTGCAAATCGATGCGGCGTGGGACGCTCGGCGCCCTCCCGTCGTTCAAATCGCCAAAGAACCTGCTGTAGAACGATCGGTGCGAGGGGGAGGCGAGGAGTGTGTTTTCGCAGGTCAGGAAGCTGTGGTGCGTCATGAAGACGCAGCAAGATCAAAGCTCGTGAAACAATGTCGACGCCGGCTTGCACGTTGACCGCCCGTCAACTGCACGTAGGTAGTGGCAGTGGATTGATTGGTAGTGGATCTGCTGTCGCACTGGGACCCGCCGCCCCCACTCGGGCGAGTAGACAGGCGGCGGGTCCGAAAGCTGAGCTTTCTGCATAAAAACAACACTTTTAATATGGTTTACCCCAGGTCGATTAGGGCAGCCTGGGGCACTTGCGCTGCCCGAGTGACCGATGCTTCACTCTGTGTTGACCATCCGGTCACGGACTCTCCGCTGTCTGTCGACTTCGCCCGAGTGGGGGCAACGGAGAGACCGCTAAACGGTGCGACAAAAGAGGTGGTCCACTTGGCCACGGTAAATCAGGGCGGCGTTGCTCTCCGGAGCGACCGCCGCCTGCTGTTAATCGTATGGTTCACCGGAGCCGCAGTGCTCCTCTACCTCTTCGGGAACGAGTATGAACTTTCCGAAGAACTGGCCGTCTGGCACCAGCATGCTTTCACCGGCTCGCTGATCGGCCTTTCAGTCTGCCTCGTCGGCAGCGCAATCTGGCCCCGCACGCGGACAATCCGCGCTTTCTTTGCGGCCAGAAGTCTGAAGCTGCTGGATGTGGCAGTCCGCGCCATCGAAGCCCTCAAGAAGTGGCTGGGCGGCGGCCGTGCCAGCAATGGCGACCCCGGTCGCAAGGGACCCCCGGGAGCCTGACCCTGGAAACCGGAGCGCACAAGACGTCAGCTCGGTCCCGGGATCTCCACGGGGCCGAGTCTGACGCACCGTCGCATGCGCAGGACACCGTTCACGCTGCCCAGATTCCCGCCCGGCAAGGCAAGGCCGGGGGGTGGGGCGGCGGCCCTGCGTCAAGAAGCCCGGAAATAGGCGAATTTGAGCAGTTCTATCGCGAATTCATGCCACGCCTTGTCTCGTATCTCGGACTCTCCGGGGGGAATTCGCACCTGGCGAGCGAAATGGCCCAAGAGGCAATGATTGAGCTGTACAAAAATTGGTCAACGATTGAAAATCCTAAGGCGTGGGCATTTACGGTAGCTCGAAGAATCCTCTTCCGGGAGAAGCGAAAAAGCTCATACGTCAAGGAAGTTCTTACTGCGATTGACCCCGAAGTTGCTATTCCTTCAAAAGCTGATGAATTTACGGACTCCGAGTACATCTGGAAGGCTCTGCGGGAACTTCCGTCTCGACAGAAGCAAGCCCTGTCATTGAAATTGCAAGGATTTAGTACCGACGAGATTGCCGCCTTTCTGGACATCAATAGTAATACCGTCAGGTCCTCCATAAGGCATGCTAGGAAAGCTCTGTCCGAAAAACTGAAACCTGAATGACGCTCCCCTCCGCAGGCAAGGCTTCGGCGTAGTCGCACCTCGGCCTTTTTGATCATGTGAGGCCGAGATGGGTGAGGGTGCGGGTTTGGTCCCTGGCTGTCCGGCGGAGGCCGGCGGCGATGTTGCGGACGCCGACGAGGCGGAGGGCTCCGATTGCGAGGTTTCTGTAGGTCGCCATCGCCTGGGGTGCGTTCCCGGTCCGCAGTTGGGAGGCGTCCTCGGCGAAGGTGACGTCTCTGATGTGGTGCAGGGCCTCGACCGTCCAGTGCCCGCGGATCAGTTGGGCGACCCGGGCGGGCGGGGCCTGTTCCGCGGCGAGGCTGGTGACCGCGTAGATGGTCTTGAGGCTGATCTTCCCCGTCGTGCGATTCACGCGGCGGCGGACGATCTGGACGGCCTGGCGGGCGCCAGGGAAGGGGAGTGTCTAATCAACGGCGGATCTGCTGGATCAAGGAGATGCGTCTGATGACGGAGACCGCCGTGGAGAACGAGCAGGCCGGGCAGGTGGTTCAGGCACCGTCGAGTGCGGTGTCGGACGAGCAGCTCGTTGCGATGCTCGTTGACCGTGCCCGCAACGAGGGTTTGCAACTGACCGGGGAGGGCGGGCTGTTGCAGCAGCTGACCAAGCGGGTGCTGGAGTCCGCCCTGGAGGGCGAGATCACCGATCACGTCGGCTACGAGAAGCACGATCCGGCCGGGAAGAACAACGGCAACAGCCGCAACGGGACCCGGGCGAAGACCGTGCTGACCGATGTCGGCCCGGTGGAGGTGAGGGTGCCGCGCGATACCGCCGGCAGCTTCGAGCCGCAGATCGTCAAGAAGCGGCAGCGGCGTCTGACCGGCGTCGACGAGATGGTGCTCTCCTTGTCCGCGAAGGGCCTCACTCACGGGGAGATCTCCGCTCATCTCGCCGAGGTCTACGGAGCGGAGGGTCCAAACAGACCATCTCCACCATCACCGACAGTCATAGTGGTACACGGGTCCCCGGTGGTGGTGACCCAATCACTGACTGACGTCCTGCTGGGCTGTCCTTGCTTTGATCTGTCCGACCGCCGGGGCCCGGTTCCCAGGGCTCCGGCCGGGCGGAGCATGACCTCATAGGAGCCTGGCAAGAGGCCCCCTGACTGTCCTGTCTGCACTTTCCGGCCGGAGCTACCTTCGGCAAGGAAGGCATCTCCAGCATGACAGGCACAGAGGCGGCGGACACGAGGGACCAAGTCGTGGTCGGCGGGGTGGACTCGCACGCCGACACCATCCACGTCGCCGTGGTGACCGACCGGGGCGGGCACCTCACCGACGCCCAATTCCCCACCAATGCTGCCGGATACGCCGCCGCGATCGCCTTCCTGCAGGCCCACGGCACCGTCGCTGCCGTCGGCGTGGAGGGCACGTCCTCCTACGGCTCCGGCTTCACACACGCCGCCCGGCAGGCCGGCCTGGCCGTCGTCGAGGTCAACCGGCCCGACAAGGCCGAACGCCGCAGGATCGGCAAGTCCGACCCGATCGACGCCTACGCCGCGGCCCGCGCCGTCGTCTCCGGACGCGCGACCAGCGCTCCCAAGGACGGGGCCATCGTCGGGATACGCGCCCTGCAGACCGCCGCCCGCTCGGCGATCAAGGCTCGCACCGCGACGCTCAACCAGATCACGCACCTCCTGATCACCGCCCCCGACGCTATCCGCGCCAAGTACACCGCCCTGTCCGGTGACAAGCGCGTCACCACCCTCGCCCGGCTCCGGCCGGCCAGCGACCCCGCGCACGCCCCGCTCCTGACAGCCCTGCGCACGCTGGCCAAGCGTGTCCAGAACCTGACCGAGGAACACACGACCCTGACCGGGGAGCTCGACCAACAGGTCACCATCCTCAACCCCGGCCTGCGCGCCGCCTACGGGGTGGGCCCGGACACCGCCACCCAGCTGCTGATCACCGCTGGCGCGAACCCGGCCCGCCTTCGCACGGAGGCTTCCTTCGCTGCCCTGTGCGGCGCGGCGCCCGTCCCCGCGTCGAGCGGGAAGACGAACCGGCACCGGCTCTCCCGGGGCGGCGACCGGGCGGCCAACGCCGCTCTCTACCGCATCGCGCTCGTGAGGATGGCCCGATGCCGGCGCACCCGCGAGTTCGTCGCCCGACAGACCGGCGCCGGACGCACGAAGAAGGAGATCATCCGGCTGCTCAAACGCGCGATAGCCCGCGAGGTTTTCCGGCTCTTGACCACCCAGGTCCAAGTCCCCGAGATCGCGGACCTCCGTCCGGCCCGGCAGACGAAGAACATCACTCTCACCGCCGCCGCCAACCACTTCGGCGTGTGGCCCGCCGTCATCTCCAACATCGAACGCGGCCTCCGCCGCGACGACGCCTTCGCCGATGCCTACCGCCAGTGGCTCACTGCTGCTTGACCGACGATAGGAGCATCAAGGTCATGGACGGCATGGCCGAATGGCAGAACCGGCCCCTCGACCGCGTCTACCCCGTCCTGTTCGTGGACGCCATCAACGTGAAGATCAGGGACGGGAAGGTCGCGAACCGTCCGATCTACGTGGTGATGGCGGTGACCGTGGACGGCACCCGCGACATCCTCGGCATCTGGGCCGGCGACGGCGGCGAGGGCGCCAAGTACTGGCTGCACGTGTTCACCGAGCTGAAGAACCGCGGCCTGGACGACGTGCTCATGCTCGTCTGCGACGGGCTCAAGGGCCTTCCCGAGGCTGTGGAAACCGTCTGGCCTCGCACGATTGTCCAGACGTGCGTGGTTCACCTGCTGCGCAATTCGTTCCGTTACGCCGCCCGCCAGGACTGGGACAAGGTCGCCAAGGCACTCAAGCCCGTCTACACCGCACCCAGCGAGGACGCGGCGACGGAGCGGTTCCTGGAGTTCCAGGAGTCCTGGGGAGGGAAGTATCCGGCGATCGTGAAGCTGTGGTCGGACGCCTGGGCCGAGTTCGTGCCCTTCCTCTCCTTCGACGTCGAGATACGCAAGGTCATCTGCAGCACGAACGCGATCGAGAGCGTCAACGCCCGCATCCGCAGGGCCGTCCGCGCCCGCGGGCACTTCCCCAACGAAGCCGCCGCTCTGAAGTGCATCTACATGGCGCTGATGAGCCTGGACCCGACCGGCAAGGGCCGCAAGCGGTGGACCATGCGCTGGAAGGCGCCCCTGAGCGCCTTCCAGATCGCCTTCGAAGGCCGCCTCACCCCGAGCAACAACTGACCTTCAACAACCAAGATCAGCCGTTAAATTGACACACCCACGAGTCACAGCAAGCGCCGTTGCAGTATTAGAAGTCATCTCAATTGGCGAGTCTGCGATAGCAGATCAGGGTGCAGGCGATGCTTGTGAAGGCGAGGAAGTGGTCGGCTTTGCGTTCGTATCGGCGGTGGAGGCGTCGGCAGCCGGCGAGCCAGGCCATGGTGCGTTCGATGGTCCAGCGGTGGGGCCCAGTCGCTGGGAGGTTTCGATGCCCTTGCGGGCGATGCGGTGGGTGATGCCGCGCTCGCGTAACCATCGCCGCAGGTGGGCGTAGTCGTAGCCCTTGTCGGCGTGGAGCTTGTCCGGCTTGCGTCGTCGGCGTCCGCGGCGGGAGCGGATCGGCGGTATGCCCTTCACCAGGGGGATCAGAGCCTGGCTGTCGTGCAGGTTCGCGCCCGAGATTCCGACGGACAGGGGCGGTCCGGTCCGCTCGGTGATCAAGTGGATCTTCGACCCGTACTTGCCTCGGTCGACAGGATTCGGACCTGTCAGGTCCCCCTTTTCAGGGCCCGCATGTTCACCGAGTCGATCGCGCAGCGGGACCAGTCCAACTCGCCACGGGAGCCGAGTTCGTCGAGGACCAGGCGGTGCAGCTTGGCCCACACCCTGGCCTTCGTCCACTCGGCAAAGCGCCGATGGGCCGTCGCCCCTGACGGCCCGAACGACGCCGTAGGCAACTGCTGCCAGGTGCAGCCTGACGTGGCCACGAACACGATCGCGGCCAGCACCTCTCGGTCGCCATGTCGACGCCGGCCACCGCCCTGAGGCCGCGACGGCGCCTCCGGCACCACCCGCTGGAACAACTCCCACAACTCATCCGGCACCAGCCGCTCAACGATCCCCACCACGACCGACAGCCTACCGAACCAGCCAAATGAGATGACGTCTTAAGCGGCGGAGTCAGCTCGAACGGCGGAGATCGCCGCGGCCAGCTCCTCGCGGGGGATGACCGCCTCGATCTGCTCCCACATCGCGACCAGCGTGGCCACCTTCGGCGGGCGACCTCCCGGTGTCGGCGTCGACCTGCTCGGAGGTGGTGTCGAACGCGACCTTGAAGGCTCCCACGTGGTGCGCCCGGAACCTCATGGCGCTCAGTCTCTCCGCTGCTCGACACGCGCGACTTCGATTCACCTGGGTGAGTGATCGAGCGAGGTAATCGGCAGTCACCAGAGGGTTCCCGGACCGTAGTCAGTGGGGTTGCGCGCTTTGCCGGCGTGACGGCCAATTGGCGCACCACCGCGCTCCGAGCCTCACGAAGACCTCAGTGTGTGTAAATATGATTTCCCTGCGGTTTCCTGAGAAACGCCTCCGATCCCGAGGGCCTCGTTTGCGTTCCGGGTATCGGATTTCAGGCTTTCCTGTCCCTGATTCGTGGAGAGACTCATGCGCGTTGCCGTGACTGGTGGCGGTGGTTTTCTAGGATCACACCTGTGCGAGGCGCTCCTGCGGCGTGGGGATTCCGTCGTGTGCCTGGACAATTTCTCGACCGGTGAGCCGAAGAACATCGCACATCTGAGGGAGAATCCCGCCTTCGAATTCATCCATTCTGACGTCAGCGTCGCGGCGGACGTCCCGGGGCGGATCGATGCGGTTGCGCATCTCGCGAGTCCCGCGTCGCCGCCGGACTATCTCCGGTGGCCCCTGGAGACGCTGGCTGTGGGCAGCCGTGGAACCGAGAACGTCCTCCGGTTGGCGCTGCGCCACCGCGCGCGGTTCGTGCTTGCGTCGACGAGCGAGGTGTATGGCGATCCTCTAGTCCATCCGCAGGACGAGGAGTACTGGGGGAACGTCAATCCTGTCGGGCCGCGAAGTGTCTACGACGAGGCCAAGCGGTTCGCCGAGGCAGTTTCGGTTGCCTACCGGCGAAGCCTGGGCGTGGATGTCGGTATCCTGCGCATCTTCAACACCTACGGTCCGCGGATGCGCCCGCACGACGGTCGAGTGGTGTCCAGTTTCATTACGCAGGCGCTCAGTAGCGAGCCGTTGACGATCTACGGCGACGGGAAGCAGACGCGCAGTTTCTGCTTTGTGGATGACCTGGTCCGCGGGGTCGTCGCGATGCTCGACTCAAGTGAAGACGGGCCGTTCAATCTGGGCAATCCGGTGGAACGGACTGTCATCGAGCTCGCCGAACTCGTGCTGAAGATCACCGGTTCGACGTCGGAGGTGCGGTACTACCCGCTTCCCGTCGACGACCCGGTTCGTCGTCGCCCGCTGATCAATCGTGCCCAGGACCGGCTCGGCTGGTACCCGGACGTGGACATCGAGGACGGGTTGCGGCGGACTGTGGAGTGGTTCGCTTCCCGCCCTCAGGACGTGGCGGTTGGTGCGGCAGCGATCAGGGGCGGCCAGCAGGACGGCGTCCCGTTCGCCGGGCCGGACAACAGCACGTCGCTCCCTGTCGCTGCGACTGCCTCACAGACTGCGGGCCCCGTGCATTGACCATCGCCCCGGCCGGGTTTGGCGCTCGCGTGTCGCCGGGCCGGGGCGATCCCGCGCAGCCAGGGCGGCCATGAGCCATTCAGGTCGCCAAGCCGAGACGACTTCCGGAGCGCATTTTCATGACGCAGGCCGAGCTAGGTTACGCAGGCCACTCTGACGCGACCGACCAACTGATCACCGCGCCCGCCGGTCCGCACGAAGCCCTGAGTGCCCAGCTCCTTGGCCTCTCGGACGGCAACGTCGTCCGAATCCCCTCCGACGGGCCGGAGTTCGGTCTTCCACCACGCTCCCTGCGGATTCAAGCCTCGAGCTTCACTACCTCGCTCTCCCCGCTCGACCGGGTGAAGGTGGCTGCGTTGACAGCCGGCTGGGTAGTGTGCCTGGTCTGGTTCTGGACATGGTGGCTGCAGCCCGAGCACCGGATCAGCTGGGTAGGGCTGGCTGTGAACAGCGCGCTGTTGATGTACCTGGCACTCATTCCCCTGCACTTCCTCGTCGCGGTCCTGCGCCTTCGCAGGTTCAATCCGGAGATCGAGGTGCCACCCGTGAGGGCCGCGTTCGTGGTGACCCGCGCCCCCTCCGAGCAATGGGAGATGGCCCGCGCCACGCTCCGGGCGATGCTGGCGCAGGACTTTGCGTACTCGTACCACGTGTGGCTCTGCGACGAGGACCCGTCTCAGGAGATCCTGCAGTGGTGCGAGGCGAACGGGGTGCGGATGTCGTGCCGGCGTGGCCTGCCGGACTACCACCGGGCCACGTGGCCCCGCCGGACGCGATGCAAGGAGGGCAACCTTGCATATTTCTACGACAACTGGGGGTACCGGGACTACGACGTCGTCGCCCAGCTCGACTGTGACCACGTGCCGCACCCGACGTACCTGACCGAGGTGGTCCGGCCGTTCGCCGACCCCGCGATCGGATACGTGGCCGCCCCGAGCGTGTGCGACACCAACGCCGCCACCTCGTGGTCGGCTCGAGGGCGTCTCCACCGGGAAGCACTGTTTCACGGCGCTGTCCAGCTCGGACACTCCGGAGGTCTGGCTCCCGTATGCATCGGCTCCCACTACGCAGTTCGCACTCGGGCTCTGCGGGACATCGGGGGAGTGGGCCCCGAGCTGGCCGAGGACTTCTCCACCAGCTTCCTCATCAACTCGGCAGGCTGGCAAGGGGCATTCGCCATTGATGCCGAGGCTCACGGCGACGGGCCGATCACCTTCGCCGCGATGGCGACACAGGAGTTCCAGTGGTCGCGAAGCCTGGCTGTGATGCTCTTCGGGCTGGTCCCTCGGCACCTGGGCCGCCTGCGCGGGTGGCTGCGGGTCAGGTTCCTCCTCGCATTGTTGTTCTATCCGCTCCTCGCGCTGACGTCGACGGCCGGACTCGCGCTGCCTCCCGTGGCAGCAGTCACCGGACTGGCATGGATCAACGTGAACTACTTCGAATTCCTCGGCCACTTCTGGGCGATGTCCGTATGGATGGCATTCATGGCCGTGATGATGCGTCGGCGCGGCCTGTTGCGGCCACCGGACGCACCAGTGCTGAGCTGGGAGAACTGGCTGTTCAGTCTGTCCCGCTGGCCGTTCGTCGCTTGGGGGGTGGGCGCAGCCGTACTGCAGAAGCTCCGTCCCCGGACGGTCGTCTTCAAGGTCACGCCGAAAAGACGTCACGGTCTGGAACCCCTGCCTTTGCGGCTCGTGGCGCCACATCTCCTCATCACAGCGACACTGTCAGGTGCGGCCATCATCGGAGAGCTCACCGGGCCTGCGGCGGGATATGTCTTCCTGTGCATTATCGGCGCCCTGTCGTACGCGGTGGTCACGCTTGCGATTAGCGGACTGCATGTCGTCGAGACGGCCAGAGCGGCTGGAGTGCCCGCGCACCGCGCGCTGGTGACGGCCCGCGGGCCGCTCCTCGCCGGCACCGCGGTGCTCCTTCCGCTCGCGTGGGCCATCTCGATGTACCCGGTCTACCTGGCAGGCCTACTCAACTGGTGAAACGGACATGCCCCCACGAAGTCTCGTGACGAGCCTGAAAGAAAGAGGTAATCCAATGTCTGCAACGGTCCTGGTGACCGGCGGTGCCGGATTCATCGGCAGCCACACCTGCGTCGAGCTGCTCGATCACGGCTACGACGTGGTCGTTGTCGATGACCACTCCAACAGCTCGCCCCAGGCCCTGGAGCGCGTTGCGGCGATCGCCGGCCGACCGGTCGCCGCGACCTACGAGATTGACCTGCGCGACCGGCGCGCACTGTCCAGGGTGTTCGACACCCATGCCTTCGACGCGGTCATCCACTTCGCCGCGAAGAAGGCGGTAGGCGAATCCGTGGAGAATCCGGTCGAGTACTACGACACCAACGTCGGTGGCACTACCACACTTCTTTCGGCGATGCGCACGCACGACGTGAACCGGCTGGTCTTCTCGTCATCCTGCTCGATCTACGGCGATGCCGCCAAGGAGCCGTTGACCGAGCAGGACCCGGCAGGCCCCACCAACCCGTACGCCACGACGAAGTGGCTCTGCGAGCAGGTGCTGGCCGATACCTGTCGGCACCTGCCGGACATGCGCGTCCTGGCGCTGCGGTACTTCAATCCGGTCGGCGCTCACCCAACCGGGCTGTTGGGCGAGGACCCCCGGGGCGTGCCCAACAACGTCATGCCGTACCTGGCCCAGATCGCGATCGGGCGACTGCGCCGGCTCAGGGTCTTCGGCGACGACTACCCCACTGCGGACGGCACCGGAGTCCGCGATTACATCCACGTCATGGACGTTGCCGAGGGGCACAGGGCCGCGCTCGAACATCTCGGTGATGCGAACGGAATGCGCACGTTCAATCTCGGCACCGGGGTGGGCACCTCCGTCCTCCAACTCGTGGCAGCCTTCGCCGACGCGTGCGGCCGGGAGATCCCCTACGAGATCGTCGCGCGCAGGCCGGGTGACGTGGCCGCGCTTGTCGCTGATCCGAGCGCCGTGGCCCGGGCCTGGAGCTGGGCCACGACGCGCGATCTCGCCACGATGTGCCGCGACGCGTGGCGATTCCAGGAGCAGAACCCGTCGGGCTATCCCAGACTGACTCATCTGGAGTCGTCTGAAGTTCTTCAGACAGGAGCCCCAGCATGCGGTTGACCGTCATCGGCACGGGGTACCTCGGAGCTGTGCACGCCGCGTGCATGGCCGATATCGGGCACGAGGTCCTCGGCGTCGATATCGACGCCGACAAGATCAGGGCGCTGGCCGACGGCAGACCCCCCTTCTTCGAACCAGGTCTGCGTCAGATTCTCACCAGGAACATCGGTTCCGGGCGGCTGAGATTCACTACCTCGCTGCGCGAAGCTGCCGAGTTCGGCGACGTCCACTTCGTGTGCGTGGGCACACCACAGCAGCGTGACTCCCTTGCCGCGGATCTACGTCACGTCGACGCTGTCATCGACGCTCTGGCTCCGCATCTGCGCCGCCCGTGCCTGATCGTGGGCAAATCCACTGTTCCGGTCGGCACGACGGAACGGCTCGCCGCCCGATTGACAGAACTCCTCCCCGACGCTTCAGCCGTCGAGGTCGCCTGGAACCCCGAGTTCCTGCGCGAGGGCTACGCCGTCCACGACACCCTCCAGCCCGACCGGCTCGTGACCGGCGTCGTCTCGTCACACGCCGACGAGGTGCTTCGTGCGGTGTACGCGCCAATGCTGGAGGCAGGCGTTCCATACATCAGCACGGATCCGGCGACCGCAGAGCTCGTCAAGGTGGCGGCGAACTCGTTCCTCGCCACCAAGATCTCGTTCATCAACGCCATGGCCGAGGTGTGCGACGCATCCGGGGCCGACGTGGTCACCCTGGCTGACGCGATCGGGCACGACACGCGGATTGGACGTCGCTTCCTCTCCGCAGGTCTCGGCTTCGGCGGCGGATGCCTCCCCAAGGACATCCGGGCCTTCACCGCCCGCGCCCGTGAACTCGGCGTTGACCGTGCCGTGGCCTTCCTGCGGGAGGTAGACGAGATCAATATGCGGCAGCGTCGGCGCACCGTCGACATCGCAAGAGAACTGGCCGGCGGCACCTTCACCGGGCGCCGCGTCGCGGTGCTCGGCGCGACGTTCAAGCCGAACAGCGACGATGTACGCGACTCGCCTTCGCTCGCCGTCGCCGCTGCGATCCACCGCGAAGGGGCCGAGGTCTGCCTCCATGACCCGGAAGGCGTCGACAACGCTCGCGCGGTCCTCCCCGCCCTACGGTACTCCCCTGATGTCAGCACAGCCTGCCAGGACGCCTGTCTGGTGCTGCACCTGACGGAGTGGAGCCAGTACCGCAAGCTGGATCCCGTCGCACTGGCAGCGGTGGTGCGCACGCCGAACGTCCTGGACGCACGCAATGGCCTTGATGCCGAGCTGTGGCGCTCGGCTGGCTGGACCGTGCGTGCGCTCGGACGGCCGACGCCCGGCCGCCAGCCTGTACACGTCACCATCCCTCACGCCGCCGGCTTGGGCTGGGCCGCCCCGATCGACGCCGGCAGGCTAAGCCTCGCACCGAAGTAGTCAACACGGCCGGGGTCGACGCCGAGCGACCTCAGATCCACTGCGCCCGTCACGCCTTCGGTGCATGCTGGCACCATCGTGACGGTCTCGGTCACATTCGTGATCGGGACCGTCACACCCGCAAGGCACGGGTCTTCGCTCGTGCCCGTCGGGTCGGAGCCAAGCCGTTCTTGACCAGCGGCTGTGCGCCACAGGCCTAGATCGTTGTACGTTCCGCCACCCCACCGCACCTGCCAATCTCCCGTACTGAAGTAGCCGTTGCCCTGGAAGCGCACCTGTGCGGGTGTGTAGGCCGTTAGCGACTCGACCAGCGAGGCCCGGTCAGTGACGAAGAGATTGTTGCGAACCATGGCGCCGCTGAGTCCCTCCTGCAGACGCAGGGCCGGGGCTCGCACGGACCCGTTGGCCTTCTGCACGACCGTGTTGTGGTAGACATCCAAGTCCTTGATCCGCGTTCCGTACGCCACGATCCCGCCATACAGGGACAACTTCCGGGCGTCGTCCCCACTGAGGTTGAAGCGGACGGTGTTGTTCTTGTGCGCACTGTTGTCCGCAGCGGAATAGACCAAGTATCCGGGGCCGTCGTTGCGGAAGGACAGGTTGTACTGGAGCACCGAGGAGGACACATTGTTGTCCAGGCCGAACCCGCCACCGTCCGAACGAGAGCCGGTGTGGTTGGCGTACGACACGTTGTTCTCGATGACCAATCCGGTCGAGTCGTACGTCCAGATCCCCTCTGGCCCCTCCATTGCCATGGCAGACGACTTCGACCCGTTGTCGTGCGAGATGGACCGCTGTACCTTGCCGGTGCGGACACTGCCGAGGACGATGCCGCTACCGGTATTGCGGTCGTGGGCCGCTGGGTCGCCGTCATTGCCGTACGCCTTGACTCGTGACAGGGTCACACGCTCATGCGCGTACTTCGGAGCCTCCGCATCGAAGGCGGGCCCGTACGTGGCGAGACCCGCATCCTTGTTGTCGCGCACGGTGGAGTCGGTGACCCGCACATCGCGGAAGCCTGAGCTACCCCTTCCCGCGCCGATCCCGATCCCGGTCCGGAAACGTGAGATATCGACATTGGAGACGGTGACGTGGTCCAGCTCTTTGCCGCCTGCGGCATCGGCGAAGAAGCTGATGCCGGCCCGCTTCTTGAACGAGGTGGCGTCGCCGACGAGGTTGAGATTGCGGATCTCGACACCAGCTGTGTTGTGGACGGAGATTCCTGATTTACCGTTGGCCACGATCGTGGCTCGTCCGTCGCCGTACGAATCGATCACCACGGGAGCCTTCGCGCTTCCCGCATCTTGCGAGCCAAGAGTCAACTCGCCGCGGAAGCGGACACCAGCCCGGAGTCTCAGCCGGTCCCCAGGCTTGAACCTTGCCGAGTCGGCCCGCGCCAGCGACCGCCAAGCGCGGGAGGAGGACATACCGTCATTTTCGTCGTCACCATCCGGACTGATGTAATACGTATACCCACCCGCAGCGTTCGGGCTCGGCGGTGCGTACGGTCTAGGCAGCTCACATCCGAAGAGGAAAAGGATTGCGGCCGCGAGCCCACCCGTCGCGACGTGCCTGCTTCGTAGAGAGCACCCAACGCCACGCGGACGTCCGACGAAACGATGACCATCCCTGCTCGTTCGGCTCCGCATCGGCGCCCCTCTCTCATCTCTAGTCACTGCCGAATGGACTCGTGCGAGCACCGGCGTCACCGGCAGAATCTCCGACGGCGGAGCTTTGCACCTTTCAGGCGGGGCAGCCGAGACCCTGCAACCAGCCATGATCGGCAGCGAAGCAGCCCTCTTCCGACAGCGCCAGGTTGTCCAACCGAGCGCAGTCCGCAGGAGGAGGGATGACGCCGACGACACCCCTCAGTTCCGAATTCGGGTCCCGACGCGTAGAAGATCAGCCTGCCAGACGCTACGTGCTGGGTTTGTTAATGACATGTCGCACAGGGATGAAGAATGGGCCTTCCCCCGTGAAGGTGGGCACGCGGTTATTGATCACGCGGCGAGCGTGAGTTTAGCGGTGTGGTGTCGGCGTTCGTATTCGTTGGGGCTGAGGTGGCCGTTGGCGGAGTGCCGGCGGCGGGTGTTGTAGCGGGTCAGCCAGGCAAAGACGGTCCTGCGGCAGGTGTCGGCGTCACCGTAGTCGTGGGTGCCCTGGAGGGTCTCGCGTTTCAGGGAGGCGTGGAAGCTTTCGCAGGCCGCGTTGTCGGCGCTGGTGCCGACCGCGCCCATCGATCGGGTCACTCCGAACTGGTCGCAGAGGCCGGCGAAGGCCCGGGATCCGTATTGGGCCCCGTGGTCGGAGTGGAACACGGCACCGTCCAGGCCGCCTCGGGTCGAGGCCGCCATCCGCAGTGCGTCGGCGACCAGGCCGGTGCGCATGTGGTCGGCGATGGACCAGCCGACGACCTTGCGGCTGAAGCAGTCCAGCACGGTCGCGAGATAGAGGAACTCCCCGTTTTTCAGGGGGAGATAGGTGATGTCGCCCATGTATTTCAGGCCGGGTTCGGTGGCGGTGAAGTCCCGCTGGAACAGGTCCGGGACCGGTGAGGTGGCCGGGTCGGGGACGGTGGTGCGCACGCGTCTGCGCAGGCGGATTCCGGTGATGGAGAACGTCCGCATGATCCGGGCGACGCGCTTTTCGTTGACCCGCCGTCCTTTCTCGCGGAGCTCGGCGGTCACGCGCGGGAGCCGTAGGCGCCGCCGGATGCGCCGTGGACCTCGCGGATCTCCTCGGCCAGGATCCGGTCCTCCCGCTGCCGGGTGGCCCGGGCCTCGGCGCCGGCGAGCCATTTGTAGTAGCTGGACCGGTTCACGTCCAGGACCTGGCAGAGCCGCTTCACCTCGTAGGTGTTGCGATGGTCGTCAACGAACTGGAAGCGGCTCATCACCAGTTCGTCTCTCCGGCGAAATACTTGGCCGCCTTGCGGAGGATGTCCCGCTCGGTGGCGAGCTTGCGCTCACTTGCCTCGAGCTCGGCCACCCGGGCCTCCAACTGCCGCACCCGCTCGTTCGGATCAGCGGACGGCACCGCCTCCCGAGGCTGGGCGCCCGGCTTCGCAGCCGCGGCGGTGATGCCACGGCGTTCGCGGTCCCGCAGTACCCACTCCCGCAGGGTCGCCCGGTTGACGCCCAGGTCAGCGGCGATGCTCTTGTAGATCGCCCCGGGTGTGGACTCGTACAGGGCCACGGGCCTTGAACTCGTCCGAATAGTCCTTCATCGCCATCGGCGGTCTTCTCGCTTCCTCCGGATCGAGCAGATCCAGTATCAGCGTGTCCACCACTCAGGGGGAGGCCCCCCCAGCCCATCGCCGGCGTGCTCACCTTTCATCCCGCCCATGCCCGCACGGCCGCCCATCTCCGGCGGGAGCTCGCACTGCCCGGGCCATCCAACGCGACGATCGAAGTGACCACCCTGCGCCACCGCACCGCCCAACTCCTCAGAAGCCGTATCTCAACCGAACATGATCGCTTGATTTGTGCTGGTCAGGAATGGTCTAGCTCTGAAGGAGGGAGACATCCGGCGTCTTGTTTCCGCTCCGTGAGTGAGGGGTGCGCGATGGCGTCGGTGCTGGGAGTGCTGGAGGAGCGGGAGACAGCGGCCCGGGTGCGGGTGGAAGGGCTGCGGGAGGAAGTCGCCCGTTTGGCTGGGGTGTTGGAGGCCGCCGAGATCGAGCTGGACCGGCGGGTGATCGCGCGGGAAGAGCTGGTCGAGGCCCTGGCAGCCTCGGTTGCCGGGACCACCGCAGTGACCGAGGTTGAGGCGGAGCGGGAAACCGCGCCCGCGCCGGTGCCGGGCTCGATCGTGCCACCCTGGCGCGAAGGACTGCCCGTGACGGTGCTGGCGCCGGACTACCAGCGGATCCTGGGCGTGCTGGAGGAGCGGCAGTCGGCGGGCCAAGGACCGCTGAAGGCCAGGGAGATCACGGTGGGGCTGGGCTTGGAGACGACGCCGGCGAAGGTCGAGGGGGTGCGCTCGAAGGCCAGGCGCCTGGTGGAGCGCGGGTGGCTCATGCAGGAGACGTCGGGGATGTTCAGAGCCGGCCGGCGGCCCGTGTCCGCGCCAGACGCCGGCCCATCCGCGTGACCATCGACCACCGGATCATCGCCTCGCTGCTGGCTGGCAACGTCTCGTAGTCCCGGGCCAGTCGGCGCGAATGCATCAACCACGCGAACGTGCGCTCTACCACCCAACGCCTCGGCAGCACCACGAACCCCGCCGTATCTTCGGTGCGCTTGACGACCTCCAGGGTGAGCGCGAGTTTCTGCCGGCACCAGTCGACCAGGCCGCCGGTGTAACCGCCGTCGGCCCAGACCAGGCAGATGTCGCGGTGCAGGCGGCGTAGCCGCTGCAGCAGACCCACCGCGGCATCCCGGTCACCGATGTTCGCGGCGGTGACCGCGACGACCAGGAGCAGACCGAGGCAGTCGGTCACGATGTGCCGCTTGCGGCCGCCCACCTTCTTCCCGCCGTCCCATCCGCGCGAGACGGACGGCACCGAGGCCGCTGCCTTCACCGACTGCGCATCGATGATCCCGGCCGTCGGCTCCGCCTCACGGCCCTCCTGCTCACGCACCCGTCCGCGCATCCGGTCGTGGAACTCTGTGGTCAGCCCGTGCTCGCGCCAGCGGCGGAAGAACGCGTAGACCCGGCCCCAATCAGGGAAGTCCACGGGCATCGCCCGCCAGGAGATCCCGCCCGCGACCAGGTAACGGATCGCGTCCAACATCTGCCGATGGCAGTAGCCCTCGGGCTGCCCGCCCCGTCCCTGAAGCCAGGCCGGCACCGGCACCAAAGGCCGGATGGCCGCCCATTCCGCATCCGACATGTCCGAGGGATACCGGCGTTCCCGGTCCGGATGGTCGGCCGCGTTGCCGTACACATGCGCGAGGCAGTCACACGATGGAGCAGCCGAGTTGAACTGAACGGGTTCGGACGCGTACAACAACGACACCAGGGCCTCCCGGCACTGCTCGGTTAGATTCGCATCCCCGAGCTACCGAGAGGCCCTGCCTTCATGCGCGCACAACGGGAAGATCACCCCGGCGGGAAACCTGTTCGACCTACACGTTCCATGATCGATTGAGATACGGCTACTCAGTACTGCTGGCGTCGACAACAGCGGAGCCGTCCACGCGGACTCCTACGACCAGGCCCTGGAAGCAGCACATCAAGTCGGCTTCCCGCTAGTGTGCAAGCCCGCCTCGCCCCGCACCCGGTACGCAGCGAGGCAGGTGACCGGCCTGCCGGAGCTCGCAGAAGCCCTCGCTCAGGCCACCGCCGCCACCTGGCCCGGCACTGGCACCGTGATAGAGCCACTGCTCGACGGGATCGAAGCCACCGTCTACACCTCCGACTCGCCATCCGGACCCAGGGTTGTCGCCATTTCCCACGCCACCTTTGACCCGCAGGCCGAGCCCGCCCTGCTCCCGGTGGAAGTGGTGGTCGACGCGGAAGACGTCTGCGCCCCCGCCGTCGAGGACACGGCGAGCCGTGCGCTGGCCGCCCTCGGGCATCGCTCAGGACTGGCGCAGATCCGCATGCGGATCACCTCAACCGGACCACGGGTCATCAGCGTCGCGACCCACCTCACGGACCCCCTGATAGGCATGCTGATCGAGCAGGTGACCGGGATCGACCTCATCTCCCAGGCCGCCCACCACGCCCGCGGCGGGACCGTCCTCACCGACGAGAGCCGCCTCGGCGCGAGCGCGGTGCGCTTCCTCCAGGGTCCCGACACGACCCCTTACTTGCCCCCGAACACGGCAGCCCTTCACCACGTCCCCCCGTACGCCACGCTTCGGCCGTACTCGGTTGAGCGCCGCGTGGGACCCCTGCGGCGCAGAGGTCACCTACTGGTCTCCGGCACGGACTACCCCCAGTGCACCGCGCGCCTGCGCAGCGCCGCGGCCGAGATCCGCACTGCTCGTCTTTCCGCTGTGATCGAGGATTTTAGTTTGCGGGCGAGATAGTTAGTTTGCGGATCTTGGTCCCATAACACTGCGTTGCGATCAGTTCCGAAAAATGGCCCCCGTTGCCGGGCGGGGGGTGCTGTGGTTGGCGCGTGGGCGAGGTAGCGAGGGCGAAGATCCCGTCGGATTCAAGTCACCTGGACCAGCTGATCGCGGAGTACAAGGGGGATGCCGGGCTGCAGGATCGGCTGCGGCTCGGGGACGGCTGGCCGTGTCGGTGGAGTTCGACGTGGCGGGTGGGTGTTGGCGATGCCTGCTGGCCGATCCGGGATATGGATCACGTGCCGGTGCTGTCGTCCCGGCCGATGCGGGGGTTCACGTGGCGGGCAAAGCAGCGGCATCGCCCCGGGCTTGAGGGCATGGCGTCAACGGGCAGGCAGCACGGTTTCGAGTCGTTGGAGGAGATGCGGCTGCTGGTCGCGCTGGACTTCCTGGGTGCATCGGAGGTGCTGTCGCAGCCGTTCCGGCTGGACTTCGAGCACATGGGCGGGCAGTCCTGGCACATCCCGGACTTCCTGGCCCTGATCGACGGCGGGATGTGGCTGCTGGACGTCCGCCCGATGGAGCTGGTCAAGGACGAGGACGCGCTGAAATTCGCGGCGGCCAGGGAGGTGGCGGCGGCATGCGGCTGGCGGTACTCGGTGGTCGCGGCCTGGCGCCTGCATGTTCTGGAGCGTCCTTGATCACCTGTCCTCGCGCCGGCGGCCGTCGAGGGATCTGCTGGGCATGCGGGACCAGTTGCTCACCGCTGTCGGCGACCGGGCGGGACGGGTGATGACATTCTCCGAGCTGGCGGACGCGACCAGCGTGCCTTCCGTTGGCCGGGCGAACATCGTCCGGCTGCTCTGGCAACGCGAGCTCGGTGTTGATCTGGGGAGCCCCTTGCGCGACAACTCGCTGATCTGGGAGACGTAATGGCGGCGAGGGGGTTCTTGCAGATCGCGCCGGGCAGGCAGGTCGCGCTCAACGGGGTCGAGTGGACGATCAAAGACGTCCATGGCCAGCTCGGCCGGCTCGTCCTCGTGGATGGCGACGGCCGCACAGAGACCCGCTCGTTCCGCTGGCTCGTCAACCATGCCGACCTGCGGCTTCTGCCGAGAGCCGAAACATCGGGGCGACCTTCGCCGGTCTCCCGGCAGCCGAAGACACTGGCTGACCTGACCGAGGACCAGCGGGAGCGGGCCCGGCTGAGGGCTGCACATGTATTGGAAGCCGAGACGGGGTTCCGGGAGGGCCACCCGGCTCGGGCCCTGCCGGGTGAACCCCGGCCTGCCTACGACCCGGACTGCACAACACTGACCCAGCGCCGCCACGCGAAGGTGGCGGAGACGAAGGCGATGCACCGCCCGGAGGCGGTCCGACTCGGTCTGCAGCACCTCGGCTACCGGACCCTGGAAGCCGGAGCCGGCTCGGACTCCGGCGGGTCCCACTGCCACAAGAGGGGCTGAAGGGGCTGAACCCCCAGAAAGTGGCTGTAGGCGGAGGCCTTCGAGCGGATTACGCGGCACCGTGACGCTGCCCAGGTCGCGGTGACGGACCTGGAGTCAGCGCTGGCGACGTGGGAGACCATCGTCAGTTTTCCCCGAAGGACACCGTCCGCCGGTGACCACGACCGGAGGACGGGTTTCTGGCATCTCCTGCAGCCGCGCCCTCGCCCGTCCGTTCGCATGCGGGACGGCATGGAGGCTGTGGCCGTTGCGGCGGAGCAGGCGCGGCTCGCGAGGGCCGTTGCGGCGGAGCAGGCGCGGCTCGCGAGCTGACGCGCCGTGCGGGGTGTCGCGAGCGGCTACCAGGCTCAGGCTGACTGCTCGCCGATGGGGTCTGCCTGGGATGCGAACTCCAGGACGGTGTCCGGGTCGCTGCGAGCTTCCTCAAGGATGTCCTGGGGGATTTCGCTGGGCCTGCCGGAGCCGATCCGGAGTGGGGAAGCCCCGTACACGGCCTCGATGCCGTTGAGGAACTTGCGGCGCAAGCGCAGGATACGGAAGAACGGGGTCATGGCCTCGCCCAGGAGCTCCAGGGTGAGGCCCTTGGAGCGGGCCACCTTCATCCTGACTGCGAGGTCGGCGATCGCGGCGGGAGCTGGTCCGACGGTGGCCTGGGCGGCGAGTTCGACGGTGGAGCCCTTCTCGCCCCCGGCGAGTACGGTGCCGTGTTCCGCTGTGACGAGGTGGCTCACTACGCACCACTCCTTGGGCCAGGTACCGGCCCAGTAGCGGCTGACCATCTCGGCGGCGAGCACGGGCTGGGATGCCAAGCGACTTTCGGTGAGGCCCCGGTAGGAGACCAGCACTGAATTGTCTCCCTTGAACTCGACGAGGGCGCCAGCCTGGGCGTCGGCGAGTGCGCTGAACACACCACCAGCCGTGTTTCCCACTGCCTTGAACGTGACATCGACCTGGCCCTTTGTGCGCCAGGACAGCTCGTCGCGTGTCTCGGGAGTCAGTGCCAATGAGGTGATCCCGTTCTCCTCCAGGGTGCTGATCGGTACAAGGCTGCCGGCACTCACAGTGCCTATGTCGCCCAGGCTGTGCCGGGTCGAGGGGTGCCATGTCACCCAGTACCCCTCGCCCCACAGGCCGGACAGCTCAGATATGAACGATCGCGCGATATCGGCCATCAGTCGACTCCGTAGTGCTGGAAGCAGTCGGTGTAGATGCTCGCGCCGAACGGCTTATCGCCGTACGGCAGATCGGTTGTGCCGAGGCGTGCGGACGCCTCGGCACGGGACATCGCCGCAAGCCGCGCTCGCGCGGTGGCGAGTGCGGCCGAAGGGGATGTGGTGTATGCCTCGTAGAAGGCGTGCATGAGTAGAGCCGCCGCTCCGTCGTGTGCGGGCCAAAGCGACGCCACCACGTTGCGTGCCCCCGCGATCAGGAACGCCCCAGGGAGGCTGGTGAACTCACTGGCTGCGTGCAGCCGGGGAAGTCCGGATTCGCAGGCCGCCAGTACGACCAGGGCACAGTGCGGGAGGTGGAGCCGACCCGCGATCTGGGCGGCGGTGAACAGCTCAAGCGCTTCCCCTTCGCCTGGCCGCGGCGCACCGAGCGGGTCGTGCTCCGGACCGGCCAAGACTTCGAGCCCGGAACGGTAGGGGCTTACTCCGTTGAAATGGCCGTGGCAGGCGAAGTGCACACGGCCCGTCGCAGACAGTGTGTCGATCAAGCATTGAGCTGAGGGGGTGCACGGCTGGTAACGAAGGTTGGCGGGCAGGTCGTACGTCGTGTGGCGAAGGGTCCTCGAAGGATCTGGGACCGAGACCCAGGGGCGGCGACCGTCGCGCGGTCGGGCCCTCATCAGGGGCAGTGCGCCCGGGGTGGGCAGGACGCTGACGGCGCAGCCAGGGAAGAGCGAGGCAAGCCGCCAGAAGGGAAGATGGAATAGCTCGTTCTCGGGGGTGACCAGCATCCGCGTGGGCGGCTCGGTGAGGACTTCCCCGGCCAGCTCGGCGATGGTGGATAGCAGCGCCGTGTCCAGTGCGGCCAGCGCCTGCTCGGCGGCGTTGGCCGTTTCATCCCGGTCGTCGGGATGCGTTCCTAGGAACTCTCTGCGGGTGCGCTGTAGGCGGCGAAGGAGCGCCTGACGTTCCTCCGTCGGCCAGGGAGCGAGCCGGGCCGTGGTCCGTCCTTCGCCGGTGAGACACGTGAAGGCGATGCCTTCCGGCACAGCCAGCAGATCGACCAGGGCTTCGCCGGGAGTGAGCGCGGCGGCCAGTTCGTTCGGGGGGACGGGGTTGGAGCTCACGGTGAGCCGGATCCCCGACCGCGCCGCCTGTTCCGTGAGGGCGGCCGCGCTTCGGTTGCGTTCGGCAATCGGTTCCGCGAGCGGCCGGTACTCGGCGGCGGCGAGCTGCAGGGCGGCCTCGGCGGCTCGCAGCCTGAGCATGCCGCGGACCAACGCGGGGTCGTCGTGGCCCTCGACCGCCGAGCCCACGCGCAGTGCCTCCGTCATCGTGGCGGCCCGGGCCCGCTGTCCTATCAGGAGCAAGGTGTCCGGCCGCGGTTCGAGGCCTGCAGGGTCGGCCCCGGCCGCAATCATCCACCGTCCGGGACGGTAGCTCACAGACGCGGCGAGTACGGTCACATCGTAGGCCTCGGCCAGGGCGACGCCGATGCTCTGGCGAAGTTCCGTCGAGGCGGTTCGCTTGCGGAGCTGTTCGCCCAGCTCAAGGGCGGGCTGGACCTCAGCAAGTGCCTCGTGGAGCCGATCCCGGCTGGTCAGATTCCGCGCCAGGTGCGAACGGAACAGGATTTCGCGCAGGTGGTCTCCATGCCGGCGAGCGGTGGCGATGGCAGCGCGGATGGAGAGCTCTGCCTGCAGGGGCTGGTCGGTCCTGGAATAGGCGAGTGCGAGGCCCATCCGCGCGTCCGCCTCGTAGGAGGGTTCGTGAAGCCGGCGAGCCTCCGCGATGCATGCCCGCAGCAGCGGGATGGCCTCGGCAGCACGCTCCGGATGACGGATGAGCGCTGACGCGCGGTGCCAGAGGTCGGGCTCACCCTCCCCGGCCGCATCGTTGTGCAGGTCGTGGCGCCAGTGCCGGGCCCAGTCGGTGTGGCCCGCGCTCTCGGCCTCTACGGCTGCCTGGTGCAGGATGCTCTGGCCGCGTGTGTGTTCACCGATCTGTTCCCAGGTGATCCCGATCTCACTGAGCGCGTACGCTGCCCAGGCCACGTCGCCCGCGGCAAGTGAGAGCGCACGGGCGTCCTCCAGTACGGCCAACGCCTCCTCGAACTCTCCGGCTTGGCGCGCGATGAGCCCGTGCCTGCGCGCAAAGGCGGCAGGGCTAACCATCGCCTGGGCATCCCGCTCGTCGACGAGGTCCCTGATTGGGCGCGCGGCGGTGATGGTTTCCAATGCGGTTTTCGCATGCCCCCGTCTGGCTGCAGCATCGGCTTTGTAGAGCAGTGCCATGCACAGATCGGCAGTGCTACCCTGCCGTTCGGCGTCGGAGACGACAGCCGAAACCTCCTGGTCGAACTCCTCGTATCTCTCCATTTCGTAAAGTACGTCGAGCCGCATTCGTCGAGCCAGCAAGTGCATTCTGGGGAATGCGTCGGTGTACTCTACGGCCTGGTCGAAGAAGGATCCGGCACGATGCGGAACATTGAGAATGAGGAGTTTCTGGGCGCCTGCGAGCAGAACCGCTGTCTGAAGGTGAGGACCGATGGGAGAGGCTGCACGCTCACCCAGCTCGATCATAGTTAGCAGGCGCATCACCGAGGATTCCAGATTCATACGGGCGATCAGGTCGAGCACCTGGGTGGCGCGCTGTTCGAGAAAGGCCGCTTCCGCAGCACCGGGAACCGCCTGAAAGAACCGGACCGCTTCTTCCCGCGATGCCTGACCGTCAAGCACTGCAGTGACCCACCGAATCACCTCATCCTTGTCACGCATGCTCCTCAGGCGTCCCCTCGTCGTCCAGATCCGCGATCTGCTGAGCCACGGATGCGGCGATGGCCGTGAAGTCCGCCGGCAGCGAGGCGAAGACCGATTGCCTCACCTCTTCAGGGTCGTCACCGAGCAGCTGGGCGAGCACTTGCAGGCTGTTCATCGTGTGTGCCATGCGCACCAGGACGACCTCGTCCATGAGGTCGAGGTGCTTGCCCGTCCAGGCCGAAGGCGGCGCCAGGCAGCAGATCCAAACCTGCGCCATGGCGTACTTCGGATCCGGGTAGAAGTAGTACGGCAGATAGGGCAGACGATCGGCGAGCTTTGTCACGTAGGCCCGCACCTCGGGAACCTCCCAGACCTCCCGAGGGTCGTGTTGCGGCACGTCGAAGCTGATGACCAGACTGCCCCGCATCTGTCTGAGCCGGACGATCTCATCGGGTCCCGAGCCGAGTGCGTGGTGCGAATAGCGCACGACGAACGGATAGATGTCGCAGGAGGCCAACAGTTCGGATGCGACCTCCAGGTGCTCGACCTCTGTCCTTCCCGCTGCCGGGCCGTCCGACTTGCAGACTGGGGCGGACAGGGCCGGAGCAGGTACGTCCACGCCGCTCGCCTCGAGTTCGTCCGCCACCCAGACCATTAGGGTGTCGTCCTCGAACTCGGCCCGGTACGCCCACGAGATCGCGATGGCGAACTGCGCATAGGCCTGCCACGTGCTGATCCGGTCCACCGCCATACCGACGTATGCACGGCATGCGGCGACACACTGCTCCGGTTCAGCCGATACGAGTTCGCGCAGCTTGCCCATCTCGATCCTGTGCTTGCCCTCCCCAGTGAGGACGGCAAGCCCCTCGATCTTGGCCTGGAAATCGACTGCCTTCCGCATCTGCTCACGTTCCGCGACGCTTTCCCGGTCTTCCCTGTTCTTGGACATTTGGCGCTCCCTGGAAGCGTTGCTATTTCCAGAATGCGCCCGCCGCCGCGACGTAGCACGTCCGGATGACCCGGTCAGGGCGAGGTGCTGGCTGGCTGTTCAACCTTTGCAGGGACAGAGATTGAACCGCAAACGGCTCTGGGGTGCGCGGCGATCCGTCCACCCTACGACCAACAGACCAGACGCAGCAGTCAGAGAGGCCCAGCGGGATATCGCATTGGACGAGGCGGGCGCGGTAGCGGGGCGAGGGCCCGTGCTTAGGTGTATTGCCCCGGGAGGTTGTGGCAAGGCGACGTCGATCAATACATCGGTCACGAGCCCGAATACGGCAACGACTAGGGCAGCAACAGCCCTGTTGCCGCCATGACGTCGGACCGCCTCTCCATGATACTCACGCACAGTGAACGTCCACCATCATGATCCGCAAACTAACCCTCTCAAGATCCGCAAACATGAATCCTTGACGCGCTTCTGACCTCCACGGTTCAGATCATGATCCGCAAACTAAAGTCCTCGGTCACATCCGCATAGCCGACAAGGAGCCCTGTGGGATCTCAAATCCCGTGTCGGAATCTCACGGCCAATGTCGGATCGACGTCGGAAACCACACCGGCCGTGAGACCGCCCGCTGCCCCGTCGCATCCCAGTTGGCGGATTCTCGCGGGGTCCCAGCCGTGCTGGCGGATTCTCATGTCATCGCGCTCAGAGCGGCGCCGCACCGGATGCGTCCGGCCTGTACTGCGGGGGCGAGGTCGGTCGAGACGTTTAAGATCGGCGCGGCGTCACTGGGGTGCCAGAGGCCGCGCTCCAGTCCGGCCGACCGACCGGTAGGGGCTGTGTATGGAGAGAAAGCGGACGTCGAGGTCGGTCTCCAGGTAGTCCATGCGCCGCTCCCAGAAGGCTTGCATGTGGGGGAGGGCAAGGTGGGCGTCGAGATCGGCCTGGGAGCGCCAGGCCTCGTAGAAGACGAAGACTCCGGGGTCATTGCGATCTTCGTGGAAGTGGTACTCCAGGCAGCCGGACTCCTGCCGGGTCGGCTCGACGAACGAGAGCAGAAGCTGCTTCAGCTCCTCGGCACGTTCGGGTTTGGGGCGAGCGGTGCCGACGAGTGCGAATGGCTGAGTCATGCAGGGTTCTCTCCCTGATAGGTACAATCAATCTCGTACCTGCCGGACGCTACCGAACTCATAGGTACGATGCAATCCGTACCTGAATGGAGGTGTCCCGAATGCCCGACGGTGAAGGCCACCCGAACGTCGAGGAGATCGAGCTCGGCCCGGTCCTCTCCGCGCTGGCAGATCCGCTGCGCCGCCGAGTGGTGCGTGAGCTGGCAGCCGGACCCGACGGCGCGGCCAGGACGTGCAGCTCCTTCGGGCTGCCGGTCTCCAAGGCGACCGTCACACACCACTTCCGTGCACTGCGCGAGGCCGGGTTGATCCGGCAGGTCGACCGGGGCAACAGCCGGATGGCCAGCCTGCGCCGGGCCGACATCGAGCAGCGGTTTCCTGGACTGCTGGGCATCGTGGCAGCCGAGCCGGAGGAGTGAGCTCAGGGGCGGGACAGTCCCGTTCACACCAGCGCCCTGACCCACGCTCGCGTTGACGCCGCGCCCACGGCAGACGCGACTTCCGTGAAAGCCAGGCCGATTGAGAACGTCCGGAGCCCGGATTCTCAAACCGTCTGGCAACACCGCAGGTCAAAACCCTTTCATGTGTCACGTGCGTTGCGACAGGACACCCACAGCTGCGTCATGGGCGACAGCCTCCACCGCGACGGGTCCGAAGGAGCGCTTCTTCCGGTGGGCCGGTGGGCCAGGCGCCGATTGGGCTGGAACACGGAGAGAGCAGCGGCGCCGACACCCCGGCCGCATCCTGCGGCGGCCAACCCAGCCCTGCGATGGGCCCGATCCCGCCACGGGGTAACAGCGCCTCAAGTACTGGTGCCGGACCCCGGTCAGTAGCCCCCGGAGGGCTACCGGCGGTTGCAGCGGTCCAGCACCGTGTCCTGAGCCCCCGCTGCCCCGCTTCCGAGCCGAGGACTACCGTGCCCACCCCTGCCCTGAATGCCACCGCGCCACACCCAGCCGCCGCAACAACCGTTCTCTCGCACGCTGAGACCCAGACCCTCACCCGCCCCGCGACGCTCGACGACTTCGACGCGGTGAACGCGCTCCATGAACGCTGCTCACTTCAGACGCGCTTCGCCCGCTACCAAGCCGCCCGGCGAGCACTGCGCCTCGCCGAGTTCCATCACCTGACCCGCCCTGACAGCAGCCTCACCTGGGTCACCTATCCCGAGGACGACCCACACCAGCTCGTCGCGACCACCAACCTGGTCCGCACGACGGAGGCCTGCGCGGCCGAGCTCGGCATCATGATCGAGGACGCCTGGCAGAGCCGGGGCCTGGGCACCTCACTGGTGCAGTACGCCCGCAGGCAAGCCCGCGCCTTCGGCTGCTCCTCGATGGTCGTCATGACCGGCTCGGACAACGTGCGGATGCTTAAGATCATGAGGACGCTCGGTGCCGCCCCGCCGGCCATTCACAGTTCGACCGTCGACCTCGCGGTCCCCGTCGGGTAGCCCGATGGACCTCACCGCGCCAGCAGAGCCTCTGCACCTGTCCCGGCCGGACGGCGCGCGCCTCGCCGTCTACCGGCGAGAGCCGAGCGCCGCCGCGACGTGACGCTGATCCTGGCGCACGACTGGTCGGCCTCCGCCGCCGTGTGGGACGACGTGATCCGCCACCTTCCGGCAGACGACCGGATGCGCGTGCTCACCTTCGACCAGCGCTCCTGGCCGACGACCTGCAAGCCGTGCTGAGCGCATCCAGCCCGGATACCCCGGCCATCGTGGCCGCGCACTCGATGGGGTCGATCGCGCGTTCCCTATTGAATCAGCGCGTTGAAGCTGATCAAGAGGGGTGCGCGGCTCGTGAGTTGGCGGGTCTTTTGGGTACCGCAGGACGCGGCGCGGGGCGGACTATCGCTGGCGTCGGTCGACGGCTGGGAAGCCTGCCGGAGCGTGAGCGCGCCGTGGGTGTTCGGGCAGGGGATGCGATTTCCCTGACGCCGGACTACAGGGTGGATGGGCGGACGCACCTATCCGGGCGTCACTCCGCGAAGCGCGGCCGGGCGGCTGTCCTCACGGCGCGAGCGCTGGAAGGATGCAGCCCATGCAGACTGATCAAACAGACACCGTGGCGCGCTTCCTCCGGGCACTGAGCCCGGCAAACCGGGATGACGTCCAGCGGTTGCCGCGCGAGAAGCAGGAGCAGATGGCCGAGGCGTGGGAGCGCTATCTCCAGGATGACGCTTCTCTGCTGACGCTCAGCGAGCTCGACCCTGCCGCCGCCGAGCACCGGGCGGCGGAAAACGTCATCCAGGACCTCCTCTGACCATCACTCCGACTAGGTCGTTCCTTCGGATCACCGCGCTGACCAGATGAAGAGGGCGGCGAGGTGGAGTCCGACCTGGTAGGTAGTCTCCTCCGATTTCTTAACATGCTGACTTGACAGGGAAGGCCGTACTGATGGGCGCCGCAAGAGGCAGCCGCACCACGCCCGTGGCGCTCGCGGGCTTGCTGCTGGTGAGCGCCAGCAGCGGCGAGATCGCCCTGCGCCTCGAAGGACATCCGCCACTGGCCCGTGTCGTGGGCAGCGCGCGCACCGCCATCGCCGAAGCCTGCACCCGTGCTCCGCGCTCCACGCGCTTCCTGCGAGATCATCTGTCTCCCTCGGCAGCACCGCGGCCAGCCACCGACGTGGCGGCCGCCTGGTTCCGCGCGATCTTGGACTTCGACGTCTCGGGCCGCCTCGCCGCACTGGAAGACACACCTGTCCATCTGGTCACGGGCGCCCAAGACCGGGTCATCCCACACATGCCGACTTGCCGCCGAGCTCTCCCACGCCCGCGTTTATGTGGTCGAAGGCGCCACCCACCGGGTCCCCAGCGAGCAACCTGCCCTTCTGGCTTCACTGCTGCAAGACCTGGTTGAGCGCACCCGCGCCCAGCAGCACGCCCCGTCCCGCGACGCCGACGGCATCCTGCTGGCCGCCGCCCACCTGCTGTTCACCAAGCGCGGGACGCTCGGGCGCAGCGGACGACTCACGCGGATCGAGACCTGGCCCGCCCGCCGCGCCGCCCCGCCGACACGCGTGGAGCGCGGGACGCACTGATCGATACGAGGCAGTAGTGTCATGTTCGGTTAATCGGGGAGGGAGTTGTGAGTCATCTCATGCGCATCTCAACGTCCGGGACACGACGCTGGATCCTGGCCAGCGCTCTGTGCGGCGTACTGATCACAGGGTGCAGCAGCGGCAGCGGCAGCGGCAGCGGGGGAGGCGACGGCGACGCGAAGTCGAGGGCCAAGCCGGCGGCGGAACCCAAGCCTCTCGCGGAAGGCGCTCTGCGCCCCCTGCTGCTGTCTCAGGCCGACCTCGGATCGGGTTACGTCCAGGTCCAGGAGGAGCCCGACAGCGGGAAGTTCGACGACATCTCGGTCCAGGGCTGCCCCGCGCTGGAGAAAATGGGGCAGGACGGCGACGAGAACATGTTCGCCGCGAAGGCGGAGACCAGCTTCACCTACGACACGGACGCCACGCTCGGCGAGGAACTGCACAGTGACCGCCCCTCAATGCTCTCCACCAAGCTGCGCGAACTGTTCGGCGCCTACACGTCGTGCCCCACCTACACGATGACGGCGGGCACCACTCCCATCGAGGTGAAGGTCGTCAAGTCCGCCGCCCCGGAGCTCGGAGACGAACAGTTCGCCTACACGTCGACGATGGAACTGCCCTCGGGGGCGCAGGTGCTCAAGACGATGGCGGTCCGCAAGGGCAATGTGGCGGTGATGCTGGTGGGCGCACCCGCCCTGGTGGACCGCCACATGAAGACGGCCGTCGGCAAGCTCCCCACGGGCAGCTGACCGCGCCCGGCGCCGAGGTGAAATTCTCAGCGAGACATGGCACTTTCCAGCGAGAGCTGGCACCAGGCTCAAGCTGTCGCGAGTGCGGGAACCGAGTTCTCGGTGGTCGACAAAGCATGGTCAGATCTGCACAAGAACCTGGTGACGCAGTCACGCCGGAGCATTCCGCAGGCCGCCGCACTGGCCGAGACCCTTCAGTGGGGTGACGCGCACGAACTGAAGCGCCGGCGCGACGACGCCGTGCATGCCTCATGGTGGAACGCGGACGGTGTGGGCGTCGTACGGTGCCGCTTCTTCAGGAAGCAGGACGGCGCCAACCTCATTTGCACCTTCGAGGATCTCGAGCAGGACGCGACGCTGCTCTTCGAGTACGCCGAGAAGCTCGATCTGACGCGGGGCAGACTGGCCGCAGGGCAGATTCCTGCGCCGGGGCGCGTGACTCCTCCCTGTTGTCATTCGAACGAGATTCCTCGCTGCGTCGGTTCCCAGCAACGAGGCGCCCGCTGCGACTCCCCGTACAGTTCCGATCTGCCCCTGCATCCCGTCTCGGGGACTCCGACGTACGCGGCATAGGCCGGGTGGGCGACTTGTCCTGTGGGCGGGCGGTCAGTGGAGCTGGCCAAGGTGTCGCAGACGACGACGACACAACCGAGGACCTACGGGCAAGGAAGTGTTGGCTCAAGCCGGGACTTGGACCGTTCCACCGACTGGGGGCGACGTGTCCGGCGAGCTCAACTGCGTCGATGCCCTGCGTGGCCTGGCACCTACGGTGGCCCCAGCCCGGTCTCGGCATCGAGCGCGTATACGAAACCGTCGGATGTGCGAATATAGACCAACCCGTTTGTTGCGACGGGGGGTGAGAACTCTTGGCCTCCGATGTGGCGGGCCCAGAGCTGAGTTCCGGTGGCCGCCTCCCATGCGTAGACGTCTCCGGTGGAGGCTCCGGCATATACGGTCCCGCCCGCCGCTCCGGCTTCCCAGAAGATCCCGTTGCCGTTGTCCAGGTAGTGGGTCCAGAGCTTGGTGCCAGTGCTTGCGTCGAGGGCGAGCATGTACGGGCCGTGATTGACGTAGAGCGTCCGGTGCGACAGGGCAATGCTGTCTGAAGGTTCCGGCTGCTCTGAGAGCGACAAGAGCTCCCCGTTCACCACCAGGGGCGGAAAGTCCCAGGAAGTGGCTGTGACATGGGTCCAGACCGTCTCGCCGGTTGACGCAGCCAAGGCAGCCACGCCCGGACGAGAGCTGAGATAGATCGCCTCATCTGACGCTACCCTTGTCGGCCACCGAGCGAAGGCGCCGGGGATGGCGTGCCTTCGGAGTTCCGTACCGGTCTGCGCGTCCACCACACGCACCTGTCTGTCATCGGTGACGTAAAGCACGCCGCCACTGACCGTCAACGATCCATCAGTGTCGACCTTCTGAGCCCACAGTACTGTGCCAGTTGCTGCATTCAGTGCCACAGCCTCCACTCGCCATTCGGTCAAGACTCCGATTAGAGGCGCGCGCATTGGCACAAGCTCGGAGTATCGGCTGATGACGTAGGCCGTCCTACTGGCCACGTCCACCGTGCAGTAGTCAGGTTGACCGCGCGGGTTGAATTCCCAGAGGGCCGTGCCAGTTGCCGCGTCCATCGCGCGCACGCGTGCACCGTCGCTGACGTAAACGGTTCCGCCTTCCGCCACAAACTGTGGGAACTCTGGGCCCCACCAGCCAGATTTGGGCTCAGTGGTGTGAGTCCAGCGGGCGCTGCCGGTTGCTGCGTTGAGTGCCACGCACTCTGCTTCGTCCCGGACGCATACAAGGCCGCCCGTCACCGCCAGCCGCCAGACCGATGAGTCACGGCAGCGGAAGCGCCACGGGCGAGGGCGCGGATCAGTGGCGCGGTTGTGGAACTGGATCTGGCGGGCGACTGTGTTCTGAGCGAATTGCTGCGGTTCAGGGCTGCCACGCTCCTGCATGCGGCGGCGGATGCGTTTCCATACAGCTTCCACACTCACCGTCGGACCTGCGGCTGTGATGCCGTGTTCCAGGACGTTGATCAGTTCCCCGGTGAACTCCGGGAAGCGGGCCCCTCTCTGGACGAAGGATCGGCGGGTGGGCGGGGCGGAGGTCAGCACGCAGTCGCCGTAGTCGTCTAGGTCTTCGGCCTGATCCGCCGTGGGCTCGTCCAAGGCGTAGGCGAGCTCGGCGCGGGAGGGCACCGCAGTGACGGTCATGGCGCCAGCGAGTCCGCTGAAGCAGCAGTCTAGGATGGTAAGCCGGTACTGGGCCTTGTAGCCGGCCTGGCGCACGACGTTACGCAGGGTTCGGTAGAGAAGGGTGCCGATCTCGGGGCGGTCTGCGCTTGCATCGGCCAGGGCCAGATACAACCGCTCATCATGGTCGCGCAGTCCGTGCCCAGCGAAGTACACCAGCAGTGTGTCGGTGGCCTGCTCGGCCGCTTCGAGCACCGCCCGCAGGATCTGCGGAGCGGAGGCCTCCGACCCGAGTTCGGTGACATTTCCCGCAGACAGTCCCCAGACGGTGTGGTCGCGCAGCAGGGCGGCCAGTCGCCTGGCTCCGGCCGCCGCGGCGGGCAGCGGCTCGAGGTCCGGGTGACGGTAGGCTTCGATGCCGATCAGTACGGCCCGGCTGCGGGCGGGGTCAGGAACAGGCATTACTCCGGGCCCTGCGGTGGCGTGCCGCCTGTGGCGGACGGGGAAGGCGGGCTGATGGCCAGGGACTGGCCCGCGGCGGCAATGACCTGGGCGACGCGTGCCAGGTCCTGCTCGGTGCCGTTCTCCACCACCACTCGTAGGTCCCCGCGTTCGACCACCATCCGGGCTCCCGCCCGGAGGCGTGGCGGCAGTGAGGCGCGGAAGGACCTGTGTGCGTACACCAGCGCCGTGGCGGAGAAACCGGAGGAGACCGCGAGGCTGATCCATTCGACCAGGTCGCCGGACATCGCGCCGTCGATCCGCTGCGGGCGGATCCGGCGGATCTCCGTATGCGGGCCCACGGACCGGTCTTGCGCCAGCCAGTCGGCGAACTCGCCGGTCAGCCGCGCGGTGGCATGCCCGTCCGGCCCGTCGTCGCTCGTGCTACCACTGTCGATCCGTACACGCATCCCTACAACTCCCAATGTCCCCCGGCCCGTTGGGGCGTTCCCCTGCCAGGCACCGCCCGGTGGGCACCGGGCAGTCGTCATCACAGTAGACGCGCACCAGCCCACACACACGGAAAAGGCACAAGAAGACGCCAGGCCCAGCTAACCTGCGCGTTTCGCCTGAGCGGTGTACGAGTCTTGATCGGACTCGTTCGCGCCCTGGCACACCGCCGTCGTTCTCTTGTCGGCCGTGGTCATCGGCCTGGTCGTTGGCACGCTCACATATCTTTGCGCGTCGGGTCGGCGAGTCATTGTCACCTGAATCTAAGGCGGCCAAAGCGGCGAAGAATGCATTCGAGGCATTCACGGACGTTTTTACCGGATACGCCACTAAGGAAGGGCTGGCCACAACCATGTACCAGGTCGGCGTCGTTGGATTCGAGTCGCCTCACGGCATGACCTATGCCATTGAGCAGCAGGGGCACGGTCTGACAACAGAGCTCAAACGGCTCCGGTGAGAATAGTGCTCACCTGCTGGCGGCTACGGACCGTAGTCTCCCTCACGGCCCGTCGAGTCCCATTAGGTGAGCCAGTCTGGGGGGATGAGCGCGTTGCGTGTGCCGTCGTTTTCGGGCCTCCAGTTGTCGATCACGGCGTCTTGGAACCAGTCGTCGGGGAGATTGGCGTGGTCGCAGACGATGATCTGAAGTTTCCCCTCGTTGAGTTCCGTGACGTCGTGGAGGAGCCGGAAGTATTCGGTGACGGTGGACCAGTCGGCGTCCGGAACAGTGGACGCGTCACGGGGCTTGGATGGGAAGAATGCCTGTGTGGGTTGGTCGAGCGCGAGGAAGCTCGGAACAGGCCTGTGGTGGCGGCGTAGGTAGGTGTGCAGGGCTAGGTGGGCCACGAGGTGGTAACCGATGTAGTTCTTGGCGCTGCCCACGCGTTCCTGCGCCAGTCGTCCCTGGGGGCGCCGGATGACCACTTTCAGGCTGTTGAAGCTGATGCCTGCTTCGTTCGGAGCTGTGGACTGTCCGAGCTGAAGTCGGCGCGCCCATGGGGTCATGTCAGCCGCGATATCCGCGAGACGGCGCTCCGTCTCGGCGGGCACGTCGTCATTGGCCGTGCGTTCTTCGAGCACGCTCACGACTTCTTGCGCGGATGCCAGCGCGTTGCGCAGCTGACCGACGTCGTCGGTGGGCCTGCGGTCATGAGCCAGGGTCTGTGCGATGCGCCCTTGGAGGTGCGCTGCTCGCAGGTGCTGTTCTTGCAGGCGAGTCATGTCTTCGTCGCTCGCCATCAGCTCCTTCATGAGCGCGCCGTTCGTCTTCAGCCGCTCGACGAGGCTGTCACGCTGCGCTTGCAGGGCCTGGCGATGCTCTTGGCGGACGGGTTGAACTCCGGCGGCTTGTTCCAGTTCCTCCGAGAGCCGGTCCGTCAGCCTCACGATGTCCCGGACTGACGGGTCCGGGTGTTCGAGAGGCTGGGTGCACATGGGGCAGACGTCGGTGTCGTGATCCCGTTCAGGCCCCAGAAGGTCGAGTGTCTTGAGCCGGTCGACCTGAAAGTGGAGCTCTCCTAGGAAGTCGAAGCTTCTGCGCTGCCAACGGTCGACGGTGGCCAGGGCGGCATCGAATTCCTGAAGCTGTGCCCGCAGCGTCCGACGCTCCTCATTCAGCTCTTGACGGCGGTCACCGACGTCGGAGCTGATCGGGGCGAGGGGCGGTACGGTGAGCGCTTTTCGAAGCAAAGCGTGCACCGTGTCGGCGTCGAGGGCTGCGGGAACGTCCCGGAGAAGCCCTTCACTCTGCGCGAGTCTCAGCAAGGCGATGCCGTTGGTGTCCAAGACCTCGCGCTGTCGCAGATCGGCGTCCAGCTTGCGCTGCGCGGCGCGTACCTCGCGTCTGGCGTCGCCGAGACGGTGCTGCCGAAGAGCCTGCTCGGGGCCGGCAGCACCGAGGAAGTAGGGCAGGGTGTCTTTGATGGCCTGCGCCATGCCGTTCTCGGTCTGGCGGTGGAACAGGGCATGGGAGGCTGCGATCTCGTCCTGGTTCTGGAAGCAGAAGAGTGCGGGGTCGGCCGTGCCCGGGGGCGCCGGACCGGTCCCTCGAGGACGAAGGGCACTTCGCTGCCGGCGGAGGGCCGTCCTGACAGCGGCCGGAGTCTAACGGCTCCCTGCGGCTCACCCACCTCGTCGGATCTAGTGCCAGGAGGGCCAAAAACAGGAGATGGCAGGACGAAGGTCCACAAGGCCGAGTACGTTCGACTCGGCCCGCTGGCTGCCGGACGGCATCGGGGTTACGCCGGCCGTCTCTCGCCCTCGCGACAGGAGTCGTTGCCCCATGACCTACCGGTTCAACCCGCCGCCCACCTGGCCCGCCCCGCCGGAGGGGTGGAGCCCGCCACCGGGCTGGGAACCGGATCCCGCATGGCCCACACCCCCAGGCTGGCAGATCTGGATCCCGGAAGGGGCCGTGCCGCAGCCGAGCGCACCCGTTCCTCAGCAGTCCCCCTACGGTCCTCAGGCGACGGTCCCGGCCACAGGTGGGGGTCTGTTCGGCCGGCGCCGTAAGCAAGCGGAGTCCGAGGCGGCGCGTCTTGCGGGCGAGCTGGCGCTGATGGAAACACGGGTACGCGGACTACAGGAAGACAACCGTCACCTGACGGAGCAATTGAGTCGTCTCATCGGAGCCGACAGCGCTCAGATAGCCGCCGAGCAGCAGCGACTGCGCCGCGCGCATGAGGAGAAGCTCCAAGAGATCGGACGGATCGACGCTCTCCTCGACGAGAAGATAGAGCACGCCGCCGAGAGCGCCGCGCAGTCCCTGGTTGACGTGCGCCGACAAGCCGACGACATAGCTCGCCAGACGGCGGAGGCCGAACAGCGCCTCACGGCCGCGCGCCGGGATCTGGTGCTCACCGATGAGACGCGGATGCTGCAAGAGGCCGGCATTTACGAGTACCGCCATCCGCTCGCCGACGCGCTCGCCTACAAGGACCGGCTCGACAGTCTCAAGGCCCGCTACAAGCAGTTGGCGAGGGACGATCGGGCAGTGCTCGGGAACCAGTACTGGATGGTGGACGGCTCAGCTGCCAAGGGCCGCAAGATGGTCCGTGACTTCTCCAAGCTGATGCTGCGCGCGTACAACGCCGAGGCGGACAACGCAGTGCGCGGCATGAAGCCGCACCGGCTCGACTCGCTGATCGACCGGCTCGGCAAGACGCGGGAGTCGATCGCCCGGCTCGGCGCCACCATGCAGATCCGCATCGGCGATGACTACCACCAGCTGCGGGTCCAGGAGTTGGAGCTGACGGCGGACTACCTGGTGAGGAAGGAGACCGAGCGGGAGGAGCAGCGAGAGCTACGAGCCCAGCAGCGCGAGGAGGAGCGCCTGCAGCGCGAGATCGAGCGCGAGCGGCAGCGGCTGGAGAAGGAACGCAGCCACTACGAGGGCGCCCTGCGCCGCCTGCGCTCCGGCACCGGCGATGAGGCCGCCATCGCCGAACTAGAAGGAAAGCTCGCCGAGTTGGTTGCCGAACTGGAGACGGTCGAGGCCCGCGAGGCCAACATCCGGGCCGGATACGTCTACGTCATCTCCAACGTCGGAGCGTTCGGCGAACGCATGGTCAAGATCGGTATGACCCGGCGCCTCGATCCCATGGACCGCGTCATCGAACTCGGGGACGCGTCCGTCCCCTTCCGCTTCGACGTACACGCCCTGATCTTCAGTGAGGACGCCGTCGGCCTGGAACGCCGCCTGCACCAGGAGTTCGAGTCCCGCCGCGTCAACCGGGTAAACCTACGCCGGGAGTTCTTCTACGTCACACCGGCAGACGTACGCGCCGCCCTGCAGCGGCTCGCCGGACAGCACCTCCTGGAGTTCCAGGACACGCCCGAGGCTCCTGAATGGAGGGCCAGCCAGACCGCTGCCGGGCGGTGACGGGCTCGACTCAGTCAACCTCGTCGGGTGCGTCCAGACGGCAGGCGGCGCCATCCAGACTGATCCAGGTGACCTTGGAGGTACTTCCCGCCGCGAGGTGAGCGGTCACTTCTCCGGTTGGGGTGATCGCGAGCCACACGGACACTTACACCTCGCTGATGCCCCAGTTCGAGCAGGAGGCCGCCGACGCCCCCGTGCGGTTGGTAGAAAACCCCGTAACCAGGACACTAGCGACACCTGGTGTCGGCGATGGCATCGACCCAACCCGGTCGCGATCCGTCGCATGCGACGGCCCCCGGCCGCGTTTCCGATACGCCCAGTCACTCCCATGATTCGGTGACACCGGGCTGATCCGCCGCGCTCTGCTGACTGACTCGAACCACGAGCCGATCCCACACCACGGCCGCCGCACCCGCCCGGTGTGGCGGCCGCCCGCACCTCCCGGCCCGGCACAGCTGGAAGCCCCCACAGGCCGCCTACCGCGCCCTCCGCCGGTGCTACGGCTCCCTGGGGCCTACGAGCCGGTGACCAGTGTGAACGGGGCCCTGTGAGGGCTGTCTCTTGCTGCCGCTAAGCCTGCTGGAGAAGTCAGTTTTCCTCGGGCGAAGCGGCTATCCGGCCGAGCGCCCCGTCATGAAAGCGGCGGTGAAGACCACGGCCACCGGCACGGCCAGGGCGAGGTGGACGGCCGTGAACCACGGTGTACGGCGGGCCCACGGGGCGAGGCCGATCCACGGGGGCCAGGTCTTGCTGTCGGACACCAACAAGGACGGCAAGGCCGACCTGACGGCGACCGCGCCCCTGGAAGACGGCACCTACGCCGACTCGGCGCCGCCTGGCACCTGCGGGGCGCGGCCGGCGGCCTGACGGTCACCGGCATCACGTCGTTCGCCCTAAAAGAGCGTTTTGTCCCAGCGAGGTTGTTTGGTTCGAGGTTCAGGTGTCGCGCCAGTTGGGGGTGGATTCGCGGGTGAGTCTGCGGCTTATCAGGTCGATCATCGCGACGCGGATCATGGCTTCTGAGCGGTGGGGGTGGGTCTCGTAGTCGCGGGCGAGTCGACGGTGTTGCATGAGCCAGCCGAAGGTCCGCTCGACAACCCAGCGTCGGGGGATGACTTTGAATCCTTTGACGCCTGGGTCGCGTTGTACGACCTCGACGTCGATGCCCAGACGTGCGCCGTGGTCGATGGCTTTGGTGCGGTAGCCGGTGTCGGCCCATGCCTTGGTCACGCGCGGGTGGGTGGCGGCGATGTGTGACATCAGGTGCATGCCGCCGACGTTGTCGGAAACACTCGCCGCGGTGACCCAGACGGCCAGGAGCAGGCCGAGGGTGTCCACCCCGATGTGGCGCTTGCGGCCTGCGTTTTTTTGCCGGCGTCGATGCCCTGGCCCACCGCGGGTACGTTCGCGGAGGTCTTCACACTCTGCGCGTCCAGTACGCAGGCGGTTGGTTCGCCGTCGCGGCCTTCGGCCTCTCGCACCAGACGACGAAGGAGACCGTTGAGCCGGTCGAAGACGCCTTCCTTCTGCCAGGCGGCGAAGTAGCCGTAGACCGTTTCCCAGGGCGCGAAGTCGTGGGGCAGATAGCGCCACGGGATCCCTGTCCGGTCGACATAGAGGATCGCGTCCATGATCCGACGCAGGTCGTGCTCGGGCGGTCGGCCGATGTCCAGGCCCTTGCCTCTGCGCTCGGCCCGCCAGGTGGTGAATGTGGGCCCGATCAGTTCCCAGCGTGCATCCGAGAGGTCACTGGGATACGGGCGTTGTCGCGTCATGTTTCGGTAGTACCGTCGGGCAGTCCGTCTCTCCAGGGCGCAAATAGCGCCAAGCGGGGGCGCCTTGGGATCAGACAGGAGCGAACCGAAGGAAAAGGGCTGCCGAAGGAAGGCACCTGTCCCATCCGTCACATGGAGCACCTCCGCCCCATCAGCCCTCATCAACTCGCCCTCTGAAACCCCACCAAACAACCTCGCTGGGACAAAACGCTCTTTAAAGGCGATCGATTTGGCGACCTACGAGAAGTACCGGACGGTGTCGATCGGGGGAGTGCTGGTTCCCGCTGGCCGAGTTCGGACTCGGTACCGACCTGACCGATGTCACCTCACAGCTGCCCGAGCTGCGGCGCCTCAACACCCTGGTGGGCCACCACTGAATCGCCGTCAGCGACATCTTCTCCTACCGAAACGAGCTCTACAGCGGCGACACCATGAACGAGATCCAGCTCGCGCTGGCCGACAACGGCGGCGACCTCCAAGGCGCCGTCGACCGCATCGTAGCCACCGCCCACCTCGTCGAGGACGACTTCCCCAGCTCTGCGAACAGCTCCGCGTCCGGCCGCAAGGACAGAGCGCTGACATCACCGCGTACCTGGAAGCCCTGAAGTGGATGATCGCCGGAAACCTCGAATGGTCTTACATCACCCCCCGCTACAACGGTAGGGGGCCACCGCCTGGACGGCCCCCTCGACGCCACCGTCATCCTCATGCCTGATCGCACCCACTACCTCCCGGCACCAATCATCCTGGACAGGGACTTCGTATGAGTTCTTTCGACGAGGTGGACATCCGACCGTGGGGACCAGCAGCGCGGGCAAAGCCCAAACAACGGTGAACCGGACGGCCCCGCCCGGTCGTTGCGGGCGCCTCCTGCGCCAGGCGTTCCGGAAAATCCCTGCCGCCACCCACGTCTCACCCGCAACATTACGTTCACTAGCACCATGCACCCTCTTGCAGAATCGTCTTTCCCGAACGCAGGAACGATTCGCGACGTCTTCACCATTAACCCACTCGTCAATGGCTGTACATGCAGCGACCGCATGGGTCATTCTGGTGATGGCCAAGCCGGGCACGAGACCGAGAAGACTGCGGGGTGGGGTTGTGGCGGACAGTGTCTGGGGTGCTATAGGAAAGGGTGCGGGGAAGGCCACCGGGGACACAATAGGTGTGCTTGCAGGGGCACTCGTAGGCTCGTACTTCGGCCCAAAGAAAGTGACTGTGGGTCTCGTTAACGAATCCGAGGAGGTCCTGTATTTCTGCGCGTACTACCCCTCGGTCGATGAGTCTGCGGGGTGGAGGCTCCTTCGGTCGGGCGAAAATACTGGATTCACATGTGGGATACCTCGGCGAGGCTCGGAAACTTTTTATTTGCATGGGAGGACTGCAGATGGGAGCTTCCTGTGGAAGGGTGATTTTGGGTTCCATGCAGCCTTCCCACTGGAAGGCGAGCTTCAGCACGAGAACTACTCTTCGCTGAGCACGTTCAAGATCTGCGGGGCGGCCGGAGGTAATCCCGTAATTATCGCAGAGGAAAGCCGGAACGTAGGACGCCCGGAAAAGGTAAAAGGCATCCGGGTGACGATCTCAGAAGATTACACTTTTCGATTCCGCGGCTGACCATTGTCATCGGGCTGGCCTTGCTCCCCGTCCTGGGCTCCGGCTGGGATGATGCAGCCAGTTACTTGTCTGCGACGAGCGCCTTGGCCTTCTCCTGCAGGCCGGCGAACTCCTCGGCACGTTCGCCAGTCCCAGGAGCTTCCTGAGCTGGCCGACGATCGCGGTCAGCAACGCGGTCTGCTCCTCGTTCGCAGCGGGGGCCAGTTGCGGGGCGCCGCCCTTGGTCCGGTGATAGCCCGGGACCACCGCGTGCCTGCCCCGAGCTGGGCAGCGATGCGGCTGGCCCGCAGCTACGCAGGTCCGGGATCACGCGGTTCCGAGCAGCAGCCGTGTGTGCGGCCACAGGTCGTCAAGGACGGTTGGGGCGTTCTTGAGCTTGGCGAACATGACCAGTCCTTTGAGGTGGGCGACCACGGCTCGCCGGACAGCTCGGAGCAGCACACGCACGCGCGGGCGTTCGGGGCGGCGGCGCACATGGCCGCCCTGGACCCGCAGGCCGCGCTCGCGCTCGCCGCCTGGCTGGAGGCCACGGCATCGTTTGAGGACCGGGCCGAAGAACTCGGAGACGTGGAGGGTGGGGCCCTGCTCGTTGAGCCAGCGGCCCGGTTCGCCCGTGCCTACCTGCGCACGGCGGCCCCTGATCCGGGGTGATCTCGGGAAACTGCCGCGGTGACCGTGGGCGGATCGGTAGCGTCGCCGTCATGCTGAGTGCCGACGAGCCGGCCGCTGAACGACCTGAACGACGAGCAGATCAAGAAGCTCCTGGGCGAGGTCGCCCCGAAGGTGAAAGGAGCTGATGGAGGGGGTCACCCTCGCGATCGACTACTACAAGGAGGGCGGCTACGACCGCGAGACGTGGAACCGGATCTGTGACGGGCTCGCGCACGAGGCGATGAACCTGATGATGGCGCTGTCCGCTCCGGCACACCCGTATCTGACTCGGGACTGTGAGCAGGCCGTACGGGAGGCAGCGGGTATCACGCCGCGCGAGGGTGGGATGCGCGAGGCGCTCCAGCCGCAGGTCGGCAAGGGGCTGCTGATGTCCGTGCTCACCGTCGGCCGGCAGACCATGGTCGAGCCCGACGAGTGGCCGGACGAGCTCCCGGCTGCCGTGCTCGGCACGGTACGGAGCTCCAAGCGGATCAAGGCCGACCCGACCATGGCGAACCTGCCGGACTAGGGACCGGCCCGGTCGTGGGCGCCGTCTCACCCCCGGGCGGCAGCGGGGTTACGAGCTGGGCTTGCTGCGGGTGGCCCCGCCGCGTCCGCGCAGAGTGACGTCAGCCTCGGTGAGGATGCGGTGGACGAAGCCGTAGGAACGCCCTTTGTCCTGGGCGATGGTCCGGATGGAGGCGCCGCCTTCGTATGCGCTCTTGATCTCTGCGGCGATCTTGTCGCGCGCCGTACCGGTGATCCGCGTGCCCTTGGCCATGAGACGTCTCCTTCGCTATCCGGAAGGTGATCATCGCGCACCCGGGCGGTGCCCGGCAGGTAATCGCCGGGGTTCGAGGGCCGCGGATTCACATCGGATGCAACCGGCGTCCCCTATACCGATGGAACAGTCAGTATCGGTGAGATCGATCTTGGTCGCGAAGTGCTGACTGGTGCCGCTCACACGGTCAACGCGGTCTGTCGCGATGCCGGTTGGGATCTTTAGGCTCTGCTCATGTCGAAGCAGAAGCGGGGCAGGAAGCAGCGAACGCCGCAGAAGCGGGCCCCCCGCCCCTCGGTACCGCGTCCGCGTGCGCGGCTGCGGTACTGCCGGAAGGCGGGTTGCCCCTGCGGAGAAGCATGGACCATACGGCGCGGATGTTGCAGCACGCGAAGCCGGACCAGCTGGTGGAACTGGTGCTGCCGTACCTGTGGGTGGCCCTCGCCGACGGACGTGTCCCGGCCAACGTGTGCGTGGACGCCTGCATGACGCTGCGCAACGCCTACGGGCAGCTGGGGGTGGGGGCTGAACTGCTGCCGGTAGACCTGGTGATCCAGAACAAGGACGGAAGCGGGACCCGCTACGGCTCGCTCACGCCGCGCTGGACGGGTGCCTCGTGGAACGGGCACTGCGTACTGGTGCTGCCGGACTCCGGGCGGTTCGTGGACGTACGGTGGAGCAGTTCGACGAGGTCCGTGAGATCGGCATGGGTCCGATGGTCGGCAAGGTGGCGTTGCCGATCGATGGCGACGGTTCGCTGATGGAGCCGGGGCGCAGGTGGTGCTCCAGCGCGGGGATCTGGTGCTGACGTACACGGTCGCCGGGCCGGAGGCGCTGGCCTCCATCGTGGAGCACCCGGAAGTGGTGGCCCACGCCGACAGTCACCGGCGCACCGGGGTGAACGTCGCGTCCTTCACTCTGGCAGCCCTGCGCGGTGAAGGTGTGCGCGGCTGGGCGATGCAGGCCCCCTATCCGAGACTGTGGGCCCAACGGCCAGGAGCGGTGGCTGCGGCTGGACGAGATCCCGCTGCCGCCGAGTGTCCCGGCCGCCTGGCCGCGCTCGTAGGCGGTCGGGCGCACGACAGGGGCCCCTGGCCGTGAGGTGATCGCCAGAGTCCCCTGAGCCGGGCGTCAGACGTCGATGCCGAGGCGCGATCGTTCAGCCCCGCGGCGAGAAGAGTTCGAGCAGGCGTTCCTTTTGGCGGGCACCGAGCCCTTGGACGCGGCGGCGCTCGGAGATGTCGTGGTCGTTCAGTAGCTGGCCGGCGCGGACCTTGCCGATACCGGGCAGCGACTCCAGCAGGCGCTTGACGTACGTCTTGCCGACGACGGTGTCCTCACGCTCCAGCACCTCCTTGAGCGAGACCTTGCCGTCCTTGAGGCCGGCCAGGATCTCGCCGCGTTCCTTGCGGACGGCGGCGGCCTTCACCAGCGCCTCGGCCCTTTGGGCCTTCGTCAGGTTGGGCAGAGCCATGGGCGCCGCTCCACTTCTTCTCGTACGGGTGTGTGGCGGTCATCATCGCTCTGCCTGCGCACCGTTGACCAGCGGGTTTACGGGTTTACAGCGGGGACGTGGTGGCGGGGCTGCGGAATGTGGTCGCCCTGGCTCCTGGCGTGCAGGGCGGCGAAGTCGGCGTGGGCCGCCTCGATCGCCTCGGGGTATGCCTGGGCCTTCTCGTGCTCGGCGAGTGCCCCGTAGAGGCTGGCCAGGGAAGGGTGAGCCGTACGAACACCACCGCGCAATCCTGGAAGCCGTGCCGTCGGCCGCACCACGCCGCTGACGCCGGATGCAGCCAGGCAGCTTGCCGACCACCTCACCGAGGATGGCCCCGACCATCCGTGGACTGGTGTCCGGTTCAACGCCGCCTGGGGCAGCCGGGAACCCCTCGACCCGATCCTGGTCGTCCCCGGGCTGATCGCGGAGATCAGTGCCGATGCCGCGATCGATCGCGGCACCTGGCGTCACGCGTTGCGCTTCATAAGGCTGCGCCTGGACGTCGCGGTGACCGACGTGCCGCCGTTCGGGCAAGGCACCCAGCCCTCCAGCGGCTGAGAGCTCCACGCCGATGCTCACAAGCTGCTGAGAGGGCGGTTCGTGAGTTGGTATCCGTTTCTCTGGTCGCGGGCCTTGGTCGGTTACTGCTTCCTGATGATGCCGATTTGACCAGGCGTTTCAGCTTGGTGCGCGTGCCTTCGATGTTCTTCGGCAGCAGTTCGTGGTCGAGGGCTTCGCAGACATCACTGGCCCGCGGCGGGCCGCTGGCCTCGGCGCGAGCCTGTTGAGCTCATACGGAGCAAGCGATGCCCCGTCTGCGAGTTCGTAACGGGTGTGTGGCTTGGGCCGAGTCACGATGCGCAGCCGCGTATGCGCGGGAAACCCGTCCGCCGCTGTGCGCGACTCCCTAAGCTGGCCGGAGTGAGGGCCTGGCGTGTCGAATAGCCGCCGGGATGAGGCAGGGGAGCATGGCGTGACGGAGGCTGAGACGAGTCCGGGCGGGCTGGTGGACCGGCGCATGGCTCTGGCTCGTGAGTGGGATGGCCTGATCGGGCGAGTGCGGAAACTGAAGGGTTTCGAGGATTTCCTGCGCCCGCCCCGCCTCGAGGCGCTGTTACCGGCCGCGAGCGGCGGCCCCGTCGTCATCGTCAACGTCAGCCGGTGGCGGTGCGACGCACTGATCGTGACCGAGGAGGGCGTGCGCAACCGCGCGCTGCCCGATCTGACGCTGGATCGGGCCATCGAGTGGACCAACACGTATCTGGGCGTCCTCCACGCCGCGGAACAGGCCCGGCACGCACACCAGTTGACGCAGGACGCGGTGGAGACGGACCCGTACCCGGCCACCATCCGGGCCCAACTCCGCGCAGCGAGCGCAGTGATGGAGGCGGAGCGCCGCACGGACGACATGCTCACGACCCTGCAGGGACACCTGTGGGACAGCGTTGCCGAGCCCGTTCTCGACGAACTGGGTCTGAACCGGGTGCCACCCGCCGACGCGCCCTGGCCCCGGCTGTGGTGGTGCCCGACGGGACCTCTCACCCTGCTTCCCCTCCACACTGCCGGACACCACACTGCCACTGCCGGTGAGGAAGTACCCCGCACGGTGTTCGACCGCGTCGTGTCCTCGTACACACCGACGCTGCGGGCGCTGCTGGAGGCGCGCGCCGGACGAGTTGCGGGCGATGCCACCACCAGTGACAACACCTGTTCCGCGAGCACCCCCACGAGTCAGACCGTCGCCGACGAGCGCATGCTCGTGGTCGCCATGGACGACGCGCCGGGCCAGCCCCGGTTGCGCAACGTCGCAGCGGAACGCGACGCGCTCACGGCGCTCTTCCCGCCCGGATGCCGCACCCTATTGGAGGGCCCTGGCGCCACACGTGGCGCCGTCGACGCGGAACTCGCGCGGCACCGCTGGGTGCACTTCAGCTGCCATGGCGACCAGGACCTCTCCGAGCCGTCCCGCGGAGGTCTGCTGCTGCACGACGGGATGCTCAGTATCACCGACCTGGCCGCGCGCCGATTTCGCGGGGACTTCGCTGGCCTGTCCGCCTGCAAGACCGCCGTCGGCGGAGTGAACCTGCTGGACGAGACCATCACGCTGGCGGCCGCGCTGCACTACACCGGCTACCGGCATGTCATCGCGGCCCTGTGGTCCGTCGACGACGAGACGGCGGCACGCGTGTTCAGCGCGGTGTACAGGGACGTCACCACCGGCGGACGCCTGCGGTCCGAGGCCGCCGCGCCGGCTCTTCACCGGGCCGTACGGGCTCTACGGGACGACGCGCCCGACGAGCCCCGACTGTGGACCCCCTTCACCCACATCGGACCGTAAAGACGCCCGTTATGGATTATCTCAGCGCCTGGGCCGGTGAGGGCCCCTGCACACACGGGAGGAATACCCATGTCCGATGGTTTGTTGGATCCGCAGCCCGCCCCGGGGGCGGCGCCGCGGCTGCCCGCCCCTCCCGTGTCCCCAACTCCCGGGGAGCCGGGTGGGCTTAGCGCACCTCCCGAATCGGACTCGGCCGGACGGGGAACGCTGGCGGGCCCCGAACCCTACGAGGAGGTCACGCGCCCGTCGTTCGCCGAGCAAGCGGCCTCCTTCGTAGCCGTTCCGACCCATGCAGGGGTGGTCTTCAAAGGTCTCTGCCCACGGTGCGGCGATCCGATGGACTACCTGTACGTCAACAGTGTCGTCCGGTCCTTACTGCGCCGGAGGTCCACCCCGGTGGCAGCGGCTGAGCAGGCCGTTGTGCACATGATCTGCACATGCTCCGTGTTCCACCCCGGTTGTTCTGAGGAGCGGGAAGGCTGCGGCGCGTACTGGAACGTCATCCTGGAAGTGGGACCGTGACCCTGCGCGTGACCCCAGGCCCTCCGGCCGGCCCTGCCGACCAGGTGGCCGCGCTACAGGACTACCAGCTGGTCAAGGACTCGCTGCCGCGTGTGCGGGCGGCTGCACTCGCCTGGCGCAACGGTGTCGGCGCCCTGCTGGCGGGCCTGATCGGCTTCGGGCTACTCAAAGGGCGCACGGACGTGGGGCAGCTGGCCTCGCCGTACGACGCGGCCGTCGGTTTCCTTCTCCTGGCGGCTCTGCTGGCCGGAACGGCGTCGGCCATGCTGCTCCTACGCGCCGCCCACGGCCGTCCCGCTGCGACCTCGATCAAGGAGTACAGGGCCCGCAGCGGGGGATCTGCGCTCGGCGCCGACCACATCGAGGCCCTCCGCGCTGCGGGCGCGCTGTTCTGGGGTGTGGTGTTGTCATTCTCCTGCACCGCGCTGCTGGTCATGGCCGTAGGCTTAACCTGGTACGGCCCTGCGAAGAAGGGTCCCGTCATCGAGGTCACCACCCCCACCGGCACTCGCTGCGGTGAGGTGGTTCGAATGACTGCGGGACGTCTGACCCTCAAGACCGACAGCGGCGAGGTAACGATCGATCTGACCCGTTCCGATGGCATGCGGGCCGTCGACTCCTGCGCACCCAAAGCATCGTCATGAAGAGCGGGGCGGCCGCCTATGGCGGCCTGGTGTCGTGAGAGCACTTTATGGCGGATGCCTGCGCCTGCGCGTGCACTCCGCTACTTTATGTCCGGGAGCAGGGGAATCGACCTGTCTTTTCGGTTTCGGGGTGGGGAAACGCGCTTGACGGACTCGCGAGCCGACTAGGGGTGGGCTCAGCGTGCGTGTGTCCCAGTTGAACGAGGGGGGCGCATGCGGGACGAGGCGGAACTGTTGCTTTCGGCGCTGCAGGCTCGGGTGGGCCGCTGGGTGCATGACGCTGACCCTGCGGGGGTGCTCGATGAGCAGGCTTCACAAGAGTTCGAACGTCTGATCTCCATTGCGCAGGCCGCCTGGCCTGCGGATCCACCTGGTCGAGCGCTGGCGGTGTTCGCCGAGTTTCTCTGGTGCCGTTTCTGCGCCGATCCCGCAGGATGCGTCGGCGATCTGTACGCCAGTACGGGCCTGTCCGCCCTGATCTATCCAAGAGATCCCGGGAGCGTCCCCGAGCAGCTGCGTCCTTTCATGGCCACGAGCCTGATTGCCAGTCATGACCGGGACACATGGGGTCCACTGGTTGCGAGCGCGATGCTTGGACAGCCGGATCCGCAGAGTGTGGCGGACAGTCGCCCGACGCTGTCTGACGGAGGGGATCGCGCTCTCTTCCTGTCCCAGTGCGGCAACCATGTGGGCGAGCTGTTCGAGGAACTGCGTGTCCGCACCGATCTCGACGACTCGGTTCGGCTCTGTAACGCCGCCGTCGACGTCGCTGGTTTCGAGCACCCTCATCGGGCGGCGCTGCTGCAGAACCTCGCGGTCGGCCTGCAGACGCGTGCGCACCACACACAGGCCCTCGACGACCTGAACCGCTCGATCGATGTGGGTCGAGAAGCTCTCGCCGCATGTGCCCACGACGAGGCCGTCCGGACGACGATCCTGACGAGCTACGGCACCACCTTGCAGTACCGCTTCGACCGGACCGGGCGGCTCGACGACCTGCAACAGGCCATCAGCGCGGGTCGGACTGCGCCAGGAGCACGAGCAGTTCGTCGATGTCCTTGCCGAGCAGCTTCTCCAGCTCCGCGCGGTCGGGCGACATCTGTCCTTCGGACATGTCTCTCCTATTGTGCTGTTCTCTCCAGTACGCCGAACGTTTGCATCGTAGGCATACGCGCCGTCAGCAGGAGCCGGGAACCTCGTAGTCGCCCAGAAATGGTGCTGAGCCTGGACGAGCGCAGCTCAAATGACCGCCCCGCACCATGCCCGGAATGATGTCGGGTACGGCATTGCGCGTAGCAGGCCCGCCGGCGCCTACCCCTTGCTGACCGCCGTCAGGATCTCCGGCAGGCGGGACGCCGTTCGCGGGGCGGCCAGGCGAGGCCCGCCCAGGTGATCAGGGTGCCGTACGCCGTGCCGAGCGGGGAGGAGCGTCCAGGTCCAGGGCCCGCCGTTCTCCGAGACGTGGAGCGCGATGGTGAAGGCGATCACGGGGGGCGCACAGAAGGGCGGCCGAGACCATTAAGTGGAGCCCCCTCTCGGTGGAGTCCACCCGATGGGCTCCACCGAGAGGACTCCACTCCGGTGCGCACCGCGATGTCCGCCCCCGCACCCGGTGCGCCTCGCGACGATGCCCGGCGCTCTCGCGCGCACCACGATGTCGAGCATCCGATGCTCCGCACCGCACGCGATGCGCACCGCCCGGATCGCGCGCACCAGCCGACGATGCCGGGCACTCTCGTGCGCACCACGATGTCCGGCACCCGATGTTCCGCACTCCACCCGGTGCGCACCACCCGGGTCGTGCGCACCGGCGGCCTGACCCCTTGTCCGCCTCCGGCCGGGCGAACCGGCCCCCCTTGTCCGCCTCCAGGCAGGAACCCAGCCACCCCTTGTCCAGCTCGGAGTGGGCGCACGTTTCCCCTTGACCACCTTCGCTACCGGAGCGTTTCCCCTTGCCAGAGCCGGTCCCGACCGCCGATCAGATCGAAGTCAAGGGGGCATGTGATATAGGAGTCCGCCCCCGCCCCCGCCTGCGGACGGCGAACAGCGACGTGATGCGCGCACTCGATACACGCGATGCGCGGTGCGCACCGCACCTCCCGTCGGTGGCGCGCGCACGATGCGCACCACCGACGGGCTCGGTGCGCACTACACGCCGGTGGTGCGCTCCACGGGTGCATCGGCCGGTGCGGGGTGTGCTTCCATCGCCTGCTCCATCCCGATGGCCTCCAGCTGGCGGAGTACGCCGGCGACGTCCCCGGGCTCCTCCGTGAGGATGTTCTCGGTGAAGCGGACGATGGTCTGGGCAATGCCCGGTGCACCGGCCAGGCACTCGCCGTCGCAGAGGAGCTCCAGCAGGAGCCGCCCGAGTGCCGCTGCCAGGAAGGAGTGCGCGCACGGCTCCCCGTCGCAGTCGTCCACGGCGGTGACCGGGATGAAGACGCGTGCGGCGACGTCCAGGAGCAGCCGGTGCAGCTCCGGGCCGGTGTCGTCGGCGACCGCGCAGGCGGTGTCGATGTCGTCGGCCTGCAACGCCCGGATGTAGGCGAAGGCGTCGGCGATGTCTCCCGGCTCCATCGGGGCGAGCGGCGCGGTGACGGTGTTCTCGGGCATGAGGGCTCCTCACGTACGGGCCGCCCCGCTGATCGCGGCGGCCTCGAAGACACCCTCGAACCGCGGCCCTGTGGACAGAGTCCGCGCACCATCGGTGACCGCCGCCGTGTGGCTGCCGCGCCGCGTTTCTCCTTGACCTGGTCCGCCACGTGCGACATACCGCCCATTTCGATGGGGGAGAAATCTCCGTCCCGGCACGCTGAGCGACGACCGGGCAAGAGCCGCTGCCGCCCGGGGCGCGCTGCTGGGAGACTTCGCGGATGACCACGCAGCGGCTGCCGTTCCCGGTCCCGGATGAACGCGCCCACCACTTCGTCGACAGCTACGCCGACATGCACGACCTCGTTGAGGACCTGGTCGTGCCCGACGGTGTTCCCGAGGCCGCGGCGACGGTTCTGCGCACCGCCCGTGAACTGCTGCGCCAGTCGTACTACTGCTACGAGTTCTCCATCGTGGCGGTCATGCACTCCCTGATCGCGGTGGAGATCGTGCTGCGCGACCGCATCCCGGAGGCGGGCGAGAAGCCGCTGCACGGGCTCATCAAGCAGGGCGCCGACGCGGGCATCCTGACGGCCCGGCAGGCGGATTACCTCGACTACGGTCGGCAGATCCGCAACGGCATGGCGCACGGCCGGACCACGCACGCGGTGATGCCGCCGGCCATGGCGGCGGAGATGGTGACGACGTCGTTCGCGATCGTCTCCGAGCTCTGCGCGGCGCCCGCCGGATGATCACGGCTCGGTAACGGTGCTCGGTCGGATGTCACACCGTTGATTTTCGCAACACCTCTAGTAGGGCTTGGTCAGGTTGGTTGTGGTTGAGCGTTTCCTTCTGGCCCGGTGTTGCGTTGAGGGGGTGTGACTCCGGATGAGATTGTTGCTGTGCGTGGTGAGTTGGAGGACTTCGCGGCGGAGGTTTTCGAGCCGTTCGCGAGGAACGACCAGCGTCGGTGGGGGCAGGTCTATCTCCGGGGCCTGCTCACGGACGGGCAGCGCAAGTCGGTCGAGCCGATGGCCGCCCGGCTCGGGGAGGACGGGAACCGGCAGGCCCTGGCCCACTTCATCACCACCAGCCCGTGGGACCCCGCGCATGTGCGGGCCCGGCTGGCCTGGAAGATGGAGAAGGCCATCCTGCCCACCGTGCTGGTCTTCGACGACACCGGGTTCCTCAAAGACGGCAACGCCTCGGCGTGCGTGTCGCGGCAGTACACCGGCACCGCCGGCAAGGTCACCAACTGCCAGGTCGGTGTATCCCTGCACCTGGCGTCCGACCACGCGTCGGCGGCGGTCAACTGGCGGCTGTTCCTGCCCGAGACCTGGGCGCCCGGGTCCGCGAAGGCCGATCCTGCCAAGGTCGCCCGCCGCACCGCCTGCGGCATTCCCGACGACATGGGGCATGTGGAGAAGTGGCAGCTCGCACTCGACATGCTCGATGAGACCCGCTCGTGGGGCATCGAGGTGCCGGTGGCCGTCGCGGACGCCGGATACGGCGACGCGGCGGCCTTCCGGCACGGCCTCCAAGCCCGCGGCCTGAACTACGTCGTGGGGATCTCCACGACCTTGTCGGCTCAGCCCGGCGAAGCCGTGCCCGTGACCGAGCCGTACTCCGGAACGGGACGCCGGCCGGTGGCGAAGTACCCGGACAAGCCGCAGTCGGTGAAACAGCTGGTCATCGCGGCAGGCCGGAAGGCAGCAAAGCCGGTGCAATGGCGTGAGGGCTCCCGGCCCGGCACCGGCCGCAGCGGCTTCAAACGGATGTACTCGCGGTTCATGACGTTGCGGATCCGGCCCGCCGGACGCGAGGTCCGCCAAGCGGCCGACAGTCCGGAACTGCCCGAGTGCTGGCTCATCGCCGAGTGGCCCGCCGACCAGGCCGAACCCGTCCAGTTCTGGCTCTCCGACCTGCCCGCCGACACCCCGCTGACCACCCTGGTCCGCCTGGCCAAGCTCCGCTGGCGCATCGAACACGACTACCGGAGATGAAACAGGCCCTGGGCCTGGCCCACTTCGAGGGCCGCACCTGGAACGGGTGGCACCACCACGTCACCCTCGTCTCCGTGGCACACGCCTTCTGCACCCTGCAACGACTGGCCAGAGCCCCAAAAGACACGGCGCCGGCCTGAGCCTCTACCACGTCGTCCGCGAGCTACAGACCCTCCTCGCCACCTGGCCGGCGCCTGCCCAACATGTCACCGCGGCATACCCACACCCACCCCAACCTGACCAAGCCCTACTAGGCGCTCCGAGCCTGGTTGTGGTTGGCGGCCGACCGGGACCTGTTGTTTCATCAGCCATCTGGTGGGAGGTGGCCGGCGCGAAAGGTAGGTGCTGCCCCTGGTGGGTAGTGCACTGCTGACCCCACGCCAATGTGGCGGGCCTGCGCCTGCGCAGGGGGGCATCCACTCAGAAGGGGAGTTGACAATGCACGCAAGCAAGGGTGACCGCCTTGTGATGCACGGCCGGGTCGTCGGCCAGCAGGACCATGTGGTGGAGATCGTCGAGGTTCTGGGGCCTGACGGAACACCGCCCTACCGTGTGCGCGCAGAGAACGGCCACGAAACGATCATGAGCCCTGGTCCGGACTCTGTGGTCGACCACCGCAAGTCTTCGGACCAGGGCTGAGGTAGCAGGGGCACTCCTGGACCACGCGCTTTGATGTTCGTACTCGCTGAGCGGTCGGGTCATCGCCGGCCATCCCACCCTGCGGCCCGGCCTTTCAGGGCCAGCGTCCCGCCGGCCTCCAGCAGGGAACGCAGCCCCACGTAATGGCGCTGCCAGTCGATGGTCCACCCCAACTGCCCGGGGTTCGGTGGCGTGGCAGGGCGGCCAGGGTGCCGGTGCTCCCCGCCCGGAACGCCCGCCTCTGATCGCTCTGACATGCAAACGAGAGATCGCACTTCACCCGTGGGCGTATGGGGCGCACACGGTGTGGCAGTGCGTGTGTCCCTCTCAACGATGCGCTGTACTTGACCTACGCCGCCCCCCGGGCGCCTGACCGGACCGGTAGGTGCCCTGCGCGGCGGCGGCCGCCCGGGACACTTACCGGAACTCGCGGGCCGGCTGTGCGCTTATCGCCCCGGGAGCGTGGCAGCCTGCCTGGGCCAACACACAATCAGCTACACGGTGGGACTTCCAGTTCTGGTCTGCTTCTGGAAGTCCCACCTGCTGGCACCGAGGCGGATCCGGGCGCGGCCCCGGGGCGTGTTGCGACTTCCGGCCCCGAGGCCCAGCACTGTCCAGCTCGTGGTATTAGGGGACGATTCGCTCCATGATCCAGTCGACCAGGAGCTTGGTCACCTGGCTGTGCTCGGTGTTCTCGCTGTCGCACTTGAACTCGTCGAGCGCGCTCTTCTCGTCGGCCGCCTCGACCTTCTCGTACGGGTTGACCTCCCACTTGGCCGGGTCGTAGTCCAGCGCGACCGCACTCACGGAGGGGACGAAGCAGCTGAACCTGTACTCCTCCGGGATGTCAGCCCCGAGTGCCCCTGCGATCTCGCCGAAGGAGCCGAGGGTGCCACCGGGCGAGCCGTCAAGGCCGGGAACGTAGGAGGTGAAGCCCCGCCGGACCTGGCCGGCGGCCCGCATCTCACCGATCGGCTGGCGCGTTGCCCCGTCGGGCTGGAAGTTCGCCTGGGCGTAGACGACCAGCGGCACCTGCCGCTTGAACACCTCCGCGCCGGCCGGCAGGTCGCGGCCGGTCCCGTTGCCGGTGCCGTTGGCCACGCCCAGCTTGCGCGGCCGTCGCGGGAACTGGCCCAGGTCGCGCAGCTCGGCCAGGAACTGCGTGCGCAGCGCGCTGGAGGCGGCGACCGGGCCTTCGTACTTCGCGTCCGGGACCCATGCGTACAGCAGCTGCTGCGCGGCGGGGCTCCTGATGAGCTCGGCCTCCTTGACCTTGCCGGGCTCGGCCGGCAGCGCCTCGAAGAAGTAGGCCATCTGCTGGAGGATCAGCGGGATCCACGCGCCGTTGTGCGGGGAGTCCCAGGAGAGGTAGGTCGCGGTCTGGTGGTCCTGCTGCTGGCTCTCCATCTCGGCGAGGGCGTAGCGGGTGATGATGCCGCCCATGCTGACCCCGCCGACGATCAGCGGCTCCTGGCCGTGCCTCTCCGCGATGACCTTGGTGATGGCGCTGATCACCACCCCGGCGTTGGCCTGGATGTATGTGTGGCGCTCCTCGAAGCCGACCAGGACGACATCGATGCCCGCGGTGAGCAGCTGCTCGAAGAAGCCCGCGTCGCTGCCCGGGTAGGGCGCGTTGAAGTGGGCGAACAGCCCCGGCAGGTCACTGCGGCCGTAGTTGAAGCCGTCCGCGAAGATGAACGGCCGTTCCAGCTCGTCGTGGCCGTCGGCGAGGTAGACCGCAGCCTCACCGAGGGCCACCTCCCGCCGGTACGGTCGGGCGGACCGAAGCGGCCAGGTGTACTTCGGCTTCCGGTCGCTGTCGCGCGCCACGCCCGTCGGGGTGCCGAACCAAGGGCCCTGCGGCAAAGTCTTCGCGAACTCCGCCACCTTGCCCGCCGAGGACTCCTCCTCGGACTGCTTCCACGTCAGTTCGACATCGATCCTGGCTTCCTGTGCCATGGGACAGCTACCGCCTCTGCGTAGGTGTTGTTCACGGGCCCGCCACAGCCCATCCCTGTCGCGTGCGAGCGAGCGGGCAGTGCACCGGCCTGCCGCGACTCCGGCAGGGATTGGGATCCGCCACCCCGCCCTCACAGTTACTGACTGTAACATTGAAGTTACTTAACGTGTCGCTCAAGGCGGCCCGCCTGGAACGCCCCAAGCCCTGTCGCGCCGCGTACCAGCACTTAATACGGATCGTGCGCGAGTCGTCACGCTGAGTGGTCGCTCTGGATAGTATCGGGCTCCGCGGTCACGCCTGTGTCCGGCCGTGGACTGTCGAGCCCAGGGAGTAGCCCATGTCGGCCGAAACTTTCAAGATGTCGCGGGCGGAGCGGCTGGAGCGACTGAGAGGGCAGCTGCAGGGGGTGCTGCCCCAGGACGCGAAGAGGAAGAAAACGCCGCCGAGGGGGGCGAATCTGCTGTGGGGGGCCATGCTGCACGGTGCGGCCCGGCTCCGGGCGGGCCTGGAGCTGACGGATCTGGAAGCACGGCTGGTCGGGCCGATGATCCGGCTGCTCTCCGAGGACGAGGTGCGCGACTTCGGTCAGGTCTACGCCCAGGAGGCCGACTCCCGCTCCCGGATCTTCCCCGACGCTCTCGCGGCGCGCCCGATCGGCGAGGGCTACACCTCGGCCGACCTGTTCAAGGATCTGGCATCGCTGCACGAGGAGATCGCGGCGCAGCCGAACGTCAACGTGATCGACCTCAACGCGCCCACGGACGGGGGTGAGGGCGCCGGCGCGGACTCGCAGGACTTCCGTCAGGGGATGGCCGACTACGGGTACGGGGCCACGCTGGTGACGGCCTCCGGGCACCAGGCCAGGGCCGAGGAAGAACTGAGCCATATCCAGGCCAAGCTGACCCTGGACAGGTTTTACACCATCGACGAAACGGATGAGTGGAGCGGGTCGGACGAGATCTACTGGGCCACCACCGCGGCATCCGACGCCGCGCCGGTGGCGCAGACGCTGAAGAGCGGGAAGTTCGGCGGCGTCGACGAGGATGAGATCCATCGTTTCCCCGCGAACACCATCATGTTCGACGGCCTTGCCCGCAAGGTCCTGACCTTCCACATCCAGTGCTGGGAAGAAGACGAGGGCCCTCCGCGGGACCTGATGGACGACATGCGGGAGATCGGTGACCTGCTGCACGACGTCTCGCAGGAACTGGAAAAGTACGCGGTGACCGAAGCGCTGGAGAACACAGCCCACTTCGTCGCACTGCTGGGCGGCATCGCCAGCCTCATCGCCAACATCATGGACTACATCCACGACGACCTGGTGGGGGAGCGCACCTTTGTCTTCAACCGCGCTGCCATGGAAGCGCTGGCCGCCGACCCCGGTCACGAGTACTCCCCCGAGTTCGAAACGAATTCTTACGTCGACGGACGCCGCAACCTGACCATCAAGGGGACCGCTGTCATCCACAGCGACAAGCTCGCCATCAAGACCTACAAGGGAGGCGAATGGTGCGCCCCGATTTTGCCCTGGGCCACCGCCAAAACCCCCGACGCTCCCGCCGTGGCCATTTTTGACGGCAGCGTGTACTGCGCGATTCGCGGCATGAACGACCGGATCTACGTCAGCAAGCTCAACGGCACCTGGACTGCCTTCGAGGAGGTCCCCAACGTCCAGACCCGCCACGCTCCGGCGCTCGCCTCTTTCATGGGCAAGCTGTACCTGGCCTACACCGCACCCGACAGCCAGGCGGGGCTCCTGTCCTCCACCAACGGCAGAGACTGGGTTCCCGGGCAGGCACCTCCCGGCCAGTCCCTCACCGCCCCCGCCCTGGCGGTGCGCAACAGCACACTGCATATCGCCCGGTCCGTCTTCGGCATCTACACCAATGAGTCCCAGGACGGCGCCACTTGGAGCCAAGCCGCGATGGCGACTCTTGCTCACACCGTGACCGCACCGGCCCTGGCGTGCTACAAGGACAAGCTCTACCTCGCCTACCGCGACGCGAAGGACGGCGGGGCAATCATCATCCCCAACGGCACCGGCTGGGAAAAACCGGTCCGTATGGGCTACACCACCGCCGACGCACCGTCCCTTGCCGCCCGCAACAACCTTGTCTGCACCCTCCGCCACACGAACAATTCGATCTCGTACGGCACCAGCATCGACGGCACTACGTGGGGGAACTTCCACGGCATCCCAGGCGCCACATCACTCTCAACCCCAGTGGCGTCCCCCCCCTACTTCTCCGTGTTCTACCGGGCCATCGAGGGCTGACAGACAACCGCCAGGCGCCGCGTGAACCGTGTGTCGTGGCCGGCGGCCCCGCCCCCAGCCACGACACACGGCCTGGGCGGAGGGGATCAGGGTTCCCCTGATCAGCCGCTATCTGACGTACCGAGGGCGGACCAAGAGAGGCCGTTCCTGGGCCCGGCCCATGCCCGCCCCGACACAGGGTGCCGCCCCTGCGCCGGGGCGGAGCTGCGCCCGTCCCCGGTCGGCCCCACCGGCCCTTCGGATGAATGACGCGGCCCAGGCCCCACCGGGCCGGGCTCATGCGGTGAGGCTGACCCTGGAAGGGGCAACCGTGAGGGAGGCCCCGGGGTGACGCTGAGACCGCCGGTGGAGCCGATGCTGGCGCAGGCCGCGGAGTCGGTGCCGGATCCGGCTGCACTGCGCGCAGGGGTGGCCTACGAGCAGAAGCTGGACGGGCACCGGGCGCTCGTCTTCACCGCGGCCGGGCCGGGCGGCGCCGTGCTGGTGCAGACCCGCCGCGGGTCGCTGGTGCAGGACCGGTGGCCGGACCTGGTGGCGGCCGCCGCGGAGCAGCTGCCGCAGGGCCTGGTCCTCGATGGCGAACTGGTCGTCTGGGACGCCGAAGCGGGGCGGTTGTCGTTCGAGGCCTTGCAGCGCCGGGCCGCCGCCCGCACCCGTGGCGCCGCCGGCCTCGCGGTCGGCCTGCCGGCCTACTTCGTCGCGTTCGACGTGTTGCAGCGGGACGGCCAGGAGCTCCTGACGCGCCCGTACGAGGAACGGCGCGCACTCCTGGAGCAGCTGTTCACCGACCACGCCCTGACGGCCCCATGGACCCTGTGCCCGACGACGACGGACCTGGCCAAGGCTCGGGAGTGGCTGGAGTCCTGGACTGACGTGAGTGGCGTCGAAGGCTTGGTGATCAAGCCCCTGACCAGCCGTTACCTGCCCGGATACAAGGGTGGGCCAAGGTCCGCCGCAGGGACACCACCGAAGCGATCATCGGCGCGATCACTGGCACCCTGACCCGCCCGGGGCTCCTTGTCCTGGGCCGCTACGACAAGGTCGGCCGGCTGCGCGCGGTGGGCCGGACGGTCCCCCTGCTCCCGGACGTGTCCCGACAGGTGGGCGAGCACCTCGCCGAGGCCGGCCCCGGCCACCCCTTCGAGGGGGTGCGGTTCACGGCGGCGTGGGGGAGCTGTGACGTCCTGGAGACGGTGCTGGTCCGCCCGGATGTGGTGGCGGAGGTCAGCGCGGATCGGGCCGTTGACCGGGGCGTTTTCCGTCACCCGCTCCGCTTCAAGCGGCTGCGCCTGGACGTGACCGCGGACGATGTCCCGCGGTTCGGGGCAGGGCTGGCTGCGGCGGCCGGCTGACCGCCGACAGAGCCGCCCGTCCCGCGCCGGCGGACGGGTTCCCCAGGGGTCGTCACCGATGTGCGGCGGCCCCCGCTTCGTGTCCCCCGCAGGAGTGAATCCGGCCCGGGAGGACGGGGCGCAGCAGGGGCGTTGAGGACCGGCACAGGGTCCCGGGGACGCGTTAGCCCGGCGGGATGACCCAACTACCGCATCGGCCGGTGTGGGCGATCTTGTCCTGGCAGACTGCCAGGCGTCCCCAGCATCCATCCCGAGAAGGGAACCAACACTGATGACTGAGCCTTTTCAGCACGGCCACTGATCGGGTAGGGGCGCGGCCGAGGAAATGGCCGGCGGTGTGGTCGGGCATAAGGTCGGCGACGGCCGTACGGATCGCCCCGCGGCTGACGTCGTACTCGTGGGCCAGGCTGGCGATGGACTGGCTGCCCACAGGTACGCGGCGCGCACGGCGTCGGCCTTCTCGTCCCTGGCGGCCGGGCGGCGCCCGCTCTTGTTGCCCTTCGCCTCGGCGGCCCGCAGCCCGTCGTAGGTCAGCTCGGGCTGACGGTCGCGCACCCAGCGCCCGCCTTGTCGAACAGCAGCGGCAGATGGCCGCTGCCGCCGAGCAACGCAGGCAGCAGCAGGAGGCTGCGGCACAGTACGACCCCCCGGTCCTACAGCATGCCGACGCCTACCCAGTCCAGGCTGCGTATGAGTCTCTGACCTCAGCCTCGGGGCCGGCCCCGAGGCTGCGCCGTACCGTCGCGCGCACGGTCTCGATCTGCGGGGCGGGCTGCTGGGGAATCTCCTCGGCAGCCCGCTCTGCGGCTGTCCGGCCACGGACGGCGCGCACCACCTGGTCGTCGTCGAGGGGGGCCGGTCCTTGCCCGAGAGGGCGGCGTCGCGTGGTGCTCACCGCCGAAGTTTCGCAGGCCAGCAGGGGGTTTCAGACTCCGGCCCTCAACGAGGCAGGTCAGAGCCGATTAGATGCTCCGCTCAGACGGTGGTCTCGGTGATGATGAGAGAGGAGACCTTGCCCTCGATGCCGCCAGCCAGCACTTCGGTTGCGGCATGGACCACAACCCGCTCGCCGGAGAAACCGGCATGCTCGAACAGTGTGACCTTGTAGCCCACAGGGACGAGAAGAGAGCGGATGGAGTCGTCCGGGATCGTCAGAGCGTCGATGTCATACCGGCCGGGCTCGGTGAAGAATTGGTAGTCACCCCCCAAGTCCGGTTCAGTGAAGACAGCAACCGGGTCCTTGCCGAAGCCGCGGGCCACCGAAGGGAGCTCTTCGATGTACACATCTGGGTGAAGGTATTTGGGCATGGAAACCTTTCGTTGCTCTCGTCGGCGGCGCCACAGACCGGCAACCGGTAGTGACAGATTGTCAGAGGAAAGGGCGACGGCGTCGACTTCGGAGCGGGCGTACCGCTCCAGGGAACGGACGGACCTGCTAGCCACCCCGGAGATGGGCCGGGGGCGCGCGTTTCAGATCTCAACGCCGGCGTCGGTCCCGGGGCACGGCCGGGACCGGTTACAGGCTGGTCACAGGATCCGACAACGGGCCGGAGGCCCGCCGACTATTCCCGCCCGATCACCCGCGAGCACATCCTTTCGGGCTAATCAGCTCCGGTAGGGCGCACGGACTGGTTCTGTCCCTGGCAGCATCCGGGCCGAACTTGTCGATCGGTAGAGGGCGCGCGGCATGAAGCAGACACTCAACGAACGGCAGCTGGCGGTGCTGGAGTGGGTCGGAAAGGGATGCCCTGAGGGGGCCTCCGCCACCTACAAGACCAGCTGTCAGGCTCTGCAGAACCGTGGGCTGGCCAAGGTAGCCAGGCGAGGTGGGGTGTGGAATGCGGTGCTGACTGACGCAGGGCGCCATTACCTGGCACATGGCACCTACCCGGCGCCGAAAGCCCCGGTGCGAGCGCTTCCCATCCCCCGGCTGCCCAAGTCACACCCTCTCAACGCAACGCCGGGCCCGAAGGACACGCTCAACCACAACCAACGTGACCAAGCCCTACTAGGCGTCTGAGGGCCCTGCGCTTCTCGGACAGTGGTGTTGAGGGTTCTCCTTATGCCGCTGCCTGCAACTCCTCGTACTCGGCGTGGACTTCTGCGGGCGTCTTGTAGCCGAGTCCGGAGTGGAGGCGTTTTCGATTGTAGAACATCTCGATGTAGCGGACGATCGCCCGGTGGGCATGTGCGCGTGTTGGGAACGTAGTTCGGTGCACGAGTTCGTTTTTGAGGGCGCCGAAAAATGACTCAGCCATCGCATTATCCCAACAGACACCGGTGCGGCCGACCGACGCTCGCAGGCCCAACGAGCGGAGCTTGCAACGAAGTTCCCGAGACGTGTATTGGCTGCCGCGATCGGAATGAAATATGCAGCCTTCGGCGAGGTCGATGTTCCGGGCCGCCATATCGAGTGCATCCGATATGAGGGAGGTCTTCATGTGGTCGGCCATCGCCCAGCCGACCACAGCTTTGGTGTGGCAGTCGATGACGGTCGCGAGATAAAGGAACCCGGCCCAGGTGTGAACGTAGGTGATATCGCTGACCAGTTTGCGCCCGGGGGCGTCAGCGGTGAAGTCACGGGCCAGCAGGTCGGGCGTGGCCGGCGCCGCATCATCAGCGATCGTGGTCGCCCGCCAGGGCCGCGGCTGGCATGGCACCAGGCCGAGCTCGCGCATCAGCGCGCGGACCAGTTCTACTCCGGCCTGCACGTTCATCCGCTGGAGCACGGCGTGGACACGCCGGTAGCCATAGGTCTCCTGCGAGTCGGAGAAGACCTGGAGGATGACGGCCCTCAGTTCCGCACGGCGCTTCGCGGTGGCCGACAACGGCCTCGATCTCCAGTGATAGAAACCAGACGTGGATACTCCCGCCCAGGTGCACATCTGCTGCACGGGAAAGTTTTGGGCCTCACCGTCGATGAACTCGTACTTCTCCGTCACCGGTACTCCTGGGCGAAGAAGGCCGCCGCTTTTCCCAGGAACTCGGTCTTCATGCGGAGTTCCCGGTTCTCGCGTTCCAGCTCGCGCAAGCGGGCGCGCTCGCTGATGTTCAGGGAGGCTCCTCCCCGGCATGCTCTTGCCGGTACCGGCTGACCCAGGTGCCCAGCGTTCCCTCGTTCACTTGTATCTCTCGGGCGACCTCGGCGATCGGGCGGGACTCCACGACCACCATCTTGACCGCCTCGTCCCGAAACTCAGGACTGAACTTCCTACGCTTCTGTGCCACGTGCTCTCTCCGCCGTTCTGGACTTCGATCCTATGGGGACAGCTGTCCGAGAACTTCGGGGCGCCTCAGTCGTCCACTGGCCACAGCGCGTCGTGCTGACTCGTCGCCCAATTGACACACAGCAGCGATCGGCGTGCGGATTCACGCATGACGCCGCCCTGGTTCTGTGAACCCGAGCGCTTCCGAGCGGATGGCACAGAAGGTGCGCCGCCAGGAGCAGGGGCACGAGTACGCCGAACGAATGCGGGTCTGTCAATCGAACGGCCCTGTCTCACATTCGGTGGTGACAGAGGGTGCTGCTATCCGAGGAGGATGCGGTGGCGAAGCAGGGTGAAGCCTGCTCGTCCGTGCATCTGGCGCGCGATCCGCTTGGTCTTGGTGTTGACACCCTCGGTGGGGCCGTTGCTGTACGGAAGCGTGAGGGCGGCGTTCACGGCGTCACGGTCTCGTTCCAAACCTCGGGCGAAGGCATGCAGGTGGGGCAGGTCGGCGCCGCGGACCTGGACGATCCAGCGCGAGAGTGCGTCGGCATTGTCGGCGTGAGGGACAAGGAGCGGGGCGAAGTCTCGGATACCTGTGGCCAGTTGGGTCATCTCAGGGCAGGCGGCGGTGAGCTTGGACAGGAGCTGGCGTTGCTCGGCCTTGAGGTTGTCGGGCCTGGTCAGCAGCATCCGGGCGAGCCGCCGCGGGGAGATATGGCTGCGGTCGGCGTCCGCACGGCCTTGGTTGATGTACTTGTGCAGGAGGTTCAGGCAGCCCGTGAAGCCAAGGCCTTTGATCTCTTCGAAGAGGTGCTTGACGGGGACTCCAGGGTCCTCGGCCCGGCGCTTGCGCAGGTGCTCGCGGTAGGGGTCGACCAGGCTGGCGCGGTACTTGGGGACGCGGAGTATGCGCTCGGGCCGGTCGGCGCGGGCGTAACGTTTGACGGTGTTCAGGGCCAGTTCCAGGCGGCGGGCGCATTCGAGCAGGCCCACGCCCTGGTCGAGCAGACCGTGGACCTGGTGCCAGCGTTCCAGGGTGGTCTGGGCGCGGGGTCCGTCATAGATAGGCGCATCCAGCACAGTGGCCCAGCAGGTGCTGTGCGCCTTGACCTCGCTCAAAACGGCTTCGCACAGGTTGTGCCACAGATGCCAGCGATCACCAACCTGCACCGCGTCGGGCAGAGCGCGGCGGATGGCCTCGGCATAGGTCGCCGAGCCGTCACGGCATACGACCTCGACGCCAGGGTGCTCGCGCAGCCACGCCTCCAGCGTGTCGGCCGTGCGGTCGGGCAGTACGTCGATCCGCTCATGGGTCTCGGCGTCGATCACCACGGTCGCATAGCGGTGCCGCCGGCGCAGAGCGAAGTCGTCGACGCCGATCACGCGGGGCACCCGCCCGGCGGGCAGCGGGATCCGCAACAGGGCGCGCAGAGCCGTGTGACGCGACAGCCCCATCGCGAGTATCGCCAGCAAGCGTGCCCCAGCCCGGCCCGCTAACTCCTTGACCACGGCCTCGACTTGCCTGGCCAGACGGGTCGTGCGGCGCTGGTAACGCTCCAGCACCCCGGGCACCTGCTCGCGGAAGGTGTGGCGGCAGCCGCGCGTGGGACACACCAGACGCCGTACCCGCACCCGGACCACCACCCGTCGGTCATCGACCGGCGCATCGGCCACGATCCGCCAGTGATAGCCGTGCACCCGCCCGGACGACGCCCCGCACGCCGGACAGGCCGCGGTGTCCTGGGGAGTCCGTGCCCGCACCGCGATCCGCTCGCCCTCGTCGGCCACGTCCTCGATGACCAGCGGGGCCAGGCCCGAAAACACCGTCTGCACAAGCTCGTTGACATCCTTCACGCGAATGTCAACGACCATCACGACTCACCGTCACCACCGAATGTGAGCCAGAGCCGTTCCTTTTACAGACCCCCTGATCGGAAACGGGCCTGAGCTGTTCCCCGTTTTGTAGCGGCGGGTTGTGTGGTTTACGGCGGCGTTCGTGGTCGCCTGGAGTTGGTAGTGGTGGGTCTCGAATTCCTCGGGCGGGAGGTAACCGAGGGCTGGGTGGAGGCGCTCGGTGTTGTACCAGCCGACCCATTGGACGACGGCGTGTTCGACCTGGTCAGCGTCTCGCCAGGGGCCTTGGTGCTCGATCAGCTCGGCCTTGAAGGAGCCGTTGAGGGCTTCGGCCATCGCGTTGATGCCCCTATGGATGTCAAGCTCGATCGGCGCCATCGCGGACGCGACCGGCCAGGATCCCAGCAAGATCCGGTACCTGCTGCGCTGCTGGAAGAAGTCAGCGCCGCGTAACGCGCATCCATGAGCACAGACGGTTTGTACGGCGAGACGTGCACCGCTCTGGCCGCATGTGGAACGAGCAGGCGCTGCGCGTGGTCGCCGACACGGGCGAGGCTCTGGTGACTGCCTGCGCGCCAGGATCGGATGCCCGTTGGGTCCGTCGCTCGTCCGGAGACGGATGCAGGCACCCTCAGCTTCGGCCTCGTTCCCGGCCGCGGTACGTGAGCGGCACGCGCAGGTCGCTCGTCCTCGTGGGTGTAGATCGCCGGCGGCCGTCGTCAGCGCTAGTTGTATTGCCCTGTGAGGTTGGGGACGCGGCTGCGAGGGTTTCCCTGTCTCAGGCACCCCCGACTGGCGCTGAGCCGCGGCCATTGCCCCGCCGGAGGGGTTTTCGCCGCACCAAAAAACCGGTGTCAGAGGCCCCTGCTGGCTTTCTCGCTGTGGATACCGGTTAGGGAATCTAATCAAGGCGCGTGGTACTGAGAACCCGCCAGGGCATGTATGCCGTTGAACGGTAAATGACATGGGCGTTGAAGTGCCGGACTGAGCTGCTTGACACGGGCCGACGTGCGGCGAAGTGTAGAAAGAAAGTGCTCCATGAATTCGCCGCGCATGTCGGATCCCTATCTGCGGGGACCTCCGTCCGGTACCGCCGCCCCGATCACCGGCTTGCCCCTCGCCGGAGGTGCCACCGAGGGGAGGGGTTCGACAGGTCCGCACCGGCGTAGGCGGCGCCAGGTTCTGCTCTTCTCTTCCTGGGCAGACAGCCCATCGTCTCTCCGGCCGATCCTTCGGATCCCGGAAACGTGGGCGTGGCCGACCGGTACGGCAGTGAACACGGGCTGTTCACGTCTGCCCTCCCGCCAACCGTTGCAGCGTTTGGTGCTCACCGAGGTCACCACCGGCGAGCGGTCATCCGGCTGGTGGGCGGCACCGGCTCCATGGACAGGGACATGGCCCAAATGCGCGGCAGGGCAGCGGCGCGCGTGACAGTTGCTGCGGGAGGGCACACGGTGACCGGCTTGCCGCTGTCTGTGTTCGCGGTGGACGCGTGGTTCCAGCTGAGGACACCCGGACGCCCTCGGGGTGGCGGGCGGCCTGAACCAAACGAGGAGCCATCATGACGGTGCCACCGGATACCGGGAATTTGACCCCGGACCAATTGCTGAGAATGAGACTGACTCCACAGGATATGGCACATCTGGGCTCGGACGGATTGAAAAACCTGTCTGGCAACCTCAATGAGGGGGTCCGTACCGCCTGGAGACATATTTCTGATCTCCACAATCTGTCGACTTCTCTGGAGCAGCAGCTCGGCGAGGCTCGAACCGTGACGGATCGCCGCCGGATCATCGGAGAGCAGAGAGACGCGGCCAGGCAAATCAGGGAATTCAAGGAGGGGCTCCGGACCATACGCGACAGCCAGAAGGTGCTTCAGCAGGTGCGCGAGGGCGGGGTCGAGGCCGCGAAGGCGGTGACCCAGAGGATCGCACACGGTCCGTCGATCGGGCAGCGCCTCTGGAACCTGGCCCCCGAGTGGGTCCAGCGTTTTGGGTCACCGGTACGCGCTGTGGGCAACGGAATCGCGCAGGTGACCCAAAAGATCAGGCGCGGGAGTGTGCAGGCCGTACAAGCTGTCGTCAACGGAATCGCGTACGTGACCGGAAAAGTCGTGGGCGGGGTTGTGCAGGGTGTAGTCGCTGTCGGCAACGGAATCGCGAACGCGTGGAACGCGGCCTGGCCCACGATCAGAAACAACGCGAAGGCGATCCTTTCCGGCGCGGCAGCCCTCGTCCGAGCTGCGAAATCGGGCGTCGGCACTTTGGTCACCACTGTTGCCCGAGGTGCCATCGGGGGTGTGCCCGGGATTGTCGTGGCCATCGGGGTGCTCGCGCTGGTGGGTGCCGGAGCCTGGGCGTGGAGCGCCTACAACACGCCCGACCCTCCCAAGCCACCGACCGTGCCGGGGCCGGAGGAACCAGGGCCTGTGCCGCCCCCGCCCGAGGTACCGCCGGCTGAGGAGCCCCCGCCCGAGGTACCGCCGGCTGAGGAGCCCCCGCCCGAGGTACCGCCGGCTGAGGAGCCCCCGCCCGAGGTACCGCCGGCTGAGGTACCGCCGGCTGAGGAGCCCCCGCCCGAGGTACCGCCGGCTGAGGTACCGCCGGCTGAGGAGCCCCCGCCCGAGGTACCGCCGGCTGAGGAGCCGCCGGCTGAGGAGCCCCCGCCCGAGGAGCCGCCAGCCGAGGAGCCCCCGCCCGAGGAGCCCCCGCCCGAGGAGCCGCCGGCTCAGGAGCCACCTCACGAGCAACCCCCGCCTGAGGAGCCCCCGCCGCCGGTGCAGCCGCCCCACCCGGTGCCCTAGTTGCTCCGCCCACGGAGGTTGGTCGGCGAAGCCCCGATCACTTGAGCAGGGATCACCCTGACAGCGGCGGCACTTACTACGACGGCCTCAAGGTCGGCAGCTTTGGTCCGTCCATCACGGGGGAGGGGCTCGACTGGGTGCCCTGGAAGGATCACGGCGGCCACCGGTCCATGTTCCTGCCGGCCATGGCCTCCTTCAACAACAAGCTGTATATGGCCTACACCGGCCGCGACGGCAAGGTGTACGTCACCACGCGCACCAACTTCAGTGTCTGGGCCGGGGCGACAACCCTCCCCGGAACCGCCACCGGCGCACCCGCCTTGGGCGTGCACGGCAACACCCTGCACTGCGCCATCCGAGGCACCGACGACCGGATTTACCTCAGCACCAACTCCGGCTCCAGCTGGAGCAGCTTCACGCCGATCACCAACCCCGGCACGCTGACCTTCTCCGGCTCCGCCCTCGCCGCCGACGGCAACGAACTCCACCTGATCTACCGCTCCCGCCGAGACCACCACCGTCGCGCCCGATCTGACCGAGGACGCCGGCGGCGCGGCCATCTGCGGGGTGTTCGGTTCGACGGTGAAGTCCGGTACCCGCACCTATGTCGCGTCGCTCGGTTTCTACGTGCGCGGCGGGAACGTGTCGCAGGCGGTCCTGGACCATCTGAACGACAACCGCCGCCACTACAGCCAGGCGGTGTGGGCCAACGCCGACGAGTTGACGCTCAGCCGTATCCTCGCCAACTACTCGTACACGCCGGCGGGCTCCAGCGCCGCGCCGGTTCTGCTGGGCACGCTGCTGGATCCGAAGCCGATCGCCGCCACCGGCAACTATCTCGGCTTCCGGTGGAACTTCAGCAGTGAGCAGGAACGAGAGGCGTGGACCAAGGCCCGCCAGCCGGGCGATGCCACGTTCGGGGCGCCGGTGACCAACACGATCGCCATCGCCACCAAGGGCGTCTTCGCCGAGGCCGTACTGGGCCGGGCCAACTCGGCGGAGAAGATCGACCTCACCCGTTTCTGGAACTGGAAGGACTCGCCGATCCAGATCACGCCGGCCGACATCGCGCCCGTCTCCACCGCATCGCGCGCGCAAAACCTCGACGTCACGGCGGCCGGCATGGGCGCTTCCCAGGCGAAGTTCACGCCGCTCGCGGCGATGCCCGACCCGGTCGCCCTGCAAGCGGCGCAGGCCATCACCACCGCGAACCTGTTCCGTGACATGAGCGGCCTCAACAACATGAGCCAGGTGCTCACCAAGGGCATCGAAGCCGCCGCCGGCAACGACAAGGCCGCTGGCGAACGCGCCCAGGAAGCCCTGAAGACCGCCACCGAACACCTGCAGAAGATGGCCCAGATCGCAGTCGACGCCGCCGGCAAGGCGGCACCACTCGTGACCGGCGGCGGCGGAAACCTCAGCGCCATCGGCGGCATGCTGAACCAGGGCGGCAAGGCCGGCTCGGACACCAAATCCTAGGTGTACTGCCCAGGCAGGTTGATCGAGTTTGTGCCCGGCGCGACAGCAGACCGTGGTTTGTGACCGACCGGACGGCCACCGGCCACACCTGACCGCGCCTTCGTGCCATCAGCACGAGGGGCCCGCGCCGAAGCGCGGGCCCCTTGTCATGTCACCGCACGGTCCATGCAGGAGGCCAGCCTTCCACCGGGGTCAGTTGAAGATGTCGGTCTTCCACCTGAGGGTGTCCGAGGTGCTGGTGTTGTCCCAGTACGCGAAGAGGGACTGCGAGCTGGGGCTGGTCGAGCGGATGGGTCCGGCGTCGAGGGCGTAGCCGGTGGCGACGTTGACGATGTGCTGCCTGTCGGCGTCCCACCTCCACTTCAGGTTGTTCGACGGGCCGGTGGCGTCCTTGTAGGCGTAGACCTGCACCACGGGCCTGCTGGTGTCGCCGCCGCTGTCGAGGGCGTAGCCGGTCGCGATGTTGACGATGTGCTGGGTGGCCGGGTCATACCTCCACCTCAGGTTGTCGGAAGGGTTGGCGGCGTCCCTGTAGATGTAGACCGGCACCCGGTTGCTGCCGGTCTTCCCGGCGCTGTCGATGACGTAGCCGCTGATCACGTTCGTGATCTGGTTGGTCGGCAGCGGCGCACGGCCGGGCTGCCCGGTGGCCTGCGCGGTTCCGGTCAGCGCGGCGACCAGGCCAAAGGAGAGGGCGAGGGAATGGATCTTCTTCACGGCTGCCCCAACGACACGCCGCTCTCGCAGACACGCCCCGGAGTCGTCTCTTCCAGCCGGCGCCACCAGGTCCAGCGGCAGCCGCGGCCGCCGCGGCCCGCTCGCGCCGACGGCTACCCCGTTGCCTACGCGGGCGCCCCAAGAGGCGCGGGTGCCTGCGGCAGCGGCGGGAAGAAACAGCCGGCCCTCATAGCCGGATGGCTGCGTCACGGCCGCCCACCAACTACCTAGGTCGGCGACGGTGTCACGCGTGCCGTCGCCGGGGTGGAGGCGGCGAAGCTGCCGGGCGGCAACGACAGCAAGCACGGCTACGGCGGCCCCGGCAGCGCCCGCTCCAGGGGGCCCAGCGGAGACCCCGGCCGGGCGGGACAGCGCAATCCACGCTGCTTACGCCCTGTCGACGAGGCATGGACATTGTGTTCCGGTCTGCTGGAGGATGCGGTGCTATGACGGATCACGTACTCCTCGAAGCGGGCGATGACCTCGTACGGCAGCTCTCTCACGAAAGGGAAGCCGTCAAAGCGGTCCTCGAGCTGGTGTGGAACGCACTTGATGCCGACGCACTTCAGGTAGGCGTGACCATCGAGCGTTCGGCCATCGACGGGGTGGAGAAGATCGTCGTGCACGATGACGGTGACGGTTTCACTCCCGAGGTGGCGCGCAATGCCTTCCGACGAGTGGGAAACTCCGAGAAACGCGAGGGCGGGACGACACCACGGCTGAAGCGGCCCTTGCACGGCAAGGCCGGCCGCGGACGCCTGCGGGCCTTCGCTCTTGGCGACACGACGCGCTGGACCAGCACAGCGCGAGCCCTGGACGGTCAGCTCATGCTCACCACGGTCGAATCAGGGTTCGGAAGCCGCACGACGTGGTCCATCGACGCAAGGCCCGCCCCGGATACAGCCGACTGCGGAACGACGGTCGAGCTGTGGGGCAAACAGTCCACCCACCTCAACCGCCTCCTGGAGCCGAAGGCCGTCTCCCAGATCACCGCCGCACTCGCGCCGTACCTACTCACCTGGACCGACGTGCGCGTGACGTACGACGGCGCGCTCATCAACCCGCGCGACCAGGTCCAGGACGAGGAATGGTCGGAAGACCTCACCTTCGAGTACGAAGGCCAGCCCCAGTCCTTCCAAATCCGGCTCATTCACTGGCGCACCGGCTCAGAACGCATGATCGCGTTGTGCGACGCAGCCGCCTCGCCCGTGGAGACCATCGACGCCACCGCGGAGCACAGCGACTTCACTTACACCGCCTACGTGCTGTGGTCGCCGATGCCCCGACACCGCAACGAGGTACCGCTGATCACCCTGGGCGGGGAGACACCACTCGCGCCCCTCCTCACCACGGCCCGGGCATGGATCTCCTCACGTCTGGAAGATCGCCGCCGACGTCAGCGCCGACGCGTCGTCGACAGGTGGATCGATGAGGGGGTCTACCCCTACCCGGCCCGAGCAGAAGGCAGCCAGGCCCAGGCCGAACAGGCAACATTCGATCTCGTGGCCACATCGATCAACCGCCACATCACCGGCGACAGGATGAAGAAGCGACTCACCCTGTCCCTCCTCCAGAACTCCTTGCGCCACAACCCGGACCAGATGGTGGAGATCCTGGAGAAGGTTCTCCGGATGTCCGGCGACGACGTCAGCCACCTCCACGGACTCCTCCAGCAGACCAGCCTCTCCAGCATCATCCGGGCCTCGTCGATCGTCACCGCCAGGCTCCAGTTCCTCACCGTCCTGGAACACCTCGTCTTCGACGAGGAGACCTACGGCCTGGTCGGCGAGCGTGACCACCTGCACAAGATCCTCGAACGCGAACTGTGGGTCTTCGGCGAGGAATACAACATGATGCGCAGCAGCGAGATCGGCCTGACCCGCATGCTTGAGCACCACAGGCGTGCCATCGGCTGGGACCCGACCCCAGACGGGCCCGTCTACCAGCTGTCCGGTCGCAGGGGACGCGTCGACCTCATGCTCTCCGCCAACAGCACCGAGCACGACCGAGTCCGCCACCTCGTGATCGAACTCAAGGCCCCCGACGTCGATGCCGACCGCGACCAGGCAAACCAGCTCGACGACTACATGCAGACCGTCCTCAACGACCCACGCTTCGCCAACATCGACACCACCTGGGACTTCTACCTCGTAGTCCGCAACATCAAAGACAGGCTGAAGCCGCAGCTACGACAAGCCGGCCAGCCAGAGGGGCTCTACAGCCAGCCCACCAGCTACGAGCACGCCAAAGTCCGAGTCTGGGTCCGGACCTGGTCAGAGATCCTGCGTGAGGCCAAGCAGCGGTTGGAGTTCGTCAAGAGCGGCATCGAACACAACCCCTCCCTTGAGCAGGCCCTCGACTACCTGCGCAGCCGTCACGGCGACCTCATTCCCGACCAACTCCGCCACGCGCCCCCTCTACCCCAACCTCGTCCCGATGGAGCCCATGACGCAGCTGTCTGACCCGCTGCCCGGGAATCGAAAGAGGCGAAAGTCGACGAGGTCATCCTGGAGCCTCTGAGGAGGGCTTTCGCCCGAACTGCTCGACCGGTAAACGCACGCGTCACGCCCACTGGACGCCCAGCTTCCGCAGCGCGTCCAGCTGCTCCTGGGTAAGTTTGTCGCGCCGGGTCTTGGTGTTGGAGACCCATACGCCCAGCTTCACGATCACCGGCGCCGCCTCGCCGTCGACCGCAATCTCCACGACGGCGCCGCGGGGTACGGGCCGGTCCACGCCTTCCCGCTCGACCCACTGCGTGAGGGCCGCGAGGCCCCGCTGGAACGCCTGCTGCGCCTTGCTGGGGCCCTTCGTCGCACGCGTGGCCGCTGGGGCGGGGGCCGGGGCCTCAGCGGGTTGTACGCCCAGCTTCGCCAGCCGCTCCTGCTGCTTGGGGAGAAGCTGCGCCCAGGTGCCCGGGTTCTTCTGTCGCTGAAGCCACCGCCCGATGTCATCGCCCTCGAACAGCACCCCGTTTCGGCAGCCTCAGCAGGATTGGGCGGCCGGATGCCGCCCGCGCGTGCCATCGGCTGACCGCAGGCACCCGTACTCCATCGGGTGACTTTCCCGCACGGCACCGGTCGGCCGGGGTACGTCTGTCGCATGGCCACATCATTCAAGCGGCTGGCAGGCGTTCTCGCCCTCACTCTCGCCGCCCTTCTCACGCCCGTCGCTCCCGCATCAGCAGCTCCCGCTGATGACCCCCTTTTCGGCAAGGTCACAATCAGACTCCCGGACATCGACGTAAGCCCCGCCAGCGTTCTCAATCTCGGCCCCGGCGGCCTGCTCCAGACCGGGCTCCCGGCTTCCTAAAAGGCCGGGTCCGCATCGGGTTGCACCCCTGACCCGCAATGACAGAGAACAGCCGGGGCCGCTGTTGCATCACCGCGTTGCAGCACGGCCCACCCACGAGGTCCCGGGCATCGTGGCCCGGGACCTCGTACGGTCCGGCTCAGCGACCGGCCGGCACCGGTCCCGCCCACTGCACGCCGACCTCGGCGAGGGCGGCGAGCTGCTCGGCATCGAGCTTGTCGCGCCGGGCCTTGGTGTTGGAGATCCATACGCCGAGCTTGACGGTCACCGGCTCCGCCTCGCCGTCGACCGTGATCTGTTCGCTGTGCCCCCGCGGCACGGGCCGGTCCGTGCCTTCCCGCTCGATCCACTGCGTGAGGGCCGCGAGGCCCCGCTGGAACGCCTGCTGCGCCTTGCTCGGGCCCTTCGTCGCGCGCGCGGCCGTCGGGGCGGGAGAGGGGGCCTGATCGGGCGTCACGCCCAGCTTCGCCAGCCGCTCCCGCTGCTTGGGGAGAAGCTGCGCCCAGGTGCCCGGGTTCTTCTGCCGCTGAAGCCACCGCCCGATGTCATCGCCCTCGAACAGCACCCCGGGCTGGATCTCGGGCAGGCTGCCGTCGGCGTCGACCAGGTCGGCGAGGACGCGGTAGTGCCGCTGCCAGTCCAGCGGCCACGGGCAGTTCCAGTCCTCATCGACCGCTGCCAGCTGCTGCGCACGCATGGCGGCCCGCTCCGCGTCCTTGCCGAGGCCGCCCTTGCGGCGCAGGTTCGCCGTGTGCTGCCCGACCGGCACCATCGCCTCGCCTTCGCCCCACACCGCGTCCTGACGCGGCGCGAGGTGCCCCATGGCCCGCCGGTAGGACCGCAGCGCGGCGAGCTTGTTCTCCCAGGCTTCCTCGCCCGGCTCCCACACCATCCCGGCCTCCGGTGCGTTCAGCAGGGTCTTGCGCCGCTCCTCCAGCTCCCCGGCCCGCAGCGCCTTCCTCTGCTGGTGGACCCATCGGCCAAGGGGGAAGTCCTTGGTGACGCCGACCTCGACCTCGACGTCATACGGAACGGCGTACAGGCCGGTGATCTCGTTCTCCTTCCGCCACCGCAGCAACGCCTGGTAGCCCTCCAGCCACACCAGCGACTCCGGCCGGTACACCCGAGTGCGAAGGAACGCCGCGATGGTCGCGGCGTCGCGCGGGCTGGAGAAGTGCAGCAGCGCCGCCTCGGCGGCGGCCTGCGTGTCGTCCTCCTGGTCCTCGCCGTCACCCGCGCCGCCGGCCCCGACGATCCGCCCGTTCTCGTCACGCCGGACGTGGACCTTACGCTTCCCGCTCGTGAGCGCCCGGGAAGCGAGCTGCTCGACCAGACGTTCGTCATGCGAACGCAGGCCCTGGAGAACCGCCACAAGGGGGCGGAACGAGGCGCTGGCGACCATGTCCTGCGGGTCCTCGCCGGGCTCCAGGAACACGGGCATTCGGCGAGCGGTCCGCGCTGCTCGCTGAGCGTGGGGTGGCTTGGTTGGGTGGGCAGGGCGTGGCGTGCGGCGTCCCACAGTGGTCGGAAGGCCTGGGGCTGGCCGATTGAGTGTCCGAGATCACGGGGAAACTTCAGAGGCGTGGAGATTCCCGGTGCGCTTTCGTAGGCCAGTTTCGTCGGTCCGGGTGTCCCGTTGGGCCAGTCGGACAGGCAGACGAGCGTGGCTCCGGCGCGGATGACGGTGGCGAGTGTTGTGGTGGGCTGCGGCACGGACGCTGGGCGGGCAGTCCGCAGTGATCACACCAAAACGTTCCCCTTCTCCGGTGGCCACCGCTACGGTCGACGCAGCGCGGCAAGAGGGGGCAGCCTTGGAACGGGACCACGAGTTCGGCTTGTGGGTGGTCGAAGCGGCCAGGAAACAATGGTCGTTCAGGTGGCGCCGATGGTCTCAGATACTGGCGTCCCAGTTATCTCGGTCGGATGGCATGAGAAGCAGCAGCGACTGGCTGGACCAACTGAATGAGACACGCCGAATCGTGCGGGACGGCTCAGACTCAACCCGTCATGCTGAAGCCGAGAAGTGGGCGCGGCTCTTGCGCACGATCCGCCGGAGGCGGCTACTGCAGGCAGCAGTTCAGGCCGGAGTAGGAACGTCACACGTAGGATCCACTATCGGTTTCATGACAGACGCCATCTACGGCCTCGGCTTCGGTGGCCATGCCGACGCGTGGGACAACGCTTTGGTGCGGAGGTTCGAAGAACCCGACGAGTCCCACTTGTCTTCCTCCGCCGAGGCGGCAGATGTTACGCAGGCGGCTGACGACCTGAACCATGCGCTCGCCAGCCTGCTTCTGGAACTTGGACCACCCCCAGCCACCACGAACGCGAATTTCGCCCCGACTGGATCTGGCGACGGCGGGGTGCAGGCATGAGCCTTGAGGAACCCCTGCCGGTGGCTTCCGATCCAGACCCATATACCGCTGCCGCTCACCGAGTCGCCGAGCAGTGGGCCGAACTGGACCCTGAGAAGTTCGACCTCGCTCTCAAGGCTCTGGAGCCTCGATCCAAGCGGGCACACCAGTTCCGTCTCCGCCAGTTGGCCATGCAGGAAGTGGCCGCCAAGCTGGCTGCGGACGATGTCATCGCGAAGCGCCATCACACGTACCAGATGACCAATCTCATCGTCGCTGCAATGCTGTCCCTCGCCATGCTCGGCGGTGGCATTTATGTAGCACCGACCAATATTTGGTTGGCGCTGGGCCTATGCGGACCGTCTCTGCTTGCCTTAATGAAGGTTTTCGTTCTTCGGCGTAGTGACGCGAGCGACATGCGGAACCTGGGGAGGTTCCTCGGGAACGCAGGGAACGCCGGGCCGCCGCCACAACCACCGTCCCCACCGGCGGGCCCGGGTGGTCCCATCCCTTGACCGGTCAGAGCCGGGTGAGGCCATGCCGCGCAGGCAGTACGACTCGCTTTCCCAGATTTGGAACTTATGCCCGGCGCGAGCGAGGACGAACCCGTTCGGCCGACCCCCGGCCCGCTGATCCGTTCTGGGCATTCCGTCACCCCGTGAACCGCATTTGGTCGGTTCCCCACCAGGTGCCGGGGTGGGACGAGTTGGGGTGGGGGCCCCAGTCCGTTGGGGCCCCTGAGCGTGCGATCCGAATCCGCGGAAGTGTGCACGCTTCGAGCGGTTCATCGCGGGTGGATCTTGGGCCACGGTCCGGTCGGGGCAGGGGGCTGGGGGTGGGGCAGGCTGACGAGCAGGTGCCTGGCGTGGCGCCGACAGGGCGGCGTGGTGCGGGGCGTCCATCCAAGCCCTCGTTCCCGCACCACGCTGTACTGGCCAGCTCGGAGAAGGCCCGGCTAAGACCGTGTGTGAGTGAGTGGAAGTGGGCATGGCCGGAGTCCTACCGCCTCGCTCACCAGGGGGCCGGCCGCAGTGGTTGGCGGCCGGCCCCGACGCATGTCCGCACAGTGGCTGGTCTGGCGGACCCTGGAAGAGGGGCAGGCAAGCCGTGAGGGAGGCCCCCGTGAGGCTCAGACCGCCGGTTGAGCCGATGCTGGCGCAGGCCGCGGAGTCGGTGCCGGGCCCGGCGGCGCTGCGGGCGGGGGGTGGCGTACGAGCAGAAGCTGGACGGTCATCGGGCGCTGCTGTTCACCGCGGCCGGCGCGGGCGGCGTGGTGCTGGTGCAGACCCGCCGCGGAGCGCTGGTCCAGGACCGGTGGCCAGACCTGGTGGCGGCCGCCGAGGCGCAGTTGCCGCACGGCCTGGTCCTCGATGGCGAACTCGTCGTCTGGAACACCGAGGCAGGCCGGTTGTCGTTCGAGGCGTTGCAGCGACGGGCCGCCACCCGCGCCCGCGGCGCCGCCGGCCTAGCCGCAATGCCGGTGACTTTGCGGCCTCCCAAGGCACGCCAACCGCTGCATCGTTGCAGGTCAGCGACTCGCGAGTCACATTAAGTCAGTGGCATTGGGCCTAGCCGCCCGGTGGCCGGCCTACTTCGTTGCCTTCGACGTCTTGCAGCAGGACGGCCAGGAGCTCCTCACACGCCCGTACGCCGAGCGGCGCGCACTGCTGGAAGGGCTGTTCTCCGAGCACGCCCTGACGGCGCCGTGGACGTTGATCCCGCAGACGACGGACCTGGCCTCCAGCATCTTCAGTTCGCGAGGATCGTCTGGAAGGAGAGGCAGGGGGTCTATCAGCTCAACCCCCAGGTGGCCGGATTTACGACGCCCGCCGAGGCCGACGAAGCCATCAGGCACATGGATGAGGCTGACTACCTCGACGTCGAGGACTTCGAAGATCGCTACCAGGCCGCTGTCCAGCGCCACCAGGAAGAGCTGAAGCGCAAGGCGGTGGAGCGGAAGGCCCCGCCGAAGCCGCCGACCGATCTGGCCGCGCATCGACGAAGTCGAAGAGAGCGCAGCGCCGGACAGGGCTGACAAACACGAGGCCCCCGCCATGGCGGGGGCCCTCGTGCGTCTGGTATCGCACACAGGATAGCCCGCATTCGGCCCCGCCTGCTACGTGGCAACAGGGTGGCGCATCCTTGGGGCCCGCCGCCGTCCTGCCTACGGCGTACGCGGCGCCTGGCTGTCGGCCTTGTTCGGTGCTGCGGCCGGGGGGCGGAAGGGGGAGAGGGTGTGGGCGGCGGCGTCGGGCGACACAGTGAACTGGTCTCTTCGATGTGCAGTGAAAATCGAACACGTGGTCTAATTTGAGCCATGGCGCATTCCACGCTCCGCGACGACCTGGCGCAGGCGCAGTACGACTGGGGCCGTACGTACACCGCGCTTGCCGCTGCCCACCCGCGCGGCACCACGGCGTGCGGCGTCGCTTGCTGCACCTCTCCAACCGGCTCTTCTGGCATCCCTTCTGGTCCACCCCGGCCGGACATCGACCGCCGCCCGGGCCGCCCTGTCCCAGCCGGTACGCGCCCACAAACAGGGAGGGATGCGCGTGATGGTCACCTGACCGAGCGCAGGAGCAAGTTCTGGCCTGTATCCGGGAGTGGATCTACGAGCACGGGAGGGGCCGACGGTCGCGAGATCGGTCACCGGGTCGGCCTGTCCAGCACTCGTCCGTGCAGTACCAGCTCAAGCGGCTTGAGCAGCAGGCGTGATCTCGCGCAGTGGCAGCCGCTGGCGCTCCTACCGATTGACCTGAAGGCGGGGCACCGCCATGTCCGCACCGTTTGATCTCCCACCGGACCTGTCGCGCCTGCGCGTGCTGGAGACCTTCCTGCTCGCGATCCTGGCCCGGGTGCGGGAGCGGATCCGGCACCTGGAGCAGCAGGCTGTCATCCACGAGAAGATCGAGCGGCAGAAGCCGCCGCCGGAGTGGACGGTGCAGATCAGCATCAACGGGCACACGCCCGTCGCCGTGCACGTCGGCGCGTGTTCCATGGGCGGAAGCGAGGTCCGCAGCAAGGCGATCAGCCGGCAGGACGCGATCCAGGCCCTGCACGACGGGGTCAGCGCCTGCACCCTGTGCCGCCCGGACACGGAACTGGGCATCCTCGAGTAAGACGGGCTGACCTAGGCGCTGGACTTACGCCCCGTCGTTTCTTTGCCGCCGACTTCTTGCCCGGGGCCTTGGCCGCTTCTTGGCGGGCGCGTTCGCGGCTTTGCGTTCTACGTGCCCGGCCATGTCATGGACGCTCGCATCATCGCCGCCCGCGCCGCCTGGACCTCGCCGCGGGCCTGGCGTGCGACTCACGGATTCGAGCAGTGCGGACATGAGGTCGACGACGGGAGCCGCGGCCGGCTCGGGCTGAGCCCCTTCGGGCTTCGCACCCTCGGCCTTGGCGCGGATCAGATCTTCCAGGGCTGCGCGGTAATGATCACGGAAACCACTGAGGTCCTCAACGGCCATGGCCTCCATGAGGTCGACGGCCGCCTCGATCTCCTCGTCGGCCACGGGCACAGGCTTGGGGAGCAAGGACTCAGGGGACGGATCTCGTCCGGCCACTTCAGGCTGTGCAGGACGATCGCGTCCTCCTTGATCCGCAGCAGCCCGAGGCGCTCCCGGTTGTGCCACGCGTACTTGGCGACGGCGACCTTGCTGGAGCGCTCCAGGGCCTGGCGCAGGAGGACGTAGGGCTTCGCTGCGACGGCGCCGTCGGCTGCCAGATAGTAGGAGTCGCCGATGCGTACAGGGTCGATGGACTCGGCCGGCACGAAGGCGACGATCTCGATGGCCTTCGCGGTGGGCAGCGGCATGGCGTCGAGCTCGGCGTCCGTGACCTCGATGATCGTGTCGCGGGAGATCTCGTAGCCGCGCCCGATCTCGCCCTGGTGCACGACTTGCCCGTCCAGCTCGCAGACCTTCTGGTACCGGATCCGACCGCCATCGGCCTCATGGAACTGACGGAAGGCGATGCTGTGGTTCTCGGTGGCGCTCAGGACGCGACAAGGGATGGTCACTAGGCCGAACGAGATGGCTCCACTCCAGATGGGGCGTGGCATGGCGGGCCTCCAGCGGTGGGGGTATCGGCCTAAAACGGACACCGCAGTGGGCGTGGGGGCGGGCCCGGACACTCCGCCGGGTGAAACGTCGGGTGGTCGCTCTCACCGGGCGAGGCGACGACGAGCGGGTCTCCGCAGAGGCCCACTACCCCGATTCCGGTTTGCGCGAGGGCGAAGGTGCGCGAGTCGTCGTCGATCACCCCCGGTGTCGTCCTGTCGTTAGCTCCGGCCGGGTGGAGGATGGGTCTTGATGATCACCGCTGACCCTCGGGAGGGGACCATGGCCGACGTCTGGGTGCTCAGTCCAAGTCACAGCGAGCCGGAGAAAAGCCGTCTGATCCGTTCCGACGCCATCACCTACCTCAGCACGTCCGCCGAGGAGCTTGTCGCGGCCCGCGTCGGATCGGACGACACTGTCGTCTGGTTCACCGGGCCACCCAGGGCGGCAGAGACCTCCCCGACGACTTCCACCTTGCCTACCTGGCCAAGCTCGCAGTGGCCCGCGGGCGGGCCCGCGTGAGCGAGGAGGACCTGGTGCTCCTCGCCGACACGGACGCCAACGGCGCGGAGCTTTGGCCAGCCTGACTTTCGTATCAGCTGGCCCTGCCAAGGGGGAACCGGACGCATTCGCCGAGCAGTCCCCCGCACCGGGCGGGGGGATTCGCTGGCGTCTGGCCTGGTCAGCGTCCGGTGAGCCGGTGGAGCGCGGGAGCACTGACGCCGCCGCTGTGCCGGCCGGCATGGGGGTGAGAGCCCTGAACGGGGGCAGGGCCCCCACAACGCGGGTCCGTGGGGGACGGATATGCATGCACGCGTCAGCGAACAACGACCACCAGGGCGTCACGGTCACTGCCTGCCCGGAGTGCGCTGTGTCTTAAGCGTCGTGAGTCTCGGGCTGCAGAAGGCGCGTCTTGTGGGCACCCGGGCAGGCAGACCAGACATGACTACGCCGCTTCCGCCCGGTCAGCATCAGCGTCCAGCTCATGCACATGCTTCAGCGCCATCCGCTGATCCACCCTCTTGCCCACCTCAACCGTCTCCCAGTACGGATGCGTCGACACCACAGCCGACAACTCAAGGAGCTCACGACGCAGGCGGGCGACCTCCACCTTCTGCACGTCGGTGTACCCAGGGCTGGGCGGCAGGCTGCGGGGTTCCCCGTCGCTGTAGAGAACCTTCGGAGCCGTCCACCCCTCCGAGGGCTCCACCGACCAGGGGAGAGTGCGGCCGAGGGCTTCGTACTCCGCCCAAGTCTGGTGCAGGCGCAGCTGAGCCGCGCGAAGGTCTTCGGGAAAGTCGTACGTAGCCACCCCAGAATGCTACTCGTGTTCGATTTCCTAAGGCCAGCAGGCGCGCCCAGACCACGGCGATCAGCCCCCTGGCCGATCCCGCGTCGCGGGTGCATGCCCGCCATCAAGGTGGGCGGCCGGATGTGGTCCTCGCTGCCCCCAGCAGACAGGACCCTCGGCCCGTCTGCTGACACGAGCGCCCGGTACACCGAGGGGGACTTGCAGCACGCGGTAGGCCGCGGGCAGCAGGTCGAGGTCGGCGACGACCCCAACGCCTGCGCCCGGCTGATCCCCAGCTCGGCCTGCGGGTACTCACCCGCCGTAGCCCAGGGCCACCCACACCCGCGCCCGGTGCGCTTCGCGCACCCGCTGCGCCAGCACCACAGCCGCCCGCTGCGCTTCGCCGATCGCCGCACGCAGCTGCTCGGTCAGCCGGACCGCATGTACCCGGCCCACCGGCTCCAGCCCCGCACCCTGACCCTGCTCATCCGAGGAAGCCACAGCTCCATGGTGCTCCCCGTGAGCCCGGCCGGGCAGGGGGCACGAGAAGCACGCGCGCTGCCGGCCGGTAGGAGGGTGAGGGCCCTGTCGGTTGTCACGAGAACGTCAGTGGGTCTGCCACGGATATGTCAGTGGGCTTTCCTTGACCGCGGTGGGGTCGCGTGTCGGACGGCATGGAAGATTTCAGTAGCGCACGATTCATTTCAGGACGCCTTTCAGTGCCGCAGCGAAGATGGCAGTGCGGACTCGGACGCTCGATCGGCAACTATCCGGTCGTGCAGGATCGTCCTTCGGGTATGCCCCACCCGAGCTCCGAACCGTCCCCAACTCCGCCTGCCTGGCCGCACTGTGGCCACGGCACCACGCCGGTGGACCCCGTCGGCTGCCGCGGCATCCACGTCCCCGGCCACACCGCATGCCTCGCCCACCTGGACGACACGGACCGCGACGCCTACCTGGCCGGCCTGACCCCCGGCGCCGACATCGACCACTGCGGCACCACCTTCACCCAACCTCTTCTGGACGCCCTCCTCGATGCCCTCCGCGACCCCGCCACCGGACACCCCCACTTCGGCGACGCCGGGTTCGGGTCGGCGACCTTCCAGGGCCGCGCCCTCTTCGGGTCGGCCACCTTCCGGGGCGACGCCATGTTCGAGTCGGCGATCTTCGAGGGCGACGCCGGGTTCAGGTTGGCTACCTTCGAGGGCTACGCCATGTTCGGGTCGGCGACCTTCCAGGGCCGCGCCCTCTTCGGGTCGGCGACCTTCGAGGGCGACGCCGGGTTCGGGTCGGCGACCTTCCAGCGCGACGCCGGGTTCTGGTCGGCGACCTTCGAGGACTACGCCGACTTCGAGTCGGCGACCTTCGAGGGCGACGCCGGGTTCAGGTCGGCGACTTTCCAGGGCGGCGCCGGGTTCGGGTCGGCGACTTTCCAGGGCGGCGCCGACTTCGGGTCGGCGACCTTCGAGGGCGACGCCGGGTTCAGGTCGGCGACCTTCGAGGGCGGCGCCGACTTCGAGTCGGCGACTTTCCAGGGCGGCGCCGGGTTCTGGTCGGCGACCTTCCAGGACTACGCCATGTTCGGGTCGGCGACCTTCCAGGACTACGCCATGTTCGGGTCGGCGACCTTCCAGCGCTACGCCATGTTCGGGTCGGCGACCTTCCAGAGCGATGCCCGGTTCGGGCAGGCGGTTTTCGAGCAGTCGGTCAGCCTCGGGCCGTTGGTGTGCGCGGGGCGGATGAAGTTGTCCGGCGCGGTGTTCGGCGGCCCGGCGACCCTCTCCTTCGCCGCACGCCGCCTGGAGTGTCGGCGGACCCGCTGGTCGTCTACCGCCGAGTTGCGTCTGCGCTACGCCACGGTGGACTTCGCCCACGCGGTCTTCGAATACCCCCTCACGATCGCCGCGGAAGCCGACCCCTTCGTTCTCCCCGACGGCCAGCCGGTGGCAGAACAGGCTCTGGCCGACGCGCCCGACGCCACGGTGCGCATAGCCTCGCTGCGTGGCGTGGACGCGGCGCATCTGGTCCTCGCGGACGTCGACCTGTCGGGGTGCCTGTTCACCGGGACCGTGCACCTGGACCAGCTGCGGCTGGAGGGCAACTGCTCCTTCGATGCAGTCCCGCCGCGTACGCACTGGGGGCGCTGGCGCCCCGTACGGTTCACCCAGCGCCGTACCCTCGCCGAAGAACACCACTGGCGCGCGAGCCGGCCGGCGGCAGTCCGGGGCTGGAACGTGGCGGTGCTCGGAACTGGACGTGTCGGGCCGTTGCAACTGGCGCCGGTGTACCGGGCGCTGCGCAAAGCGTTCGAGGATGGCAAACACGAGCCGGGGGCGGCCGACTTCTACTACGGGGAGATGGAGATGCGCCGCCACGCCGACCACATCCCCCGAAGCGAACGGAGCCTTCTGACCGCTTACTGGGCACTGTCCGGCTACGGTCTGCGCGCCTCCCGGGCCCTGGGCTGGCTCGCTGCCGCCATGCTCATCACCATCATGCTGCTCGTGGGCTTCGGGCTCCCGAAGGATTTCCCGAAGCAGGAAGCGACCGGCACCGTGCCGCCCGGCGGAGGCAAGGTCACCTTCGAGATCGACAAGGCTGATCCCCAGAACCCCACGGGGGACCGGTTCACCGGCGAGCGCTTCGAGAAGGCCCTGAACGTCACGCTCAACTCGGTGGTGTTCCGCTCCTCCGGCCAGGACCTGACCACCACCGGCACCTACATCGAGATGGCGTCCCGCGTGACCGAGCCGGTCCTGTTGGGCCTGGCGGTCCTGGCCGTTCGTAACCGCGTGAAACGCTGACCTATCGCCCGACGGCCAGGTCCAAGCAGAGCGCCGCACTGAAACAAATGGTGCGCTCGCTCGGTCAGATGTCGCCGCACCAGAGATTTCAGCGCCCAGGTCACCGGGCCGCCAACTGGCGTGGTGCGCGGATCATGCTCTCCTTGGAAGAGCCGATCTCGCCGCGGCTGGCATTGGTGATGAAGCCGAGGCGTCGGTAGAACGCGTGCAGCCGATCCGGGGCCCCGCCGAAATTGCCGCTTGGACCGAGCGCCACCGGCACACCGTGCAGGTCGGCCGCGGCGGTGATGCGCTCCATGACGCGCGTGCCGATCCCGTTCCCTCGCTCGCTCTCCGGGAGGACGATCCAAAACAGCACGAGATACGGACCGCGATCGAGTCCGAGTTCAAGCCGCACGCTCGGGTTGCTGGTCCGTATCCCCTCGGCCAGGGCATCGGCCCATGACTTCGGTGCTTGGTCCATGAACGCTCCTTTCGATTCGATCGGGCGGCAATCGGCGAAGTGTCGTCTGCCACGAAAACGTCAGTGGCTTTGCCGCGAGGTGTGTCAGTGGGGTTAGCCGACCGAGGCGGAGCTGTGTGGAGTGCGGACCATGCTCTCCCGAGGAGAGCCGATCTCGCCGCGCCTGGTGTTGGGGACGAAGCCGAGACGTCGGTAGAACGCGTGCAGTCGGTGCAGGTCCCCGCCGAACGTGTCGCTCGGGCTGAGCGTGATCGGTACACCACGGACATCGGCGGCGGCGGTGATGTGCTTCATGACTCGGGTGCCGAGCCCTTTGCCCCGTTCGCTTTCGGGCAAGAAGATCCAGAACAGCACGAGGTACGGACCACGATCGATCCCGAGTTGAAGGCGTACACCCGGGTACCTGGTCTGGATCTCTTCGGCCAGGGCGTCGGCCCATGCCTCCTGCGCCTGGTCGGTCACCGGCTGCCGCCTTCGAGCTGGGCCGGGACGCGGGAGGTCCGCAGCTCCTTGAGCTCCGGGATGTGGTTGTAGAGGGTGCCCACCGAGACGCCGAGCAGGGCCGCGATGGTCTCGATGCTGTTCTCCGGGTTGGGCAGCATGTCGCGGGCGGCGCGCAGCAGGTTGTCGTTGACGACGGTGGGTCGGCCGCCGACGCGGCCGCGGGCCCGCGCGGCGGCCAGGCCCTCGTTGGTGCCCGACACGATCAGTTCCCGGATGAATTCCGCGAGGGCGGCGAAGACGTGGAAGATCAGCCTTCCGCCGGGGGTGGTGGTGTCGAGGTTCTCGTGCAGGGAGGTGAAGCCGATCTGCCGCTTACGGAGTTCGGCGACCATGTTCACCAGGTCCTGGAGGCTGCGGCCGTACCGGTCCAGGGAGGGGACGACGAGCGTGTCCCCGCTCTGGAGGAAGGCGTGGCACGCCTTCAGCTCCGGGCGCAGGTCGTTCTTCCCGGACTTCTTCTCAGGAAAGATGCGCCGGCATCCCGCGAGGGTGAGGGCGTCGATCTGCCGGTCGAACTTCTGCCCGCCGGTGGAGACCCGGGCGTAGCCGATCCGGATCTCGCTGGAGCGGAGGGGGAAGACGGCGAGGAGGTCGTCGTCCGCGGCGAGGACATCGGTCAGGTTGGTCACTCGCGTCAGTGTGCCGTCAGCGGCGGCGCCGGGGCGGACGATCGTGAACGCCGGCAGGGCCCTGACACGCCCGGGCCCTGCCGGTCACCGAGGACGGTCAGGTGCAGCAGTCACATCCGGGGCGGCAGCCGCACGCGTCCGCCTCACCGCCGGCGGCGGACGGTGCCACCGCGGCGGTGGGTGCGCAACAGCCCTTGCCCTGCCAGGCGTCGCGGCCTTCCTTGACGGCGATGGCGGCAATGACCAGGGCGGCGATCGGGTCGGCCCAGGACCAGCCGAGGGTGGCGTTGAGGACCAGGCCGACCAGGAGGACGGCGGAGAGGTACGTGCACAGCAGGGTCTGCTTGGAGTCGGCGACCGCGCTGGCGGAGCCGAGTTCGCGGCCGGCCTTGCGCTGAGCGGCGGACAGGAACGGCATCACCGCGAGCGAGAGAGCGGCGATGACGATGCCGGGGATGGAGCGTTCGGCCTCGCCGGTGCCCGCCAGCGCCCGGACGGCGTCGAGGGTGACGTACACGGCGAGGACGAAGAACGAGACGGCGATGATCCGCAGGGTGGTCTTCTCCCGGGCCTCGCGTACGGCGTGGTCGCGGGCGGAGAACTGCCAGGCGACCGCGGCGGCGGAAGAGACCTCGATGACGGAGTCCAGGCCGAAGCCGATCAGCGCGGTGGAGGAGGCGATCGTCCCGGCGGTGATCGCGACGATCGCCTCGATGACGTTGTAGGTGATGGTGGCGGCCACAAGCAGCCGTATCCGCTTGGCGAGGACGTCGCGGCGGGCCGGAGCCGGGCCTATACGAATGGGTATCTCGGCGGTCATCAGCAGCAGCCCTTCTCGTTCGCGTCGACACAGGTCTTGTCGGCCTCGACGGCGACGACGGCGGTGCGCAGGTCGTCAAGCGCGTGACCGAGTCGCTCGTCGGCGAGCTCGTAGCGGGTGCGCCGGCCGACCGGTACGCCGACGACCAGGCCGCAGTCACGCAGGCACGCCAGGTGGTTCGACAGCCGCGTGCGGGAGATCTCCAGGGTGTCGGCAAGGTCGGCAGGGTGGGCCGGGGCCTCGCGCAGAGCGAGGAGGATCCGGCAGCGGATCGGGTCGGCGAGCGCGCGGCCGACGCCCGCGGAGTCCCGGCTCGTCCCGGCCGCCGACGGCCGCGACCGCACCCAGCGCGACCGCGACGCAGCCCTCGCCGCCCGCGCCTCCACCAGCCTGCTCGGGCTCATCGACCCCACCGCCCCCGTTCCCGCCGACCCGGAGAGCTGATGCCGCGCCACTTCGTCGACCTGGACGGGGCCAACGCCCTGCCCACCGGCCACTTCCAGATGACCGCCCGGATCGTCCGCGACCTCGTCGCGCACGCGGCGACCGGCGTCGTCCACGGCCCGGCCGGCACCGGCAAGACCTTCGCCGTCGAAGCCGCCCTCGAAGCCCTCGACGCGCTCCCCGGCGTCGACCGGCCCCAGGTGTGCCTGCTGACCTTCCCCTCCCGCCCGACCATGCGCATGATCGCCGACCAGCTGCTGCGCGAACTCACCGGCGCCGACACCCCCACCTCCCGCAACCGCTTCGACCTCACCACCAAACTGGTCGGCCTGCTCGCCACCCCCATGCGCCTGGTCGTCGTCGACGAAGCCCAGCGGCTGAACGGCGACTGCATCGAGCTGCTGCGCCACCTCCACGACCACCCCAAGACCCGCTTCGCGCTGCTCTACGTCGGCGGAGACGGCTGCTGGGAGGTCCTGTCCAAGGAGCCGATGCTCCGCTCCCGCGTCTTTCGCCGCCTGCCCTTTGCACCCCTGGCCCCGGCGAAGGTCCCGGCCCTGATGCGCCGCTACCACCCCATCTACCAGGAGGCCGCCGACGAACTGCTCGTCGACGTCGACAACTCCTACGGACACGGCACCATGCGCGACTGGGCAGTCTTCACCCACACCGCCGCCGCCCTGTGCGCCGAGCAGAACCTGGCCACCGTCGACCAGACCACGGTGCACAACGCCTACTCCCTCCTCGGCGGCGGCCTGCGTGACTGAAACCCTGCCCGCCGCCGAACAGACCGATGACCCCGCAGCCCGGCCGGTCGTCCCACGCCGTACCGTCCGCGTCGTCATCGACGCCGCCGACGACCCCAACCTCAACCGGCGCCTGGCCGCGCTCGAAGCCCCCAGCCGCATCGTGATCCGCCCCAACCCCGTACGCACCACCACCGACCTGGTGTGGGACGTCCTGGCCGCCGCGGGCAAGAACCCCGCCGCCGTCCACTCGCCGCGCCTGGGCGTCAGCGACGCGTGGAAGGCCGTCACCGCCTGGCTGACCGCCGCCCACGTCACCGACGTCATCGTGGAACGCGCCCACCGGCTGCTACCCGGCGAGGAACTCGACCTCGCCCGGCTCGCCGACGCCATAGACGCCGACCTGTGGCTGATCTGGTCCTCACCCGCCGATCCGACTCGCACCTGCAACTGCCTGGAAAGCCTCGGTCGTGCCCGCCGCAACGGCGGCCGCCTGCCGCACAGCGGACCCCACCGAGAAGTCCGGGTGATCGGCATCAGCATCTTTCACGACCTGCTGCCGCTGCCCGCCCCGGCCCACCAGCAGCCGCTCCACCCCGACGAGCACGTCGACATCGGCGCCGACTGGCCGGCCCTGCCGACCGTCGACTTCCCCCTCTTCCTCGCCGCCTGCCGCCGCCGCCTCGCCGGAGACACCTTCGACCAGCTCAACATCACCTACCGCGCCGAAGCCCAGCGCACCGACGAGTTCGTACGCCGCCACCGCCACGAGCTGACCCCCAACCGCACCACCGGAGAGTTCCAGCGGCAGCTCAACGCCTACCTGCGCGACGAACGCCTCGGCACCGCCGCCAGCCCGCGCCTCGCCCTGATACGCCTGCGCGCCATCCAGGCCGCCCTGCTCACCCGAGGCGTCCTGCTGCGCTGGCAGTCCGCCGCCCTCGGACCGGCCGTCCCCGACAGGCTTACCACCTGGCTCACCCCCGGCATCTGCCGAGCCCTGCGCGCGACCGTCTCCACCCACGCCGCCGCCGTCACCGTGCTCTCCCTGCACCTCACCGCCGCCCCCGACCGCTTCTCCCACCTGCTGTGCCGCAACGTCGACGAGCACGGCCGGTACCTGTACCTGCCGACCTTCGCGGACGCCGCCGTCTACCTCCGCGCCGACTGGGCCCATCAACTCGACCGCCACGACGAGGACGAGTGCCCCAGCTACGGACACACCACCGGCAAGACCCTCCTCCCGCCGTACGCGGCCGACATCATCGCCGCCCACCTCGCCCACCGCCGCGCGGACGGCGCCGGCACCCGCCGACGGTTCTTCGCCGACCCGAAGAACCCCGAGCTCGAATCCTCCGACCGGGCCCTGACCGAAGTGGTCCTGCGGACCTGCCGGCGCATCGGCGTCGATCCGCTCTGGCTGCACCGCGGTCACTGCGAAGTCGCCACGCTCGGCGCGGGCCTCGCCCCGCGGACCGACTGGATGGCCGCCCGCCGTCTCGACGTGAAGATCCTCAGCGACCGGGGGGCCATCCTGTGACCGGCCCCTACAAGCCCCCGCGCTACAAGCCCCGCGGCTGGGGCGAGGAACTGCGCCGCCGCCAGCACAACGCGGGCATGTCCGACTGGGAGCTCGCCGACCTCCTCGGCGTCCACGAACACGACATCTCCCTGGACCACCTGCCCAACCAGCCGCTGCACGTCGTCCTCGAACTGGCCCGCCGCCTGGACCTCCACCCCGGCGACCTCAGCCCGTACGCCGCCGACGTCTACGACCACCCCCGCTACCTCGACGTCCAGCAGCAGCCCGAGCCCGCCCCCGGCACCGACACGGACGCGGTCGCCGTCCTCAACGCCCTCGCCCACGCGGCCGCCCACTCACCGCCGACTTCCTCGCCGAGTCCCTCGGCTGGAACCTCGACCGCGTCACCGACGCCGTCGAACGCGCCTGGGCTTACCCGGAGCTCTCCGGGCCGTACGCCCTGCGGCGGGCGGCCCCCGCGCACTTCACCCTGAGCCCGCGCCTGGACGTCCTCACCGACCGACAGATGAACTGGGTCCACCCCGCCAACCACACCGAATCGTGGCGGCACCCCCAGGATGCGCACTACCGGCCGCTCCAGCGCGACGTCCTCAGCGAACAGGACGCGGCCGTGCTGTTCCAGGCGTCCTACGAAGGCTCCGTCTCCACGGACACCGAGGAGCCGACCGCGGCCACCGTCGCGGGCCTGCTCGACGCCGGGCTCCTGGTACGCGCCGACGACGGCACCGCTGTACTGGCCGACGACGTCCGGTACAGCCTCCGCCTCACCGACACCGACGACGTCAGCACCTACTGACACACCTCATGGCAGAACCACTGACATCCAGTGGCAAGCACCACTGACCTCTTCATGGCAGACGACAGGCCCTGAGGGGCTTGAGCAGGGCCCTCACAACGCGAGTCCGTGGGGGACGGATATGCACACCCGCGTCGGCGGAACAACGACCACCAGGGCGTCACGGTCACTGTCTGCCCGGATGCCCTGCCTCCGAGCGTCGTGAGTCTCGGGTTGTTAGAGGGCGTGTCTTGTGGGCATCCAGGGTGTGAGTGGGCGTGACCACGGTCTCCAGGGGTCGGCCGCGGTGGGGCTGGCCTCTGGCCGTGCAACCAGGCACCTCGTTGCGCGCTTGAACCGCTGACCTTCTCGATGTGCGCAGGCGGTTACCCGGGTTCATGCGGGGCGGCGGGGCGGGTGTCGTTGTCGCAGCTCGGCTCGGCAGCCAACGCTGACGATGTGTAGAGCTTGGGCACCGCCGTGCGAAGGGAACCGGGATGATCCAGATCGCGGATATCCGTGAGTGGCGCACCCACGACGTTGTCGACGCGGGCGGCCATAAGATCGGCACGATGGAAGCGGTCTACGTGGACACCAGCACCGACGAGCCGGCCATGGCCACCGTCCAGGTCGGGCTGCCCACCCGCCACCACCTGGTCTTCGTCCCGCTGGCTGGCGCGATCGCTGGCCCCGGGTACGTCAAGGTCAATTACGACAAGTCGCTGGTGAAGAAGTGCCCGACGATCGGCACGGACGATGTCCTGCCCGCCGAAGACGAAGCGGCGGTCTTCGCGCACTACGACCTGCCCTACCAGCCCGGCGCGAACGGTGAGCGGCAGCTCGCCCGCCGCTGAACGTTGGTCTCCTCAAGGAGGTGTCCGCGCCATGACGCTCTTCCTGATCCTCATCATCGCGGCGATCGTGCTGGGCATCATCGGCGCCGTCGCCGAAGGACTGCTCTACCTGCTGGTCATCGGCATCGTGGTGTTCGCCGCCGCTCTGGTCTACCTGGGGATGCACCTGCGGCGCTCCGGCCGCCACCGCCGCACGCTCCGCTGACCGGCTGCACCGCGTCCGGTTCCGGCGCAGTGGACGTCACCCCCGCGGTGGGTGGACAACGTCGGAACGAAAACCGGCGATACAGGCAGCTGTCACGGACGTCGGTACAGCGGTCATCTGTGGGATTGGCCTTGGGGGGCCGTCGGTCGCCCCGGTCGGCGCCGACGCCTTGGCGTTACCGGGGGAGTAGGGCGCTTACGGTCTTGCCGCCGGTCGGCTGGCGGGTCACGGCGGTGGCGCGGGCGAGGCGGTTGATCATGGGCCAGCCGAAGCCTCCGGTGCCGCCGTTCAGGCCGGGGGTGCGCATGCGCGGAGCCTGCGGACTGCTGTCATGCACGGCCACCTTGATGCTGTCCGGGTGCGCGGTCAGGTCCAGGGTGCAGGCGCCGCCGTGGCGCAGGGGCTTGGTGACGAGCATCCGAAACGACGAGGACCACGGTGTCGGCGGCCTCGGATGCAATCGCTGGTACGAGACCTTCGAGGAATTCCCGGGCGCTCTCGCGTGCGCCGGCCACGGACGTCGCGGAGCGAGCGGTTGCGACGCTGACGCTCATCGTGTCCATCAGGCCACCCTTGGTCTCTGCATCCTCAATGCCCGGTCCTGTCCGCCGGGGCTTGTGCCCCGGCTGCGGCCCGTTAACCCGGCTTGCTTCCGTCCTCCATCGCTGTTCGAGGTCGATTACCTCACTGTCGAACGCACGAGAATCTATGTCGGCTGGAGTAGACATTGGTCAGTGGTGTGGTTATGGTTTCTCTCGTAGCCTAGAGAGACGCAGGGCCTGGCAGAGACGAACTGCCGGGCAGTAGTACCGCAGTTGCAGTTCGCAGGGCGGTGCGGTGGTGGAGTTTCGAAGCCAGGGTTGTTGCAGGACGGCGACGGGACTGACGACCGGACCGGGTGGCCCGCAGTGATCAGGGGCCGCCGTGAGCAGTACCGCAGTCATGGCAGTGCAGTACCCGTGAGTGCAGTTCGTAGTACCCAGCAGTGAAGTCAGTGAGCAGTACCTCGGTGAAGGCGTCGGCTGCGGGCGCGCGCACCGGGAGGTTCGGCAGTGGGTTCTAAGCCAGAGCAGACGCACGATGGGCGACGGGGCTGGCTGCCGAAGAGTGGCGCTGTGACAGGCCACTGAGCAGTTCGCATCACCAGCAGACGCAGTACAGCAGTACGCAGTACCCGTTGGTAGCAGTTGATCAGAGGGAAGAACGGAGGAACAGGGCGCCATCAGGATCGCCCGGGCGGAAGTCTTGAGCCCGGGTACCGCAGGACATCGATAGTGAGGTGGTCTCCGGTCAAGCAACCGCGATCCCCGCACCCCCGACAGCATCTCGGTCGGGTCTGCGGACACAGAAGGCGGCGCAGTACAGGGCCGGCAGATGGTGTAGCAGTTCCTTCGGGGCCCTGGTGCCATATGGCACCAGGGCCCCTCCACGCGTTCCATAGAGAGGTGCAGATGACAGCAGACGACTCGTTCGGCCGTCTCGACGACGATGACTACCCCGCCTACACCATGGGCCGGGCCGCCGAGATGATCGGCACCACCCAGCCTTCCTCCGCACCATCGGAGAAGCCCGCCTCATCACCCCGCTCCGCTCCGAAGGCGGACACCGCCGCTACTCCCGCTACCAGCTGCGCATCGCCGCCCGCGCCCGGGAACTCGTCGACCAAGGCACCCCCATCGAGGCCGCCTGCCGCATCGTCATCCTCGAAGACCAGCTCGAAGAAGCCCAGCGCATCAACGCCGAATACCGCCGCACCGCCGGATCACCCAACCCCACGGCCGCGGCCTGAGACGGCCGAGACCCGCAACTCCCCTAAGAGCTCGTGGCTGCCACCCACACGTGCTGCCCGGGACGCAAAGCCGCAAAGCGTTCCGGGCAACTTCGTCCGGTACGACGAATGCTGGCCGGTCGCTGCTTTCCTGCCCTTGCGGAGGAATTCGGTCGGATCTTGGACTGAGTCCACCCGATCGCGCGCACGTTGTTATAGGGGAAGCGACGGGCGATAGCAGGGAGTTCACCGTGCCGGAAGCCAGATCAGTCGATATGACATGGGCCGGGAAAAGGGCGGTCGATGCCCGTACGCGCGGTCTGTGGGCCAAGGGAAACGACTCGACCCGGTGGTCGCGGTGCGGTGACGCCTGGGACGCGCTGGTCATCACGCCCATCGGTCTCGGCCTGGCCGCCCTGGATCGGATGGGCGCCGACGTACGCCGCGGCTACCCGGTGCTTGCCGACCACATCAGAGACCGGCTCTACGTCATGGTGCCCGCAGACACAGGCCACACCGCACAGGGCCCGGGTATGCGCGTGCTCTCCCGGGACCAACAACTGCTCCTGCCCTGTACCGAGCACGGCACGGCGGCGTCGCACTGGATCAGTGCTCCGCGTGACAGCGCGCCGCCCTTGCTCCCGGCCGACGACCTCGCGCTCGCGCTGCGCGAGGTCTGCCGGCTGAAGGGGTGAGTTTGCATCGCGCTGACGGCGTGCGCACGACCGCAGCGGCGCGAGTGGAAGATGGGGCGAATCTGGGCCCCGGACGAGGAGTCCACTGACGACCACGTCGGGTCGGCATCGGCACGAGCAGACGCTCGAATGCCGCCTGGTAGGCACGGGCAGCAGCCCTCGCCGTGCACAAGCTTCCTGTGCCAGTTGGCCGCCGGGTGGCGGTGTGCCGGCACGGCCATGCCCTCGAAGTCCGACGCGCTGGGGCGGCCACCATTGCGAGTGTCGCCCGTTGTCGCTCTGCGGCAACACCGGGGCTACTCCGTCGAGTGGACAGGAGTCCGCGCAATGAGGGCGTTGATTGTCTTGCCGGGGCCAGGGCCGGGCGTGACGGTCACGCCGTCGGTCAGGCGGCGGACCATGTGCCAGCCGAAGCCTCCGCTGCCGCCGTTGAGGTCGGGGGTGACCTCGCGTGGGGGTGCGGGATTGGGGTCGCTGACCGCGGCGCTCACCGCATCAGGGCTGGCGGACAGTTCGAGGGTGTAGCGGCCGCCGCCGTGGCGCACGGCGTTGGTGACGAGCTCGGACACCACCAGGACGAGCGTGTCCGCCACGTCCGGTCCGAGTGCCGGGCTGAGGCTGTTGGTGAATGCGCGGGCGATCTCGCGGGTCCGATGGATGTCAGCCGTGCTGTCGCCCATCGTTCGATGCGAGGCAACCGTGTTGGTGATCTTTGTGTCGTTCATGCACGTACACCCCGCCTGGATCGGTTGTGCCGCTTTGCAGAACGGGTAGCGTGCCCGCTCGAGCAGCTTCCACACGGGGGCGACAGAATCCCGTCGTCTCCAGCGGGAGGAAATCTCCGGTGGCGGTAGTAGACATTGCCCTTTGATCGGGTAGGGTTTTGCTCGTAGCCAGGACAACAAGTGAGGCGCGGCAGGGACGAACTGCCGCGCATGCAGGTTCAAGCGAGTTGTGGCACGGCAGCGGAACCCGAGGGCCGGATGCGCCAGGGTCCTCGGGTTGGCTGCCGGGCGGGACGGCCCACAGGGGCGGATTGTGGCACGGCAGTGGAGTGACAGGGCCGGACGCATGCAGGGGTCTTGTCGCTGACTGCCGGGCCGGCGGCCCAAAGGGGCCGTGAGCAGTCCCGCGGTTCCAGCAGTACGACAGATTGATCGCAAGGAAAGAAGGAGGTAGACGCCATCAGGATCGCCCGGGCGAGGAAGAATCCGCTCGGGTACCGAAGGCCCCCGGAAGGTAGGTGGTCCCCGGTCACGCATCCGCGATCCCCGCATTCCCGTCCATCCCCCTGGCGGAGATGCGGAAACAAATCCCGGCACAGCAGTAGCCGGTAGATGGTGTTGCTTTCCCGGGACCCTGGTGCCATGCGGCACCAGGGTCCCTTCATGGGCATGCAACCGCACGACGCCGAGGGCGGCACCTCCACCCCGATGCTGCTGGCCCGCTCCGGCCACGCCTCCGTCCGCTCCCTGGAGCGATACGCCCGCCCCGGTGTCGACGCAGTCGCCCGGCACGTCGCCCAGCGCGACCCCGCCGCCCGACGGAAGCGCTAACCTCGATCGTTCATGAGTCCCCGTCAGCTTGCTGACGGGGACTTTGTGTCTGTGTGGTGGGGTCTTTTCGGGGCTGAGGCAGGTGGAGGGCCCGGCTGTCGCGTCGGGTGGGCGCCGGGTTCCACTTCGCCGGTGTGGTGGTGCGGGTTGTTGGGACGGTCGAAGTAGCTGGTCAGCCAGGGTTCGGGAGGATGTGGAGCCTGTCGATCGCGTGGGTGATGACGTCGGTCCAGGGCCATCGGGCAGTGAAGCGGAGCCAGCGGCGGCGGCCGGTGTTCACCAGCTGTGCGGCGGCGGAGAACAGGCGCAGGCGGAGCTTCTTGGGTTCCCAGCGGCGGGTGGTGCCGGTCAGGGCGAGCATCGGCATCCAGGCGAGGAGGTCGAGTGCGAGGGAGACGATCTCCAGCCAGATCTGGTTCTGTGCGGTGTCGTGCAGGGGCAGGTTGCGCAGGCCGGTGTGGCGGGCGTTTCGGATGCGGTCCTCGCAGCGGGCCCGTCGGCGGTGACGCAGTTCGAGGTCGGCGAGCTGGCCGCCTTGGGTGTTGGTCGCGAAGCACGTCAGCCGCAGTCCGTCGAGGTCGGTGAAGCGCAACTGGGCGCCGGGGTGCGGGCGTTCCTTGCGGACGATCAGCCGCATCCCCTTCGGCCAGGAGGTGAGGTCGGGCATGTCGGTGATCTCCGCGACCCAGGCGCCGGGCCACTCGGTGCCGCCGGCGTCGCAGGCCGGCGTCCACGCCTTCTTCGGGATCTTCAGAACGGCCTGGTGGATGGCGTCGGTGATGGTCATTCCGACGGAATACGACAGCCACCGGCCCCGCCGGGAGAGCCAGTCCAGGAAGGCGTGGGTGCCGCCGGCGGAGTCGGTGCGGATCAGCGTCTTCCGGCCCCGCCGCAGGTGTTTGGGCAGTTGGGCCAGGGCGAGCCCAGTGGTGGTGATGTGATCGCTCGCGGTGTTGGAGCCTGCGTTGCCGGGCCGCAGCAGGGCGGCCACCGGCTCCCCGGACCCGGCCTGGCCGTGGTCGATGAACGCGACGAGCGGGTGATGGCCGAAGGTCTTCTTCCAGGTCGCGGTGGCGTCCTGCTTCTCGGAGTGCGCGAGGACCAGCACCCCGTCGATGTCCACGATCACGTGCCCGTCGGCGGCCGGACTGTCTTTACCGGCCAGCTCCCAGACCCGCGTGCGTACGTCGGCCCGCGCCGTACGGATCGCGGTGAGCGCCTTCGGCCCGGCTGTGGCGAGGGCGTCGATGAGCCGGGAGACAGTGGGGTCGGACGCCACCGGGCCGAACACGTCGGGCTCGGCCCGCAGCATGGCGACATCGGCCAGGCAGTCCCCGCCCAGAGCGACTCCGAGCGCGACATCCAGCAGGACCTTGCCCGGATCGTGCACCGTCCGCGGCTTGCGCCACGGCGCCAGTGCCGCCGATATCGCACCGTCCAGGCCCACCTTGCGGACCGTCTCGACCAGCAGCACCGCCCCGGCCTGCGAGACCACCCCTCGGCCACCGCCCTCGACGCGGACACGCGGGTACAACCCGATACGCTTGCTCACCTGGAGAGTGCTTCTTTCCGTGCAGCCAAAAGGACCCTAGACAAGTCCCATCGTTGCAGGTCAGGAGCACTCTCCGCTTATTTGATCAAGGTATGGACGAGCACGTTCGTGGAAGCGCGAGGCTAACGCCTCAAGATCAACTATTGGCGGCTGCTGGGCTCACCTCGGAACCCCTACGTGCCCTGCCGCACAATCAACCACTCGCGGCCTTTGGGCCCTCAGTAAAGCGCGCCACGAGTGCAAAGAGGCCCGGCTGAAGTGTGTCCGCCGTAACGAGAAAGTCCTCGGGCTGAACGCGTGCGCCGAGGCTGGCCCACCTTTCCGTACGAACATCGAGCCGAACGATGTCCACCTGCTCAGCACTCCGGAGCCACCGGGCGGCAGCGGAGTCACTCCGGTGAAATTGGAAAGCCACCGACACTGTGCCACCCCACTTGCCGCCCGCGGAGCTGAGAAGGCTGTACGGACCGCCAACGAGACTGAGTACTCCAGGCAGCGGAGGAGCGGCAAGCGGCTGCGCGATCATCAGCTGAGTCGGCCGGTCGAGCACATGCTCCTTGATCTCGACGCGGAAGCGGCCGTCAGCCGACCATACCTCCGCCCCGGCGCCAGCAACTTCCTCGAACCCTGTCGTCGTGATGCTCGACACCTGCCTCTGCTGGGTGTCGATGGCGGTTGCCTCCAGCACGATGGTCCCCGCCTTCGGCAGGTCGGACAGTTGCCCGATGTAAGTCCCCGATGAGGGGTCGTACCGGACCTGAGGGACCAGCGGGTCGCAGCCTGGAAGCAGCGCCCGGACATCCGGCGGCCTCGGCAGTGCCGCACCGCAGCGAACTCTGATCAGGGCTGCACGCGGTGCTAGGGCTGGTTCCACCGTCAATCCGAGCGCGAAGGGACTCGGGCGGAGCTCCAATGACAACCGCACATTGCCACCGGAACACTCGGCCGCTGTGACTTCGTGGCCTGCAGTCAGCAGTGAAAAGTTCAGGAAGCCTAGGCCCAAGCAGCGAATGCCGTCACCTTCGTGTACACCGGTGACCCTAATTTGCCCATCGGCCAGACCGATTGAATCGCGCCTATTGGTGGTCCCTTGGTAGACCGTTCTGCCATAGGTGGTGCGTAGGTAGACGTGGATGCCGTTGACCGGCTGACCGCCTCTGGTGACCGTGAGGATCACATCGCCGCACGGTCGCGGATGCGTCGTCTGCCCGAGGGTTACTCTGGTTTCCCAGTCTGTCACTGGGTTCACAATCGGGCCGATGATCGCGTTTCGGTCGAGGGGAGTGCGGATTACCCAGCGCTCGGGGTCCGCATCGTCGCAGTACTGGTTGAGGATCCGATCCCAGCAGGAATGGGCGCCCTGCGGCGTGCCGCGCACATGCGGGTTGTCCGGATGACCTGAGCAAATCTTGGTGGCCTCTCCCGGCCAGGCGCTGCGCATAATGCACGAGTCCTTCGGGCCTCCTTTGGCGAAGGGTCCTGTCGTGTCCGAGCTCTGGAGGGTGCAACGTGGGGGCCCCAACGAGTCGTCCCAGTCAACACCCGCTTTGTACTCGTCGCGGACGTGCAGCCCGTAATGGCCGAACTCATGCACCAGCACCCCGGCCACCATGGCGTCGCCTGGGTTCAAGTGGATATACCCGTTGGTTCCCGCGATTCCGCCGACCGTCGCAGCCGATGGTCGGTCCAGGTTCGCGTAGATGCGGACGTCTGCTTCATTCCAGAAGTGGCCGTCGTCATCAAGCTCAATCTGCTCAATGAACATCTGGCCGTCAGTCGCGTTGTATAGGAAATCGGAGGCTGCCTTCAGGCTGCTGCCGTAGTTCTGAAGCTGGGCGGTGGAGGCGTCCCAATCCACGGAGCCTCTCAGGTGGAATCCAACGAGGGGGTTGTCCGGTTCTAGCCGCAGGACCTGTTCCACGGTGGGGTCCGCTACGACGTGCAGATTGAGTGCCGCATTGTCGCCTGTCGCGTCGTGGATCAGCGGCGCGCTGGTGATGTATACCCGGAAAGCCCAGTCCTGGCTACTGCCATCGGCATGCGCCGATCGGTTGCTCGGCTTTTCGGAGATGAGCTTTCGAGCAACGATCTGGTCGCTAACCGACAATGGTGGGCTGATGTAGAGCATTCCGGGGGCGACGCCTTGGCCGGTCACGCCTCGCAGCACCCCATTGACGAATACCTCGGCGCCGGAGACGACGCTCGTGGTCATGACTCTGATCGGTGTGCTGTTCGTCAAGCACTGCGGAATTGCCCGGTTGATCGTGAAGACCCGACTCGCATCAGGAATAACTCCGAATCCAGCCTGCGCGAGCGAGGCTCCGGTTACGGGATCCCGCAGAACGATGAATGCTCGGACGAATCCTGCCTCCCCCTTCTCAACCTGATGGAGGAAATCGTCGGAAGTGAACGACAGTTCGTACCTCCCATCCCCATCGGTCTCGGCGGTTCCCATCGTGACTAGGTGCACGTATGCCTGGGGCGGCTCGCCCTGGGGGATGCACACCTCATGCAGGATCAGCCGGGCATAAACTTCGACCGGATGGTTCGCCACGCCGATCGCTGACCCGCAATTCTCAGTGATACGACCTCGGACTGTGTAGTCCGTCCCTGGAGGAAAGATCTCCTCGGGGGTCGGAGGGTCGCAAGGGACCGGGGGCGGCTCGCCGTCTCTAGGCCGCAACAGAGCATCGAGGTGCTCGAAGAAGTCTTCACCGGGCTCAGTCGTCACGCTCGCAGCCTATGGACACCTCCTTATCGGGGTGGATTATTCCGACGTATGTCGTCAGGAATCACCTGATCACCGAGTTCATGACCCAATCCGGCGAGCCGCCACCCTCGTCCTCCAGGCCCCCGCACCCGTGGTCGCCCGCACGCTCGGCTACCGACGACACACCGCCCAACTCGCCGCCGAGGCCGGAGGCTCCTGGCGCCACTATGCCCCCGGCGACCCACTCACGGTGAGCGCGAGCCCTCAACACACTGAGGAATACGCGACTCACGATTACGCGAGAACATCCGGCGCGGCTGACCAGGGATGACCGAAGGGGGTGGCCTCACGGATGAGGGACCCGCTGGTCGCGGCCTTCGCGATGCCCGCGGCCTGGACCGTGGTCTACCGCCTGGTGCGCAGAATCTGCGGGCGGGGGAGTGTCTAATCAACCTCTGGAGTTGCTCAAGTCCGCTTTGACTTCTAACGGCCGAGGACATGATCCATCCATGCGAGAAGCGAGTGCCTCGCTTCGGGGGACGGAAGGACGGTGGGGCGCGTGAAGATCTTGACTGTCGGCCTCGTGGTGATGGTGGCGATACTGATCGTGGGGCTGCTGGCGACCGTGGGCAGTCGTGTCGAGCGGCGACCGGTTAAGAGCGGGCGCAGCTGGTGGGTCGGTAATCACCGGGGTGGCTCCTCCTGGGGTGGAGGCTCCTCCTGGGGAGGAGGCGGCGGCTGCGGGGGCGGTGGTGGTGGGTGCGGGGGCGGTGGTGGTGGGTGCGGCGGAGGAAGCTGATCCACCCTTTTCGCACACCCGGCGAGCAACTGCCGCCGAAACGTACCCGGACAGGGCTTGCTTGACCCAGCTCGCCAGTCGCACGGAGGGTTAGGCGACCCCATACGAGGCGAGGCGGTTCGGGGTCGGTGCAGCGCGGACACGCTGGCGCGTGCCGCATCTCGGCTGCTGCGGCGTGACCCCGCGATCCGCTACCGGTATCACCGCCTGCGGCCAGGCCTGGCCGCTGCCCAGAACCTCGTCGACGAGTCCGCTGCAGGCCGCGCCGCCGCGCGCTGTCTCCTTGCGGGCACGTCCGTGACCACCTGGGCGACGGCCAGGAAGTACGCCTCGAACTCCAGATACTCGGGTTCTGGGGTGGGACGGCTTGGGGTGGGGGCCCCGGGCCAGGCGCGGTCCATTGGGGCCCCCGGGAGCGAGCAATCCGAAAGCAGGGAATGTGCACGCTTCGACCGGCTCAACAGCGCGGGTGGATCCCGGGTCACGGGCCCGGCCGGGTGAAGTGTGGTGGGCGGTGCCGTCTCGGTGAGGGCAGGGTTCTTGGGGGTGGGCATGCTGACGTGCAGGTGCCCGTGGTGGCGCCGGCAGACGTGGTGCGGGGCCAGGGCCCATCCGTCCATCCTTGTTCCCGCACCACGCTGTGCTGGCCAGGCACGGAGAATGCCCGGTTAAGGCAGTGTCGGGAGTTCCTCTTTCTCGTCGATTGCTGCCCCTGACTGGGGATCGTCAGGTAGCTAGCAGGGGCCGGCGGCAGCGGCGGCCGGCCCCGAGCCATGTAGCCCGCAGCCTGCTGGGCGCTGTCCATGGCCTGGCGCATCTCGTCAGTGATCTCAACGGCGTGATTCTCGCTCACCGCGCAACCTTGAACGACGTCACCAGCGATGGCCATACCCCGAGGTCAAGAGGGTTGGCCATCATCGTAAGGGCGTCTGGAGCGTCAGCTCGCCACCGGTGAGGTGGGTCGCAAGTTCTGCGGCCCGCTGTGCGGGTGGGCGTCATTCGGGTGGGGTGTTGTTCGGTGGGCGGTGGCGGTTGTCGCGGAGCTTCGTCAGCCCCCAGGTGGTGGCGCTGGCGAGGAGGGCGGCGATGGTGCTGCCGAGGACGTCGCGGAGGAGGAATTCGTAGATCAGTGCGGGCCAGTGCATTGCCGCCTCCCATAGGGGTGTTGTGGTGAAGTGGGTGCGGCTCAGCGTGCTGACTGCTGGGGTATGACCAGTGGGTGATGGGGCATCAGCCCTGGTGAGGGCCGGGGTGGGCGTGGACAACGGCTGGACAGGCCCGGACAAGGGCGCAGGGGGATACGGATGGCGCGGCAGCGGCTATTGCGGGGCAGGCCGCAGGCGAACCGGCTGGCGGAGTTCTTGTGCGGTATCACCGAGCCGCGCAAGCTGACCGTCCGTACGCTGGCCGGCCTCTTCCCCGACGGGCCGAGCGCTTCCACGTGGGCGACTTATCTCAACGGAACCCAGGTCATCCCCAAGCCGTTACTGGGCCGGCTGCTGACCATCTCTGTCACCGACCGCGCCCAGCGGGCCGGCTACGCCGCCGACGCGATGCGCCTGTGGAACGCCGCCGACAAAGAGTCCCGCCGACCCGAGACCGACACCGAAAGCACCCAGCTGGTACGCCTGCACCAACAGCTCACCGACGCCCTCACCGGGCAGGCCCGCGCCGAGCAAGTGGCAAGCAAAGCCAACGCCGCCCTGGCCGAGCTGCGCCACATGGGCGCTTACCTCGAATCCGTCATCAACCGCCAGAGCGTCGAACTGCGCGCCGCCCACGACCGTGAGCGCGGTGAGCTGGAGTACCAGCTCACCCAGGCCCAGGCCCGCCTGGAGCGCACGCAGAGCGAGCTGAAACGTGCTCAGCGACGCCGCTACACCGCCGAACAGGCCCAGCAGGCCCTGGCCCGTGAAGCACTGGAGGCCCGCGAACAGATCGCCCGCCTGCAGGACAAGGTCGCCCACCTCGGCGCCGGCCCCGAACCCGCCGCCCTGGCAGTCCCGGTGCGGGAGATTCGGCTGGAGGACTTCGACCACCGTCTCGATCTCATCAGCGATGACGCGGCCTTGGAGGACGAGGAGCTCGCCGACCTCGTCGACCAGGCCCACCTCGACCTCGACGACATCCCAGAAGACAGCCGGCCCCGCATCGTGACCGGCACCCTCATCCAACAGCGCACCCCACCACCCGGCACCCCACAGCCCCGCGCTCCGGCTGAGCCGGACACCGGCCGTGCGGGATTGTCCGAGACAATCCCGCACAACGCCGTGACCAGCACCACCACCCCCGCCACAGCGCCCCGGCCACACGACAGCCATCACGTAACCGGCGCCCAAGGCCCGCCCGCTCCGCCGCAGACAGGACCCGCCTCCTCGGCCCGCACTGAGCTCTTGGCCCGCGTGGCCGCCGGCCTGCACCAGCTCCACACCTGCCCAGACCGGCCCTCCGACGGCCAGCGCACCCCGAACACCGGTACCCCACCGGCTCGTACGCGGGCGAGCTCAGTCTCCTTCCGAGCGCCCCGCACCACCCGGCCGCGCAGCCTGTCTCGTCCGGCCCGGCCGTCCAGCCACGCGCAGCTGTACCCCGGGCTGGCGCTGTGGGCCACGTTGCGGACCCTGGTACTGGGCGAGCTGCCGGTCGTCTTCGTCTTTGTGGCGAGTTACGTGGTGGACGGCAGGGACCGAAACGGTTTCAGCGTCGCGGGGTGGATCGTCATGGTGGCAGGCGGCGCCTTCGCTTTCGCCCTGTCGTATCGCGTTCTGCTCGGCCGCATGATGTTCGGTGAGCCGGTGAGCAGCTTCAAAGCCGCGGCGATCCCTCTGTTCTTGCTCGGACTGTTCGGTGTGATCAGATACTGGCGCTCGGGCATGCCGTAAGGCCTTCGGCACCGCGCCTCCCGCCGCGACCGGCCCCGGCCCGGCTCGTGCCGAAGCGGATCCACCCGAGGCGCACCATGCGGTCGAACTCGCAGAGCTGCGCGGCGGCTGGCTCCGGCCCGAGCGGGGTGTCGTCGATTCCCGTCGCCGGCCGGCCGGGCGACGAGGAGCGATGCCTGAAACGAGCCGGCCGCCCGAGTAATGGTACAAGTTGCCGATTGGCGGATTTATATTCGGCTTTCAATCTATCTCACTGAAAGTCCGACAATCACCTGGCTGTGGTGGGAAGCTCTGCCGACAGGGCGAGGTGCGCGACGGTGCGCGGCTGCCCGGGGGAGGTCTCATGCGTGGATCGTTGTTGCGAAAGGCCCGTGGGGTGCTGGCGGGCTCACTGATGGCAGCCGGGATGGTCGGCCTCAGCGCGGCTCCGGCGAGTGCCTGGACGGGGGGAAATGTCTGGGTGAACTTCGGTAACTGGAACTGCCCGGCCGGCGGATCGGTGGTCGGGGTCTATTGGGGTGTTGACGCCTATTCAAGCGGCCCGGCCGGCGGCGACTGGGGTGACAACGTCATCTACCCGCGCGTCCGTGTGGGTGCCGGGGCGCACAACACCCTGAGCTACCAGACCATGTGCAAGAAATGGGGCTGGTACACCTATCGCGGCGTCGTGAGCCAGCGGAGTCTGACGCCGTACAAGTCGGGCCTCAGCTACTGGTACTAGGTCGCCTGTCGGCGGCGGGATCCGGTGAAGCCGGATACCGCCGCCGACTTATATCTCTTCCCAGCATGGTCGACTGAAGGCCTGAACACGGTCCAGGATGATCGCATGATCGACGTTTCTTCAGCTTTGCCTGCCCGGTTGGTCCCGGACGGGACGTCGCTTACCGGCTTCAACAGCGCGTACACCCACGCGAAGGACCGCGCGGTGCCTTTTGTCTGTGTCTCCCAGGGGCGTGGGCGCTGGACGGTGCAGGCGGATCTGCGCACCGCACCCGGATGGGGGCCCCTGGTGGAGGTGGAGGAGTTCCTGCACCGCACGTGCGGTCGCCTGGTGGACTGTGGTCTGGCCTGGCCGGAGTCGTCGGCCACGGCCACGGGCATCGTGCTCTACGGCCTGCCGAGCGAGCCGGCCGCCCGCACCCTGGCCTCCGCACTGCACGCCGCCCTGTACGGAGACACCAAGCCGCTCACCGCAGCCCAGAGACAGTGCTCAGGCCACTGAGCACGGCCGCGCGGCGACAGGCAGGTGAGCGGCCGCGGTGCATCTGCTGTACCTCTGGAGTCGGGGACCGTTCCGTCGGCCTACGCCGATTCGCCCCTTCGTGGTGGGTGGCTTTGCGGGAGTGATCCAAACTAATCGGCCTAGCTCGCACGGGGGTGAGGGCCCCTGGCCGGGGCGGGGCAGGGGCCCTCAGCGCGCTTCCGTGGGGGACGGATCGAGCACGCGTCTCCCGGACAACGACACCGGAGTTGGCCGGACACGGTGGTTCAGCCAGAGGGCCCTTCGCTCGTCCGGGGACGGGTGCTGGCGAACGTTCCCGGCGGGATCACGGGTAGTGCTGAAGGCTCTCGGCATCTTCCAGCGAGCCACGCCGTTCAGTTGTGGCGGATGCTGCGCCCCGGGACCGGCACGACCGGAATCACGAGGGACACCCTCAAGAAGCAGGGCAAGGTCCGGGTGGAGACACGCCTGGAGTCGGGACACCAGCTGTGGGTTGCTCACCGCTGTGCACTTCCTCTGCCGGTGGTGGCCGACAGAAGACGTTGGGTCGGCATAACCAAGTCTTCGAAGTTCGTAGGCCTGGTCATGGGGCGGGGTGGCCGCCCGCATCGGTAGTAGGCCGTCCGGTCTTTGTCGGGAGGGCCCTCGCCCGGCACCTCGCCGTGGTCGGTACGCGGGTGAAAAGCGTTTATTCACGGCTCGACTATTTAAATCTGCCCTATTTTTTGGGCGATCGCTTTCGGGACGCGTTTCATCGTTCAATCGTGGCCCGTTCCCACCTCGCCTATGCGGGCACTCAAGGGGCGTCACCTCGGGTGGCGGGAATCTGAGGTCTGTTTTCCCTGTCGGGGGATTGGCTGAAGCTCGCCATGGCGAGCCGGGACTATTCGGCCCTCGCGCGTGTCTTGCCAGGGGAATGTGGCAGTGGTGAGCGCTGACCGGGTATGCGGCTGGTATGTAGCCGAATACTGTCTTGGGCCAGACATGGCCGGGGCCAAGAATTGCCAACGCATTCGACCAGCCGAACGGGAGCGGCCGACCGGCCGTTTCTATGCTTCGGCAGCTGAAAACGTTGAGGAGACGACTATGCGCAAGCTCGCTCGCTTTACTGCTACGGCCGGCCTTGCTGTGTCCCTGGTGGGCGCGGCCCTCGCCCCGGCCGCCGCCCAGCAGCAGACGGCCAGCAGCCCGCACAGCTACACCTGCTCCAACCAGGGCGGCGGCCCGAACCACACAGTGAACTGCTCCGGCCTGATCACGGTCAACAACGTCCTGAACGGCACCACCGTCAACGTCGGGGACATCAACGTCCTGTCCGGCACTCAGCTCGACGACCTGGAAGTGGCCCTGGTCAACGTGGCCGACAACAACGTCAACCTGCCCGTCACCGTGCAGCTGGCGAACCTTGAGGCGGCCACGATCAGCACCTACCTGACGAATTTCGGCATCACCGTCCTGCCGGTCAAGGTCAACATCTGCGCCGGCAGCATCTGCGTCTGACACCACCACGCCCCTCGGCTGAGAAGCGCCCGCCCCGTTGGGCGGACCAGGAATCGTCACAGCACGTGGTCATTGACGTGTGGGTGGCGAGCAGTTGGACAGACGCTCGGCTGGCTTTCCCAGCCGAGCGTCTTGCGTGCGCGGGGGCCGGCACCCACGCCCGCCCGACCACCGCCGCAACATGACCACGGCCCGGCAACCGCACCCACCCGTCACGGGCCCGGTGCGGCGGCTGCTCGTCTGGCGCGACAGCTCACACTTCAACCAGTGGGAAGACAAGCCGTGCGTCCTGTGCGACCGGCCCACCCCGCTGCGCTCCCACAAGGGAGAGGCGGTGCAAAGGTCTGCGCCGAAGACTGGAACGCCGCCCACTCGACCGAGGTGCGGTTCGTCTCCGACGCGGAGCCCAAGTCTCGCGGCAAGTGTGATCACGCCTGAGCAAAGCAATGCCCCGGGGCGGGCTGTTCCGTCACCAGCAGATCGCCAGCCAGCCACCCCGGGGCACCCACAGCCTGCCCGAGGAAGGCCACCCCATGCAATCGCCCTCCCTTCAGTTCACCGCCATGCTCACCGCCCGCCAGAAGCCGGCCCCCTGGACCGGCCATGGCGACGCCGCCGTACGGATCGGCGAGCGCGGCCTGGAACGCGGACGGCCGCTCCCCGAGCAGCGGCCCGACGCCGACCCCGTCGCCCTGGTCCTCATCCACCCCGCACCGAGACCGCCCTCACCGGCACGCTCCACTGCGCCAGGACCCGCACCCACGGCGCCTGGACCGAGCCCTACCGACCCTTCACCCACGCCCTCGCCGGGCGCGACCTCCCGCATGACATCGACCTGAGCACCTGAGCACACGAAGCGGCCCCCGCCGTCCGGACCTCAATCCGGGCGGCGGCGGCCGCTTTTTTGTGTTTCCGGACGTCAACTGAAGCAGTACATGCCGGTCACGTGCTGGGGGAGGGCGTCGCCAGGCGCGCAAGGCCAAGCCGAACGCTGGGGGCCAGCTCTCCGCCCTGGACGCCCTCCGCAGCGCCGTGACGCAGTTGGAGGCCGCACATCGAGCCCTGGCCCCGGCCAACATCAAGAAGGCGCTCGAACAGGACGCGGACGAGACCGCGAAGGTTCTGGCATCAGCCAAGAGCACCGCGGACAAGGCTGCCGCGCGAGCCGGCGCCTCCCTTCCGCGATCGACGTGAGCTGAGCGGCCAGCGCTCAGCGGCGGTGGGCGCCTGAGACGCTTGTCGTGCCCGGTGGTGCCCATCTCCTCGAAGCCGATGTCACCACCGGGCATTCGCCCTCGCCGAAGCGCCGGGCCTCGCACAAGGCGGACGTGGGCAGGCCTCCTGGTTTCGGGCCTACTCCGTGCCCTATGGTTCCCCCGGCCACCGGGGCGTCACGGTCACTGTCTGCCCGGGGAGGTCTTGCCTGCGAGCCTCGTGAGTTTCGGCCCGGTCTTTCGGGCCTGGTTCGTCGGTACCGGGGTCCGGTGGCCCGGCCCGGCGATACCGTGGTGGCACACGCCAGACAGAAGCCTAGGAGTCCCGGATGAGCGAGCAGCCGGCCCTCGTGCCCGACCGCCAGCCCCTCGATGAGCATGCCGCCGCGTCCGTCCGCGCGTACGCGGCCGACCAGCGCGCGAAGGTTGACGTCCTCGCCTCGGTGCTGGAGGACATCGCCGCCCACGGCTACCCGTCCCCTCAGACGGGCGTGCTGTGGGAGGAAGCCCGCGATGGCCATCTGGAGCGCCTCGCCGGTGAGCAGCCCCGTGTCGCCTGAGCATGCGCCGCGCCGGTCCCAGGTTGTCCTGGTGGAGCCCGCGCTGAGCCAGCTGGCGAAGCTGACGGCTTCCGAGACGCACCGCCTGGACCGCGCGATCGTCGCGATCAGCGTCAACCCGGAGTTGGGCACCCCGGTGCCCGGCACCCTGCTGCGCGACTACGTCGACGACGTCGACGGGGTCCGCGTCATCTACTACGTCACGGCCCTTCGGCAGATCACGATCGTGGCGTACGTTGAGGCGTAGGGGCCTCCCGAGCACCCGTGCGCCCCGGACCACTAGTTGGTCCGGGGCGCTGCTGTATCTCGCTGCGGTGCAGCGCGAGGGCGGTGGGCGGTGCTGCTCGGTGGTCGACTATGGGCAGGCCGGGTGCACGGGGTCAGCTGCTGCTGCCGGTGGCCCACTGCTCCATCGCGCTCGGGTCCTTCTTCACAGGGTGTCGCGGCGGGACTGCGCGGTGGCCCGGGTGGCGCCCATGGAGCTCGCCAGCGTGCCGTACGAGCCGCCCTGTGCGGCGTGTTGGCGTACCGCGGCGTCCCGGATGCCGTCGGTGCTCGCCCCGCCGGCGCGCAGCTGCGTGAGGCCGTGCAGTACGGCACCGAGCCGCATGGCCATCTGTCCGGCGTCGTCGCCCAGGGCCTGGGCGACGGTGGTGGAGAGCGGGATCGTGAGGTCGGGGACGGGGTTGGGGTGCTCGGTGGTCATCGGCGGCCTTTCCAAGGGGAGGTACGGGTGCGGGGCGGGGTTCTAGAGCCAGTGGAAGGCGCGCCGGACGTCGCTCGCGGCCCCGGAGAGGTTGTCGGCGTGCAGCCGCTCGTCGAAGTCGTACGGGTCGTCGACGGCTTCCATGACGCGCTCGGAGGCGGCGTCGAAGACGCTGGCGAACGCCTCGTGGACACCGGCGGCCTTGAGGGCCTGGACGATGTCGTCGTGGTCGGCGCCGCCGCGCCGGACGGCGTCGGCGAGCAGGTTGAGCGGGCTGCGGCCGGGGCGAGCACGGCCAAGTCCTCGCCGCCGGTGGTGCCGGCGGTCCGTTCGGCCGACGTCTCGACGCTGCTGATCCGGGCGAGGGCCTTCGACTGCTGCTCCATGGGGACTCCGATCTGGTGCGTGGGTGCGAAGGGGAGGCTGTGGTGACCGGAACCTCCGGAGGCGTATGAACTTCAATACGCCTGTATTGAAGTTCATACGCTCAGGGAAGGGGGCCGCTCATGATTCTTTGCGGCTCACCCCTGACCTGCGCGTTTCCCGCCCGCGGGAACCGTGCGTCCGGATCTGACACTCAACGCCCGTACACGAAAGCGGCGCCCCACCCCTGCCGAAGGGGTGGGGCGCCGAACGAGGCGGGTGACAGGCTGGGCCCTGCGCCGGTGGATCTTGGGTCACGGGCCCGGTCGGGTGAAGCGTGGTGGGCGGCGCCGTTTCGATTGGGTCAGGGCCGCTGGGGGTGGGGCAGGCCTGCGAGCAGGTGCCTTGGTGGCGCCAGCAGGCCAGCGTGGTGCGGGGCCATCCAGCCACCCTCGGTTCCCGCACCACGCTGTACTGGCCAGCTCGGAGAACGCCCGGTTAGGGCCGTGTCCCGAGACGCACCTGCTGCCCGCGTTCAGGCGGCCTTCCTCCAGACCGAGGATTGACCGGCGTCCGCCGCCGCGTGCCGGGTGGTCAGAGCCAGGTGCCTTCCAGGGCGCGGCGGTCGGCGGTGAGAGCGAAGCGGCGTACGGCGAGGATGAGTGCCCGCTCCAGAGCACCGCCGCTTTTACCCGCAGCGGTGTCATCGGCGGCGGGGAGCAGTTCGCGGCGGAGCTCGTCGACGGCCTGGCCCACGATGGCACGGACCGTGGACCACCCGACCTGCCCGGCCTGGGTGGCTGCGGTGAGCCGCTCGGTGACAAGGGTGGTGAGTTCGTCGAGCCGGCCGTGGACTTCGCGCAGCGCACGCTGCGACAGCCCCAGATCCACCAGCCCGGCCGCCCCTGTGTCACCCGCCGGTGACACCCCGGCAAGGACACCGGCCGCGCCGATCGCCCTGCTCAGCCCTTCGGCGGACTCCGCGATGTCGATCAGCCGGTACGCCTGCGCCCTGCTGATCCCCAGCTCGCCCTGCGCGTACTCACCCCACCCGCCGTACCCCAGAGCCACCACACCCGCGCCCGGTGCGCGTCGCGCACCCGCTGCGCCAGCACCACAGCCGCCCGCCGCGCCTCACCGATCGCCGCACGCAGCTGCTCGGTCAGCCGGACCGCATCCACCCGGCCCACCGGTTCCAGCACCGGCCCCTGACCTGGTTCGTTCGAGGAAGCCACAGCTCCATGGTGCTCCGTAAGTTGTTAGGCGGCCCGGGAGGGCCGGGTGTGGCTTATGGTTCTAACGCGAAAGGACCAAAGGGGAACGTCATTCTCATCGGCTCGACTCAGGGGCATAACGCGGCCCTGAATCAGGCGGTGGCGAGCGCGTACGCGAAGGGACTGGTTGTCGTCGTCCCGGCTGGCAACCTCGGCCTGGACGCCTGCAACTACTCCCCGGCCGGAGCACCCGGCGCGGTGACGGTCGCCGCCACTACGCAGCGCGACAAGCGCCTGCTGCTCTCCAACCAGGGCAAGTGTGTGGACGTACTGGGCCCCGGCGAGAACATCGTCTCGGCAGGGCCCGGCGCTACGACCCGCACCCGGTCCGGGACCGCGATGGCCGCTGCTCATGCCGCCGGCATCGCGGCGACCGTCCTCTCCCAAGGAACCCCGGCCAATCAGGTGGACGCGAAGATCAAAAGCCTGGCCACGAAGAACGCGGTAGCGGGCTTCAACAGCGCGACGCCCAACGCGCTGCTCTTCAACGGCATCTCGGCGTAGAGGGTAGGCCCCGGCCCTCTGGGTACCGGCTGCCTGCGCCGAGCTGCTCCGGCACGGCGCAGGCCCGGAGCTCCTTCAGGTCCGGGATGTGGTTGTAGAGCGTGCCGGGGGAGACGCCTAGCAGCTTCGCGATCGAGGTGATCGAGCGGCCCGGGTCGGGCAGCAGGTCCCGCGCGGCACGCAGCGCCTCCCGAACTCATCAACATTGATCATGTGGCGGACCTGCGATGTGCCTCCCGAAGCCGTCGACAAACGACTCCCAAACTCGCGTACAAAGCCACCCTTTCCTACTGTCGATTCCATGGGCCACTTCTGCGCCAAGTGCGGGTATCGGTACCCGGACGATGCGATCGAGGAGACGACGGAAGAGCGTCAGTGTCCGCAGTGCGGGAGCAAGCGAGTCAGCGCTGAAGCACCTGCTGGCCTCGCGACTGTTTCCGCCACGGCTTACGCCCCCGAGATTTGGGTCGCGGCCCGTCTGTGGCCGCGCTGGGCCAGTATTGCGATCGACCGGGCGCTGGCGGCCCGCGTGGCTCGTGAGCAGGCTGTGGCAGCGACCGACCCCGCTGCGGAGTCTTCCGCGCTGAATGAGGAGTTCGACGCTGCGCTGGTCGCCGTGGCCGCCTCAGCGCACACGCTGGATGCCCTCTACGGCTCGGTGGTACCGGCAACGAGTCGGGCCCAGTGGAGGAGCAACCGCACCAAGCGGCGCACGGCGGTCCACGAGGGCCTGAAGCTCGTGTTCGCTACCGGGCCCCGCAACGCCGCCTGGGGCGACGAGTTCAAGTGGCTGTTCTGTCTTCGGGACGCGTCGGTTCACCACGAGGAGAAGCCCAGGAAGACGGTTCCCCATCCGTCCCTGGGCACGCACACCGGCCCGGAGTACGCCGCCTACTCGACGGAGTCAGCAGACCGAGCGGTCAGGTTGATGCTGGACGTCTTGCGCCGGTGTGTCGACCATCCGAGGCCCCAGGCGCCCACTACCGGGCCCCAGGCCCCCACTGCCGATCGGTGGGCTGAGGACAACGAGCCGGTAGTGACAGGCCTGGAGAGCCGTTGGGCGTCGGCGTGAGCGTTGGCGACCAGCGGTCGGTCGGCTTGTGACCACGTTTCGGCCCTGAGGGGTGGCAGGGCCCTCACAACGCGGTCCGTGGGGGACGGCTTGGGGTGGGGGCCCCGGGCCAGGCGCGGTCCATTGGGGCCCCCGGAGCGAGCAATCCGAAAGCAGGGAATGTGCACGCTTCGACCGGCTCAACAGCGCGGGTGGATCCCGGGTCACGGGCCCGGCCGGGTGAAGCGTGGTGGGCGGCGCCGTATCGGTGAGGGCAGGGTTCTTGGGGGTGGGGCATGCTGACGAGCAGGTGCCCGTGGTGGCGCCGGCAGACGTGGTGCGGGGCCAGGGCCCACCCGTCCATCCTTGTTCCCGCACCACGCTGTACTGGCCAGGCGAGGAGAATGCCCGGTTATGCCGCCCAGTCGAGTCCCAGCCCGGCGAGCTGCTCGCGCTGCCCCTGGCTCAGACCCCCACTCCGATGGGAGTACGTCTCCCTCAAGATCAGGCGGCACGGCCTGAGCGGGCTTGCCGCTCGCAACACCGCACGCTTCGCCCTGGCAGCAGATCTACCCGCCTCGATCTTGGCTGGTCTCACGGGCACCAGCATCAGCAGCTCCACGCGCTGGACGAACTTCGTCAAGCGCAACTGGACTGACTACATCGCCAGCCGCGCGCAGGACCGTTCATGAAGCAAGCCTCCTTGCACCGGCTGCCTGGACTCAGCGCATCCCGGGCAGGCGACGCAACTCGTTGACCTTCATCAGCCGGGCGAGAAGGAGGTACCCCAGGGCTGTCGCGAGCGCCCCGGCAGCCAGTGCGACGGCCGTAGGCCACGTTCCACTTCCCAGTTCCGCGCACGCACGCGCTGCAGCCCAGCCCAGCCCTGCAGCCGGGCCCGCAGCGGAGAACAGTTTGGGTGTAGCCCTTCTGCAGGGACCAACCCGCTCCGGGTATCGGTGCGCAGGATTTGCTCAGTGTGACTGCTGGCGGCGGTCGAGTACCTCAAAGTGGGCTGACCGCTCTTCGAAGTCCGAGAGCATGGCCCGGGCGGCCGCGGGCACGTGCGCCTTCTCATAGTCCGCTCCCATGAACGCCTCGCCAGAGGCCAGGTCGTCGAACCACATCAGGGCCATGAACTCGACCTCGCCTTCCCGCTCGCGCCGGATCAGGTCGATCGACTGGAACCCCGGGATGCGCCGTTCTTCGATTTCGGGGATGACCTGCCCCCCCGGACGATGCGCTCGTACCCGTCGGCGTTTGTTCTTGTGGTCCAGCCATGCCACAGATGACAGATCACGGGCGGAGTCTAGGGCGCACTCGCGACGCCCTGCTCGGGATTCGGCCCGATCCGGGGTCGTCGCGACGCGCATGTCGCCGCCCGGTCAGAGCGCCTCCAAAGCCCGGAGGGACTCGACGAGAATGTGCGCTTCGGCGCAAAGCGGTTCGAGCTGGTCGATGAGTCCCTGCCGGACCTGGTTCTCAGGGTTCGTGATGCGCTCGCTGATGCGATCGCGGGACTGTTCGAGCTGCTCCCGGTATTGCGCCAAATTATCCATCAGATGATCGACGACATCGGTTCCCTGAACACCTGTTGCAAGCGTGAACTGCTCCTTGATCGCGGCGACTTCGGCGTCCATCGCGCCGATCCACTCGTCCTGGAGAACTTGCAGGGAACTGATGCGGCCTTTCCGGCGCTGAACACCGATGAAGACCAGAGCGGCGACCCCGGCGACAAGGCCGGCGGGCGGGAAGAGCGTGCCGGCCGCGGCCAGACCGTACAGCCAGCCCCCGCTGGCTGCGACGGGTGTGACGATGCCGACCAGCGCCGCTGCCCGCTGCACCACATCGTGGCGGGTAGTCGAACGCCGGCTTTGCTGGGGAAGCGAGAAGAGGCTGTTCACGTCAAGAGTGAAGCCCGGAAGCCGTCCCGCGAGATCCTTGTCGCCGAAGACCTGGTCCACCGCTTGGACCAGGTCCTTCTTGAAGCCCTCGAACTCCTCGGTCCACAGCGTCGCCGGACCGGCAGGCCCTTCGATCCATGTACGGAGCGCCTGGGCCTTCGACACCTGAATCTGGTTCGCCTTGGCGGGCCTGTTGAGGTCCGTGGCCCTGATGACATCGTCCAGCTCGGCGTGGAGATGGGCGGACAGTCGGGTGAAGGGGCGAACGGTCCGCGCGATGCGGTTTTGGAGTTTGCGCTCAAGGTCCTCGCGCATGCGCGGCAATGCAGTGTCGAGGAGCTCCAGTCGCTGCCGCTCGCTCTTCAGTAACGCCTTGAGCTCGTCGATCTCAAGGCGTTCGTCGCGCAGCCGCATGGTAAGTGCCTGGTGCCGCGGGGTCATGAGGATCCGGGCCTCCGTCGCCACCGCGGCGATGTGCCGGGCGCCGGTCCCGGTACTGATCAGGTCCTCGATCGCCTGGCGCAGTGTCTCCATGCGGCTTTCGGCACGCTGCCGCTGTGCTGCGGCCTCCGCTCCCTCTGCACCGAGCTTGTCCGCACGTGCTTCCAAAGCGGGGGAGACAGGCAGGAAGCCTTCACCGATGAAGCCGAGATCCGGCTGGCCGTTCGGCAGCGTGAAATTGTCTCGCAGGTAAGTGTTGTTGCGGGCGATCGTCGCCTTCCACTCCGGGATGTTCCGGAGGTCGAGATTGGCTGCCGCGTCGATGGCGGTGACCACCCACACCACCCGCTTCCCTGACAACAGGTAGTGGTCGTACAGGAAGCGGATCAGATCAAGGTCACGTTCCGAGAGGGTGCGGCTAGCATGCGACACGTACATGAAGCAGTCCGCGTCGGCCATCGCGGTCCGGACGATCATGTCGTGGACCGGATTCGGGGAACCATAGCCGGGCAGGTCGTAGAGTTTCGCCGGAAGCTTGGCGCTGGCGAGCATGATCTCAAGTTCGGCCACCTCACGTCCGCGGTGATGCCTGAGCCGGTCGGTCACATCCGCATCCTGCATCGCATACGCCGCGATCACAGAGGGGGCCGGGGAGTTCCCCACCTCCTCCCACCTGTCCTCGCCGGAATCCGTGAAACGCACCCGCAGATAGCCAGTGCCCGAAGCGTCGAAGCTGGACTGGTCGTCCACCGGAACCACACTGGCGGGACACGCAGTGGTGGGGACGGGGGATGAAGGTAGGAGGCCCACGAACTTGTCCGCCGTGTGACCGTCGGCGGTCGGCACCTCGACCAGCTCAAGCCCGCCCTGCAGGCCACTGAGAAGGAAGCTCTTGCCGGACGAGAAAGCACCCAGCAGCGCCACGTTGATCAGGGTTGAGGCCGCACGTGTCCTCAGCCGTGTCATCGTGCCCGCGTCGCTGAGGACCTCCTCTGGCCATTCCGCCGGAGTCTCAGGAGCGGCTGACGCGGCGCGAAGCCACACCTCGCACCGATCGAGAACAGCGCGCAACTCGTTGCGTACTTCGTCTACGTCCCTCGGCACAGTCACGGCACAGGTATAGCCCAGGTCGGCGAGGTGGTGTGAGCATTCACGGAATTCCTCAGGTGGAGTGGGGGCGCAGGTGGGTACGTGATTGCGGAATGGGTGCGGCTCTTCTGCCGTGAGCTGGTGATGCCGTGCGCCGTTGCCCTTCGTGGTCGGACGGCGGATCGTCGTGTCCCAGAGTGCGGTCTTGGAGGCGGCGATGGTGTCGTGGTTGGAGGAGCTCGAGCGGCGAGAGGCTGCGGCGCGGGAGAAGATCGGTGAACTGCGCACTCGGATCGAGGAGTTGGACGGACATCTTGCCGAACGGGAGATGGTGCTGTCCCGGTTGGAGATCACCCGGGAGACGATGACGGAGATTCTGTACGGCGACGAGACGGTCTCCGGGCCAGGGTCCAGGGCGGAGCCGGAGGCCGGCGGACCGGTGGAGGTGTCGCGGCCGGAGGCGGGAGAAGACTGCCCCTTCGGGATGGGGTCGCCGGTTGGAGTGCGGCTGGTGCCGCCGTGGACGCCCGAGCTGGCCGTGGGGGTGCTGCCGCGTTCGTACCAGGACATTGTCGAGGTGCTTGCGGACGCGGTGCGTCCGATGCGGGCGCATCACATCTGTGCCGCGCTGGGTCTGTCGACGGACAAATGCAAGGTGGAAGGCTTCCGGTCGAAGCTGAAACGGCTGGTCGAGCGGGGCTGGCTGACGGAGGCGGAGCCGGGACTGTTCGCGCCGCGGCCCGCGGTGACGGCGCACGCGCATGCGCCGGAGGAGGGCCGGACGGAGGCTTCGCGTCGCCGCGCCGGTGTGGGGTCGGGCTCTCGTCCCTAGCGTCGAAGGTGCCAACCGATTCCACGCTCGAAAAGCGAGAGCCCGATGCCTGGAGCGTATGCGGCCGCCGCGGCGGCTGACCCCTTTGACCGAGCCGCTTCTTTCCTCACTTCCCTCATCGATTCCCTCTCCCGTCCCGAAGCACTGCTCCTATCCCATGAGCGGGTGGAGGAAGACGCCGAACAGGGGGCGAGGGAGCTGGCCCGCCTCCTCCTGCAAGGCCACTTGGACCTGCGCGCCCGCCGGGAGGAAGCCGAGCTGTCCGCCCTGGACGCGAACGGCCGGGCCCAGCTCGCCGCGGACCGCACCCGGCTCGAGAAGGGCCACCGGCGCCAACTGTCGACCGTGGTCGGGCCGGTGACCGTCACCCGGTGCCCGCTGCGCGCCCCGGGCCTGCCTAATTGCTATCCGGCCGACCAAGTGCTGGGGCTGCCACGCGAGCGGCACAGCCTGGGCCTGCGCCGGCTGGCCGTGCTGGAAGCCGCCCGCGGCTCCTACGACCATGCCGTGGAGGCGATCGAACGCCGCTGCGGGACACCGACGGTCGGCAAACGTCAGGCCGAACAACTCGTGCAGGCGGGCGCGGTGGACATCGCCGCCTTCTACTCCGCCCGCACCCCTGCCCCGGCAGCCAGCACGACGCTGCTGGTGCTCAGCGTCGACGGCAAGGGGATCGTGATGCGCCCAGGTCATCTGCGGGAAGCGACACGGAAGGCAGCGGAGCGTGCGACGCGCACGTTCCGCACCCGGCTGTCCGCCGGGGAGAAGACCTGCCGCAAGCGGATGGCCACGCTGGCCGTCGTCCACGACGCGGATCCGGCTCCGCGCCGGCCGCACGACATCATCGCCCCGCCCGGAGGCCGCACCACCCGCCGCGCCCCGCGCAAGGGGCCCAAGGCCCGCGCGAAATGGCTCACCGCCTCGGTGGAACACGACGCGGACCAGGTCATCGCCGCCGCGTTCGACGAGGCAGAAGCCCGTGATCCGCAGCACCGCCGGTGCTGGGTGGTCCTGGTCGACGGCGCCGAGCACCAACTGGAGTTGATCCATGCGGAAGCCGCCCGACGAGGCGTCACCGTTCATGTCGTTCTCGACATCGTCCACGTGATCGAGAAGTTATGGGCGGCCTCGCGGTGTTTCCACACCGCCACCGATCCCGCCGCCGAGACCTGGGTCGGGGCCAAGGCCATCCGGATCCTGGCCGGCGACGCCTTCGGCGCCGTCGCCGGCATCCGCACCGAAGCCGACCGGCTGGGCCTGTCCGCAGATCAACGGGGTGCGGCCGATAGGGCCTGCCGCTACCTGGAGAACAACGCCGCCTTCGTCCGCTACGACGAGGCCCTCGACGCCGGATGGCCCATCGCCAGCGGCATCGTCGAAGGAGCAGCACGTCATCTGGTGGCCGACCGTCTCGATATCACCGGCAGCCGATGGAGCGTCCCCGGCGCCGAAGCCGTCCTCACCCTCCGAGCCCTCATCAGCAACGGCGACTTCCCGCAGTACTGGACCTTCCACACCCACAGAGAACGCGAACGCCTCTACCCCAGCCCGAACAGCACAACTACGAACTCCACGCCTGACCGGCGATCTCACTCCAAGAGAGCCGCACCCGTCGCTGGTGGGGATGGGCTCCTGTCTGGAACGGCATGCGGCCTCGGGTGCGTCGGCCGGCGGAGCCGCTGCGGCCAACGCGTTGAACTGCTGCGGAAGGGCTTGCTGCCTCGCCCCCGCGCGCGGCAGCCGACGCGTACCCGCCCGGACGGCCGCTGTGGTCTTCCGGACGGTCTGTGCGCTGCGGCAGGAGCGGGCCGGGCTGTTAGAGCCATTTGTTGCGGCGCAGGGCCCGGTAGATGACCGTGCACGCGCTCACCATGACTATCCAGACGGCTGGGTAGCCGTAGGGGGATTTCAGTTCGGGCATGTGCTCGAAGTTCATGCCGTAGACGCCGACGATCATGGTGGGGACGGCGATGAGTGCGGCCCAGGCGCTGATGCGGCGCATGTCGGCGTTCTGCTGGACGCCGAGCTGGGCGATGCTGGCGCTGAGCATCCCGGTGATCAGTTCGTCGAAGGACAGGATCTGTTCGCTGACCCGCTGGTGGTGGTCGGCGACATCCCGGAAGTAGGTGGCCACCTCCTTCGGGATCTGCGGGACGGTGCCCTCACTGAGGCGCTGCAGCGCCGGAGTCAACGGCATGACGGCGCGCTTGAATTCCAGGAGTTCGCGCTTCAGCTGGTAGATGCGCCCGGCGTCGACGGGCCGGTCCGGGGAGAAGACCTCGCTCTCCAGGGTGTCGACATCACCGGCGAAAGCATCAGCCACCTCGAGGTAGCGGTCGACGACCATGTCCGCGACCGCGTGCAGGACGGCCGCGGGCCCGCAGCCCAGCTGCCGCGGGTCGTCTTGGAGCTGCTGGCGGACGCCGACAAGTGACGGGGCGCTGCCGTGGCGGACAGTGATCACGTACCCGGGGCCGGCGAAGACCATGATCTCGCCGGTGTCGACGATCTCACTGGTCGCGGTGACCTTCTCGTGGTCGACGTAGACGATCGTCTTCAGCACCAGGAACAGCATGTCGCCGTAGCGCTCCAGCTTGGGCCGCTGATGCGCATGGACGGCGTCCTCGACCGCGAGCGGGTGCAGGCCGAAGGCCCCGGCAACCTCCTGCAGCTGCTCTTCGCTCGGCTCGTACAGGCCGATCCACGCGAACCGCCCCGCCTGCGGGTCTATCCGCTCCATGATCTTGCCCAGGTTCACCTGCCCGGGGATCCGCTTCCCGTCCTCGTACAGCGCGCAGTCCACCACCGCCGACGGCAGACCCCCACCCTCACTACCGTGCCGCGCCGCCATGTGCTGCCTCTTGTCTGCCGTCGAACGTATAGAGAGGCAACCTACCCGCGACCAGCGAATGATCACCCCGGGTGCCAGCGCCGCAGGGCTGCTCCCACCGGTTCCTGACGACAGCCTCACGGCTGAGCGTGAGTTTCCTAGGCCGGCCGGCGCCTGCAAGCCAGCCAAGTACGAGAGGAAGCCCCAGTATGACCAGCTCCGTCTTACCGAGGGAGAGCCTTCACATCACCGCGGCCGCCGTGCCGCTGGCCGGATGGACCGCCCACACCGTCGTCCTTCACCGGCGCCTGGCCGCCGCCCAGCGCGATCTGTTGACCGGCACCCTGCGCCGCGAACCCTTACGCGGGCGCAGCGGATCCTCGAGCGCCACCCGCACGACGCGGTCCTCATCCTCGCTAGTGGAGTACGTGCGGGTTCCTTCACGACTGCGTGACACGGCGGAGCCGCATCTCAGCAGCTAGCTCCCTCCGTGGCGGCCCTTCACTCGTTGGTTTGGGATCTCCGCAGTAACTCGCAGATTCCACGAGTGATCCCTGTAATTTCCGGGATCGTGTCAGATTCCGAAAGTCGTCTGCTTACGCTCCTCCGCCCGGAGCGGGATCCCGCCGCTCCGGTGGACCCGGCAGCCGTGGCGGTGGAGTCCGGGCTGGCGGACGTCGTGACGCTACAGCGACGCCGACAGGCCCGGATGTCGGCGCATGACGAGGAGAGCTTCTTCCTCGACACGCTCTCGGAGTACCAGTGGGCCCGGGACGCGGCAGGGCTGGCTCCGGCCACGCTTGATGGTCTGGTTAAGCCAGTCATCGAGGTGTGCGAGTACTACGGCACCGTCCCGTGGCAGCTGTCGCCGAGGGAGGTTGACCGGTACTTCGCGGGCCCGGGGAAACGGGCGTTGTCGACTCTGCGCGCGAAGATCAACAAGATTGATGCGTACTTTGCGTTCCTTGAGCAGCGGTATGCCGGTGAGATCATGCGCCGGTTCGGTGCTGCCGTGGAGTCGCCGATCGACCTGTTCACCGGCCTCGGCACCGTGGGGACTTCGGGCTTCGGATCCCGCCGTCGCAGGCGGCGATGCGCGACTTCTTCGCGCGCTGGCGCGAGGACCTGCCGAACGCACGGAAGTACTTCGTCGCCTGCCGCGACTACGTGATGACCAAGGTCGCGTACCTGTCCGGTGTCCGCGCGGCGGAGCTGTGCGGGGTGTGCCTGGGTGACATCTGGGGTCGCTTCGTCGTCCAGGGGAAGGGGTCCCGCGGTTCCGGGCCCCGGCCTCGCGAGGCGTATATGTTCCAGGAGGGGCGTGCCCTGCTGTGGTGGTACATCGAAGAGATCCGGGGCGAGTTCGGGGACGACGCCGAGCACCCGCGGGCGCCTCTGTGGCCGTCGGAGCGCAAGCCGACTGCGGTCGCCGCGCTGAATCTGCCGATCGCTCCGGCGATCGTGCCTTCCACCTTCCGCCGGTCGCTGCACGTCGCAGCCACGAATTACCTCACGGGGCCGGTCACAGACCTGTTCCCGCACTTGCTGCGGCACGTTGTCTCTGCTTAGTTTCCGTGTGGCGATTGACATCAACTGGGGTGATGGCCTGGGGGTTTGGGCTTTGCGCTGAGGCGTGTGGTGTTTCTACTGTCGCCACTCATGATCCTGAACTTCTTCTCGTCCCGGGGCTGGCAGTCCTGGGACATCGAGCATCGGCCGCTGATCCCCGAGGGGATGCCCGTGCTCATCGACAACGATCTGCGCTTCGAGGACGGCCCTGCCGCGCCGCGTCCGGCGGCGGTGGTGAACCGGTGGTTGCGTGAACTCCCGTCCAGTGGGGCGCCGGCTCCGAGCTCGTGGGAGAACTATGCGCGGGTGGTCAAGGAGTGGATGGAGTTCCTGGCTGAGCACGGGGTGGGTCTGTTCGACTCGCGGGTACGGCTGAAGGCCGCGTTGAGCCGGTACGCCGAGCATCGGGCGGCGGGTCCGCTGAAGGCCCGGTTCGCGGCGACGACGTGGGGCCAGCACATGAGCATCTTGTCGCTGTTCTACCGGTGGGCGATGCACGAGGAGTACGCGACGGCCGAGCCGTTCACCTACCGCGCCGCGCGGGCCCTGTTCGCCGGAACCGGCCGGGAGGTGAAGGTGAACCTGGCGGTCCGCCGCACCCCCAAGCCGCACGTGACGATCAAGTACCTGGAGCCGGACTTCACCGAGCTGTTCCGCAAGGGGCTGCGCGGGCTCGCCCCGGACGGCTCGCAGGACACCGGTTTCCACGGCCGGGAGCTGACCCGCAACGGGGCGGTCGGAGATCACGCGCTGGCCACCGGAATGCGGCTGCAGGAGTTCACCTATCTACTGCCCTGGGAGATTCCCGCGCTGCCGCCGGAGCCGACCCCCGTTCCCGTCCCGTTCCCGGTGCCGGCCGGGATCACCAAGGGCAAGAAGTTCCGCACTACGTGGACCTCTTACGAGGCCCTGGCCGGGCTGCACGATTATGTCGAGCTGGACCGGGCTGCCACGACGGACGGATCGCTCTGGCGGCCGCCACGACGGTGGGGCGAACCGCTGCTGGTGAGGGAGCCGGACGCTCGGGGAGGGCTGATCAACGGGATCCGGCGGCCTTGGGAGTCTCTGACGCCGGCCGAGCGGCGTCGCCTGGTCGCCCCGGAGGGCGGTTCGTGCCTGCTGGCGGTGAAGAACGGCGGCGGCCCGTTCACCGCCTGGGCCACGGTCTTCGAGCGGACCTCGGACCGGATCCGGGCCCGCTTCGAGCCGCGGTTCCCGCACGTCTGGCCCCACCGATGCCGTCACACCTTCTCGATGAGGACCTTGGAATACCTGGTCACTGGGCACTACCGGCAGGCCGCGAAGCTCGTGCGGGACGCCGACGCCGACGCCGCTCTGGTCTTCTACCTCAGCAAGGCCGACCCGCTGCTGGTGCTTCGTGATCTTCTAGGACATTCCACCGTCCTGACCACGGAAAAATACCTCCGCCGCTTGGATACGACCCCCATCTTCCGGGAGGAATATGAGGGGGCCGGCGCCGAGGCTGGGCTGACCGACCCGACGACGTGGGCTCCGATCGGGAAGCCGTCGCGGAGTTCGATGACGACGTCGAGGACGGGGCTCTCTGATGCCGACCATGCTGATCGACCAACCCCTGGGAATCACCTGCGTGTTCAGCGATGGAAGCCGTGCGGCGTTCTCGCTGGATGGCTTGCCGAACTCGTTGCTGGCCCGGCAGTTGGCCACCGGCCTGGTGGATGTGATCCATCCTCACGGCACTGCGGATTCCGCGGGCACGGTCAACCACTACGTCCAGGCGATTCGGGGCATGGTGCGGGCCCTGGCTGCGCAGGGCTTCGCTGGTGGCCTTGACCAGCTCAGGCGGGGCAGGCTGGCCGAGTATTTGATGGGATGCTCGGGCGGTCGGGAGGCGTGCACCCGCGCGATGGTCGAGGCGTTCGGTCAGGCCGGCGGCTCGCTGGCGGACGGCGTGCTCGAGCTCGCGGCCGGGCGGAACTTCAATGTTCAGCCGAATCACCATGCTCTGCCTCCCTACTCGGAGAATGAGTGGCAGCGGCTGGGCGATCTTTGCCGACGGCTCGTTGAGGAGTCGTACGCGACACACCGGCAGGCCCTGACCGCCGTCGCTCACGGACAGCATCCCGCCGAGGGCGGATGGACTCCCCGAAATCTTCGCTGGCTGCTGGCCACCATCGGGCCGGTGAGCATCTCCGAGTTTGGCCGCAACGTCGGGATCTCGGCTGCGGTGGTCCACCGCCGCGGCGGCTTCCACGACGCGACGCAGGCCGTGTTCCCGCACTTGGAAGTGCTCATCGCCTACCGGCTGTTGTTCGGCATCTACTCCGGGATCGTGCCGGACGGCATCGAGGACCTGGTCACGCAGGACGTCGACTGGGCCGGGGACTCCACGATCCTGCTCTCCTACGTCAAGGGTCGCACCGCGGCCGAGAGTCTGAATCTGCCGCGCAGGGCCGTGCGCCTGCTGGAGCAGTGGCTGGCCCACTCCACGCTGCTGCGGGGCTTCGTTCCGTCGGACGAGGGCCGCAAACTGTGGTTGGGGCTGAGCCGGGCCGGCGGTGACCGTCGGGTGAGGAAGTTCGACCGCGTCGCCATTCAGCGGTGGGTCGTGCGGCACCAGTTGGCCGGGGACGACGGGCAGCCCTTGAAGATCCACCGATCCCGGATCCGCACCACGCACGAGGCGATGCGGGACAAGAGCGCGTGGACCGGCAGCGGCCGGGCCACCATCGACCCGAACCACACCCCCGCCATCGAGGGCGACCACTATCTGACGGCCGCGACACCCGCCCAGCAACGTGCGGTCGAGGCCGTGATCGAAGACGCCCAGCACGACCTGCTGCGCAGGTCGCATCCGCCGACGGTGATCACCGAGGACGAGGCCGCCGCCCTGGCCGAGGGCTATCCGCAGCTGGTGGCGGACCTTGCCCTGGACGACGAGGTGATCGCCGAACTCGTCGGCGGACAGCGGGGCGTGTTCACCGCTGCCTGCGGCGATCAGCTGTCCGGACTGCACGGCCCGAAGGGCAAGCCCTGTCCGGCCCGCCCCTGGGTCTGCCTGTTGTCTCCCCTGGCAGTGTTCGCGCCACGGCATGCGGTCAGCCTGCTGCGGCTGAAGGCGTTCTTCTCCCGGCAGTGGCAGCAGATGCCCGCCGCCCACTTCATGGCGGTCTTCGGCCCCTATGCCGCCCGCATCCAGCAGGTCCTGGACCGCTTCGATCCGGCCGTGGTCACCGCGGCCGCCGCCCACGTCGTCGACCGGGACGACGAACTTCCCCTGCGACCCGAGGAGATGACCGCATGAGCACCGCTCTCGCTCCCGCCTTCGACGGACGCTCTGCCGTCTTTGCGGGCGCCGATATCTGCGACGAAGCCGGGCTGGCCCTGCCGGACAACGCCGCTCACCCCGCGTTCGAGGACGACACCTGGGACTTCACCCACGTCATCGGCTTGCCGACCCAGCTGAGCCCCTCGATGAGGCGCTTCGACTTCACCCAGATCACGGACTCGCGTTGGCGGCTGGTGGCCAAGGAACTGGTCCTGGCGATGCTCGCACCCCGCCACCAGTCGGTCGCCCCTTTGCCTCGCGCCTTCCGCAACCCGCTCCACGTCACCAGTTGTCGCGCCCGTCTCGACGAACTCGTCCGCTTTTTCACCTGGCTGGGCGAGCGGGCGACCATCAGCCTGCAGCAGATCAACACCCGGGACTGCGAGGCATACCTGGCTCACCGCCGCTACGTACTCGACGAGCATGGGGCCGTCGTCGGTGAACAGAGCCACGGAACCAGGCGGTCGGCCGCCCAGGTCGTCGTCGACCTGGTGAACTACCGCGACCTGTTCACCGCCGACCGCGTCCCCGCCGAGCTGCGGCCCTGGGGCGGCGCCACCGCCTCAGCCGTCGCCGAGATGCCCAGCGGCCGGACCGAGAACAAGACCCAACCGGTCTCGGACGAGATCATGCAGCCGATGCTCACGGCCGCCCTCTACCTGATGTCCACACTGGGCCCGCACGCCGTCGACCTGGCACACAAGATCCGCGAATCCGACCTTCACTCGGCACGACGAGCCCAAGGAATCCGGCGCGTCGGCCCCAAGAACCGCGTCCCGGTCCGGGAGCTCAGCGAAAGCCTCGCCGAGTACACGCGAACGTGCACAGCCCTGCCCATGCTGGACGACCATTACATCTCAAAGCGGCTCGCCCAGGGCTGGGCCGAGGACGATCCCCTTCTCCCGGTGGCCATGGGCACCCTCGCCCGCCGGGCCGGGCTGAGCCAGTTCTGCCACCCGTGGCTGCCCACCATGCGGCCTGCGCTGGAAGACGCCCTCGCGCAGGTCGGCGTCGAAAGACCGTTCGGCCGCGATGCCGACCCGGTCCCCGCAGTCGACGGAACATCGTCACTGCCCTGGACCCTGCCACTGTCCCGGCCCCAGGCCGTCGCCCTGGTCGGCATCGTCCGCACCGCCGCGATCATCACCGCTGCCGCCATCTCAGGCATGCGCGCGAGTGAGCTGATGGAATTGCGCATCGGCTGCCGACGACCGCCCGACGAGACCGTCCCGGGCCTGACCCGCTACCGGATCGCAAGCAAGATCGTCAAAGGGCAGCCGCTGGGCGGCACCGCCGACGAGTGGGTCGTCATCGCACCGGTCTATCGCGCGATCGAACTCCTCGAGCAACTGCACGACGCCCCGGCAGAAGAGGCACTGCTGATCGGCAGGTTCTCCTTCAACGTCCGCTTCAAGTGGTTCAAGAGCTGGGCCAACTCCGGGGCCGGCCAACGACTTGGCCTGGCGCCAATCCCCGAGGGACCAGTCAACTTGCGGATGCTGCGGCGCACTTTGTCGCTGGAAATGGCCTACCGGCCCGGCGGCGTCCTGGCCACCAAGATCCACATGAAACATATCGCCGTGGCCACAACGGAGGGCTATGCCTCTCGCCCTGGCGGGGCCCAGGCCGAGCTGTTGGCCGAGGTCAACAAGCACGAGAGCGAGCGCAATCTCCAACTGGTACTGGAGGAGTTCCGAAACTACCAGGAGGGCGTTCTGCCCGCCGGTCCCGGCGCCCGCAGCCTCACCGAGTTCTTCGCCGGCATCGACGCCCAACTCGATGCCGCCTCGGCCACCGCCCCGAAAACCCAGCGCAACGACCGCGACGTCCTCAACCTCCTGACCAAACGCGCCAACGTCCTGCACCTCGGACCGGCGAACTACTGCTGGTTCACCGACCCTTCCCGAGCGCTCTGCCTCAAACTCGCGGGCACCCCCACCGCGGACCGCCCGCTGATCGGGATGTGTGACTCCGCCCGCTGCCCGCAGGCCACCCACCACCCCGGTCACCGCCCCGTCTGGGCCGAGCACGCCGACAGAACAAAGATCTTCATCGGCCAACTCGGCACCACCCGCAAGACCGAACGCACCCGGCTCCAGGCCGACTACGACCGAGCCCTCCGAGTCGTCGCCGAGATCGACGCCGCCAGCGCCACCACGGACGAGGAGTCCGCATGAGAATCTCCGCAACCCAGCGCACCGAGAACGAGAACCGCATCCGAGCCGCCATGGACCGCCTCCTGCGCGGCGAGATCCCGCCCGGCGGAAAATGCGACATCAAGACCCTCGCCAACGAGGCCGCCGTCGACCGCACCGCGTTCTACGGCACCCACCCCTACGGTCACCTCCGCGTCGAGTTCGAACGACGCCTGCGGGCCCTCCAAGATGCCGGCGAAATCCCCGACCCCCGCGAAGCCCAGATCGCCCGCCTCAAGGCAGAGAACGCCAAGCTCAAAGCCCGGATTGCCCAGTCTGACGAGACGATCGACGAGCTCACCGACTTCCGCTCCCAATCCCTGGCTCGCCTCGCCGCGCAACACGAAGAGATCGTCCGGCTCCGCGAAGCCTCCGCCGGAACCACCCAAGTCAGGCGGCTTCCAGCACCACGAACCACAGTCATCGGGACCTGCAGTTGAGGCGGGCGCGGGCAGTAGTTCCGTCAGCCGCTGTTGCGAAAGACGAGCAGATAGCGCCAGAAGAGGAGCCTGCGGATGCTGCATCCAGGCAGCAGGACCGCGGCCTCCCGACGGATCTGCAGAAGGGGAACGGTCGGCTGGCTCACCGGCGCGTTCACCTGTTCTCGACCGGTCGCAGCGGCGGCGGGGCGACGCCTGTCCTTCAAGGCGACGGTCAGCCTGGCGACAGCGTTGACGGGCACGGCCGCAAGGCTCCAAGCCCAGTCGAGCCGGGTCTTTTCCGGATAGCAGCCCAAGATCACGAGGACGCCGCCGGGCGCGAGTGCGTCACGCAGTGCGGCGACGGTGTCGAACGGCATGTGATGGATGCTGGCGAGGCACGAGATGAAGTCGTAGTGAGCCTTGGGCAGTTCGACTTCGGTGATGTTCGCGTGCTGGAAGCGTGGGCTCCGGTCACCGGCTATCCGCCCCGACAGCGCGAGGGCCTCCGCGATGACCTCCTCCGACGGATCGATCGCATCGACCTCTATGCCCAGGTGAGCGAGCCGACGCGCGAACCGGCCGGTCCCACAGCCGACGTCCAGGGCCGCACCGCAATTCCGCGGCACCTGGCGCAACAGCAGACGGTGATAGTGGTCGTTGTGATCAAAGGGCATGGTCCGACCCTGCCACAGCGGACGCGCGCGGCCCGGCGCTTCCACCATCAAGACCATGGCAGTGAACTGCGTCACACCGATGGGGCTGGAATGCAACACACGCCGCTGTCCCCGTCGCGAACGCGGCTCCGACAGCGGACCTGCTCAATGGCCACACGAAGTCACCCGCACACGGCCTCTGCGAACACAAGGCACACCTGCGCGACCCACAACTACGAGCGTGGCATGACGTTGTGGGAAGTGCAGAAGATCCTTGGACACGACTGGGCCACCACGACACTCCGGTATATGGCGACCGCGCACGCCGACCCGGAGGTGGCAAACCTGGCCGCGAGCTCCCGGGCGGCACAACGACTGGTTATGGACAAGGGGAACCTGCGGTGAAGTGGAATCTGCGGATGGTGGCCGCCCAGAGGGATCTGCGGCGACCCACCGAGGTGCTGGCGGCCTTCCAGCAGGTGGGGTTCAATCCTTCTCTGAGCAAGGTCGCCGCATTGTGGGGCGGTACCCCGGTCACGGTGCGCCTGGACGACCTCGACAAGATCTGTACGGCGCTGGACTGCACGGTCGCCGACCTGCTCCAGGCGGAGCCGCTCGCTGACACGCAGGCGGCACCGGCGTCCGGCCAGCAGGCGGTCGGCGCCGAGGTACAGCCGATGACAGGCCCGGTTCGGCCGGTGCCGCGTAGTCGGCGCGGTAGCGGACCGCGCTCGCTTCCGCCGAGCTGACAGCTGGTAGTGGTGGAGAACCGGGGTGTTGCCCGGAGTTGCGAGTCGTGCCTGGGCTGGGTCGTGCTGCGTCACAGCTGGGTGTGTGCCGGGTGCAAGGGCTGGCAGAAGAAGCATCGGGAGCGCGCTGTGTGCCCACGTTGTCGGCATGAGGGCTACCTGAACACCGACGGGCTGTGCCGTACGTGCCTGCAGGCGATCCGAGCCGAGGACGACGCAGAGTGGACCCTGGGCATCGAGGGGGCACAGCCGCGTGCTGTTCAGCTGATGATCGGGGTCTACCGGGACGGGTCTACTGCGGCGCGGCCGCTACGTCGGGGCGCGGGCAACGGGCGATAAGCGATGGCGGATTGGAAGCACAAGCTCAACCAGGCACGCCCTCCCCTCTCCGAACCTTCTGCCCAAGTGTTGAAGCCGGCGATCCAAGGCCAGATTCCGCTGTTCACCCTGCCCAGGACGCTGACCGAGACGACGGTCCGAGCCATCGCTGACCGACCAGTATCGGGCTGGGAGCGGGCCCGAGAAGTACTCGTCGAGGTAGCGGCCGAGCACCGTTTCAGCAGAGGGTGGCACTACAGGATCGCCGAGATGGTCCGCCTCGCCCTGGCGGTCCGCGAAGCCGAAGGAACCGACCTGCTGCCCGAAGCGCTCTTGCGGGAGTTGCCTGGCAGAGGGGACGCGGTCCGTCTGATTCTCCTGCGCGCCGGACTGCTGGCTGAGGCGTCCGAGCCGATGCGGTTCTATCCAGCCGACCTACCCACCACCCCCTACATCGACGTCCCGGCACCCCGGCCGCCGCTCGCGCCTCGCCAGTGCCGGGACTGTCATGCTGGATCCCCGGCGGCTGGCCAGGATTCCGCTGCAACCCATGCAAGCACTGGCGCGAGAAGTACACCCTGAGCCAGTGCCTGCGCTGCCACCGTGACGACCTCCCGCTGCATGGCGACCACTGCCGCGGATGCCACCCCTACCGCCTCCTTGCCAAGGCCGGGGATCGTACAGCCCGAGTCACACAACTCCAGATCGACCTGCCCACCGGCACAGCAGGACCGGCCCGGCCGCTGACCGGGGACGAATCATCCCGGGGAGACGGCGGCACGGCCCTCTCTCACGCTGGCCGCGGGCAGGAGACGCTGTTCGAGATTCGCCGCGACTGGTCGCCAGTGCTGGCCCTCCTGGGCCGCCGGGGCCTTGGCGAATTGCCGCTCACAGAAGGGGCCCGGCGGTTGGTTGAGGAATTCGAGCGGCGCATTTTGGACCGGCAGACACCCGACTACCGCAAGAACATTCACACGCTGACCATCCTGGTGCACTGGCTCGGTGCCGAGAACGCCATCCTGGAACGCGATGTCCACGACCTGGCCAGTTGTTCTGCGACTCTCGCAGCCAAACCGGTCTGCCAGTTTCTCCGTTCCCACGGTCTGCTCATCGATGACCCGGACCGCCGCCAGGACGTGAATCTCGCATGGATCCAAGCCGCCATCAGTGCCCGCCCGGATCCGCTCGCCAGCGAGGTCCGCGCATGGGTGACCCTCCTGCGCAGCCGGGGCCGCCGTGAGGGTGAGGTTCGCGACTACCGCAGCGTGCGCCGTTACCTCGCCCACATTGAGCCCGTCCTCACCGCGTGGACGGCTGTCGGCGTGACCACTCTGCGGGAGATCACGACTGACCACATTGAGGCGGCAGTGGCCGACCTGTCCGGACGAGACCGTCAGAAGGTCGCGGTGAGCTTGCGCAGCTTGTTCAAGGCCATTAAGCGGGAAAGGATGGTCTTCCGAGACCCGACCCGGCACCTGTCTGTCGGTGACCTCAGGCGCTACCGCAGTCTGTGCCCAGCGATCTCCTGGTCGGATTGCTGGACCAGGCCAAGATCCCGCTCAGCCGTCTGGTCATCGCTTTGGTGGCCATCCACGCGCTGCCCGGTGAGGAGCTTCGTACCATCCTGACCACCGACTTGAACCTTGCCCGCGGCACCCTCGAAGTCCGCCGCGGCTTGCTGCGGCACACCCTCTACCTGGAAGAGTTCACCCATCGACTTGCCAATGAATGGCTGGCCTACCGCCACCGCCGCTGGCCAGCCTCGACCAACCCGTACCTCCTCGTCAGCCAGAAGACAGCCCTCGACCCGGACCATCCGGTGGTCAGCAGGACCTTGCTTCGGAAGACCCTCCCCAAGGACGTCACGCTCGTCGGCCTGCGCCAAGACCGCATGCTCAACGAGGCGTTTGCCACCGGCGATCCGCTCAAGCTGATGCGGCTCTTCGGGGTCACCGCGCAGACCGCCATGCGCTACGTCACCGCCGCCCACCCCGAACACACCGCCAAGTTCCCCCGATAGCCCAGGAAGACCACAAATCCCTCGGGCCGTCGATGCCGACCCGCACCAGGCCGGCGCCCGGTGCTCCTGGACCGCGGGCCGACGTCAGGGGGTGAAGGAGTGCGGACCGAAGCCCTGGGCCACCACGGCCGACAGCCAGCACCAACAGGACAGCGTTGGCGTGATCATCTGGAACTCTCTGCGGCGCCCGTGAGTGACGGCCTCGCCGATCATCAACGCCACCAGCCCGGTGGCCGCCACAGAGACATTGAAGCGACGCCGTCAGAGGGCCCGTCACCGCCACGCGTTCAGATTCCGCTAGGGAAGAGTCAGCACCCTCAATGTGCTTTCGGCTTCTCGAACGTCCCGCGAGCGGTGAGGCTGGCACGAGGAGGTCTACCGCGGTGGTGGCGTCTCCCAAGGTGTGGCAAGCGAGCCGTCGGGTTCTAATCCGTATCGTTTGAATCGCCCCGCGTCTTGGAGTCGGCCACCTTTCTCTAGTAGCGAGGCGATTTTATCGGTGGCCAGGAGGTGATATTTTCTTTCTGCGGTGCGCCGGTACCAGGCGATGGCCTCTTCAGTGCGGCCCATCTCCCCCAAGATGTCGGCTATATAGGTCACCACGGAGTGGTCGCCGGTTTCCGCAGCGTGCTGATACCAGGCAAGCGCTTTGGCGATGCTCCCCGCCTTCCAGAGCCTCGATGCCAGTATCTTGGCAGCGGCAGGGTCACCCGATTCGGCGCGGTCCCGGATCCAGACATCAGCTTCCTCGGCGCGGTCGGAATCTTCGAGGATTTCGACCGCCATATTGAGCGCCGCCAGCTCGTCCCAACTAGAGTCAGGGTCCAACCCCTTGAGCCTTTGGTGCCAGTCGTGCGCACCTTCGACGCTCTGAAAGTATGCAAGGGCGCGCGAGGACCAGAATTCGGCGTCTTCGGCAGGGCCACCGTGAGCCAGCGCATACATGGCCAGCGGGTCCCCTCTCTCCGCGCGGTTCCGCAACCAGGCCAACAGCTCGTCGCTCGTGCCCGCCTCCAGCATCAGGACGAATGTGATCATGGTGAGGACATCGCCGCCTTCGGCACGTTTCCACAGCCAGATGGGTAGGTCACCCGTACGGCCTGCTTCCTGCAGCATGAAAACCGCCGCCATGGCCGCATGGCTGGAACTACGTCGGTCGGGAAGTCCACGTGTCGTCGCTGCGCGCTGGAACCAACTGAGGGCTTCGTCGATGCGACCCTCTTCCGCCAACATCTCGGCAGCCTCGCGCGCGGCCTGGTAGGCGCATATTGGTTGGCCGCCTTCAGCGGCGCGCTGGCACCAGGTGAGGGCTTCGTCAATGCGACCCTCCTCCTTCAGCACCGCGGCCGCGGCGAGGCAGGCTTCGTACGCCGTTTCGGGACGCCCGCTTGCAGCGGCGCGCTGGAACCAACCGAGGGCCTCGGAGTCGCGACCGGCTTTGATCAGCATTTCAACGGCCTTACGGGTTGCGGAAGGATTGCCTCTCTCAGCAGCGGCACGCAGCCAGGCGAGCGCCTCCTCCAAGCCCTGTTGATCCCGAAGTTGGTCGACGGTTGCGGACAGGACCCACTCGGAACCGTTTGCTGCAACGCTCTTACGCCACGTGGTGTCATCGACCCCAGGAACTTCCGGATATCCCGCTTGCACCAGCCTGCTCCGCACCCAGTTCAACAACCAAGGATCGCTCGCCTGTGGCGTGTTGGAGTACAGCTCGCAGGCGCGTTGCAACCACGGCAGTGCTTCCTCTGGCCGGCCTGCCTCTACCAGGGTTTCCGCAACACGAAGGCGGGCCGTGGAGTCACCGGCGTCGGCGTCGGCGGCTGCGGTCCAGAGCTGAACGGCCAGCCTCATCAGACCCCTGTCGCTGGCCGAGCGGGCGAAAGCGGGGAGGTCGGTGCGGCTGGCGTGGTCGGTGAGGGCCGTCCACAGAGAAGCGGGGGCCGGGGTAATGCCACGGACAATGCGGCCGTGCTTCTCAAGGTAGTCGGCGAGCAGATAGTGGGGGTGCGCAAAGGTTGGATGAGCCTTGCCAGGGCGGATAGGCGTGAGCGCGCCGCGGATGCCGCGGAGAGGCGCGGCGACGTAGGCGAGGGCTCGTTCCAGCCAGTCGTCGCTCAGCAGGTTGCGTTGGTGGTCGGTGAGGTAGCCGTCGGCGGCGGCCTCGAGCAGAGTGAGGGGCAGGGCTGGGCCGTGCCCGAGGCACCGTGCGTCCATGGCTGCTTCAATCAGTGCCTTCGCGCCTGGGGGGCTGGTCCGGTAGCGGTCGATCAAGGCTGGAGCACCGGCAAGGTATTGAGTGATGTGCCCTTGCTCTGCATGCTCAGCGGCGTAGGCCAAGCGCGGGTCATTGAACGCCGCTGTCTGCAGCGACCGTAGGTCGGCTTCACTGAATCGGTCAGGCACGACGAGGGTTGTGCCTGTGGCGGTGAGCAGGGCACGGGCGTGGGGGTGGTGGTCCGTTTCGTTTTCCTGGGGCGAGGGCGTGAGGGCGGCCCAGTGTTCGGGCCAGGCCGTTCCGATCACCAGCACAGGAGTTCGCTCGGGGTCGTGCATGAGGGAGTGCAGCCCTGCGGCAACGTGCTCACCCAGTGTCTTGGTTGCTGTGAGCAGGTAGTGCTGGATCTCGTTGAGCCACACGACGGTGCCGGGGCGGACGTGGCCCAGGTCGCGCAGAACGGCTTCGGGCCGACTGGGGGCGAAAGGATGCCATAGCCGCCACCCTGCGGGGAGCACCTGCACAGCTTCCCAACATGCACGAGTTTTGCCCGACGATGATTCTCCCACCAGCACGGTCAGTTGGCTCACGCCCTCGGCTGCACGCTGCACGATCTCTTGTAGCTGGGCGTCGTGCGCGCGTGCGATGTATATGGGCAAGAGAGGTAATCCGCATCCGTCCCCCATGGGGTAGCCGAGCTCGATAGCTCGGTGTACCTCCAGGGAGAAGGGATCGGCGCACTGGCTGATTAGCCGCCCGGGAGCGGTTGATGCCGCAGTGCTGGCAGAGCGATCCTGCCCGCCGACAGCAGCGTTGTAGGTCACTTGGCCGACGTGACCAATAGAGAGACTGTGATTATCGGCCTGGGCAGTGAGGCTTCCAAGCGAGAGAACGGAGGGGTCTGCGGGGCTGGTGGCAGCCGGTCCGTTCAGCCCTGGGACGGATCCGGCGCGGGCGGGGGGCCGATATGCGCACCTCCGTGGAGTACTCCCGTGGCGACTGAGCCGCGGTCGGCTCGGATATCTACGTTCCCCCCCACGGCCAGACCGCCCGGTCCGGCCGATGTCCCGCCGGCGGGGGTGTACTCGGCCAGCAAGGCGCGCAGCCGGGCAGCGGCCTGCTCGCACATATCCTGGTCTAGGCCTTCCAGTAGCATCTCGAAGCGGGCCTGCCAGGCCGCCTCCTGGCGGTCGCGCACCCGCTGCAGTTCTTCCGAATCAGCTGCCGTCAGAACGGCCACGGTTTGGTCGAGCCGCTCCAATTCCTCGTGCTCGCGCTGAGCGTCCCCGCGGCCAAACCAACCGGCCACCCGCTGCCTGAAATCCCCCCACACATCAGTGCCCGCGGCTTGCACTACCGCGGTACCCCCCGCTGCGGCAAGCGCTGTCAATGCCTCTACTAGCATCCTTGCCCCCCTATTTCGGTGCTACTGCCCGGAACCGTACCGCTGCACGTGATATGTGCGCAGTAACTTCCTCGCAATTGTCAGGGCGAATGGGAGCCACCGGGTGCCGAGCTTGCACGCAAGGCACCTGACGCCCCAAGAGCCTCAGCCGGTACGGCCAATTGGCGGTCTGGCGTTCCACGGCCGCCTGCATCTGCTGCTGAGGGGACACTGAGGTTCCCCCGTTGTGCGGGAGGTGCTGATCAGCTGGTCAGGGCGGGGTGACGGGGTTCCAGGTTCGCTTGTTCGGCCGTCGCCTGGTCGGTGTAGTGCTTCTCCTCGAACTCGATGGGGCTGAGGTAGCCGAGCCGTTGCTGGATGCGCCGGCTGTTATAGAAGCCGTCGATGTACTCGAAGAGGGCCAGGTTCGCCTCAGCCCTGGTCGCGAAGACGCGGCCGCGGACGCACTCGGTCTTGACCAGCATCCATAGATTCTCGGCCAGAGCGTTGTCGTACGAGTCCCCGACGGACCCCATGGACGCCTCAATTCCTGCCCGCAGCAGTCGAGTTGTCAGCTTGATCGATGTGTACTGACAGCCGTGATCCGCATGATGAACCAGCTTGCCGGGCTCGACCTCGCGGCTGGCCAGGGCGTACTCCAGCGAGGACAGGACCAGGTCGGCGTCCGCACAGGCGGAGGTCTCCCAGGCCACCACCCGGCGGGAGAAGGCGTCCCGGATCGCGGAGAGCCACAGCGGCCCTTCGCCGGTGGGGATCATGGTGAGGTCGGTGACCCACAGCCGGTTCGGACCGGGCGCGGTGAAGTCTCTGTTCACCAGGTCCGGGGCGAGGGTGGCCTTCGGATCCCGGCGGGTGAAACCCTTACGACGGGGGCTGACGCCCGCGAGATCGGCCTCGCGCATCAATCGCTCGACCCGCTTGCGGCCCACGTGGACACCCTCGCGCCTCAGGACGGCATGCACGCGTGGGGAACCGTAGATGCCGCCGGAATCGGCGTGGATCCGCTGGATCTGCTCGGTCAGCTCCGCGTCACGGCGCCGCCGCTCGCACGGCTCCTGCTCTTGCCGGCGCCAGCGGTAGTAGGTGGACGAAGCGATGTGCAGTTCCCGCAGGACCGGCTCGACCCCCAGATGCGGGTGCTCGTCGAGGAGCGCCGTCACCTGGGCCGGGTCGGGTCGAGCTGCGCGGCGAAAAAAGCCGACGCCGTCCGCAGGACTTCATTCGCCCGCTTGAGCTGCGCGTTCTCCTTGCGCAGGGCCGCGAGCTCCTCACGTTCGGCGGTGGTCAGCCGGTCATCGCTCTCACCAGCGTCGGCCTCGGCCTGGCGGATCCAGCCGCGCAGGGCCTCGGGATGCACACCCAGCTCGACGGCCAGCCGCTTGATCACCGGCCTCGGCTCGGTCGTGCGATACATCCGCACCGCACGCTCCCGCAACTCCAGCGGATATTTCCTCGGGGCAGCCATGGTCAAAGGTCCTCTCATGAGACCCATCTGACCAGCTGTCACCTCCCGCCGCATCTCGGGGGAACCTCACACCAGCGAGGAACCCGCCGCCGGACCAAGACAGTGCAGCGGTCAATGCGTGGGTTCCCGGCTACCAGCGTCCGAGAATCTGCGAACCCACGCGCTTCGGACGCCGACCGCTTCAAAGCCCTCAATGACACCTTCGGGCACCCCGCCGGCGACTCAGCCCTCGCCGCGATTGGCATCCGGCTCACCGAATGGGTGGGCAAGCGCGGCACGGTCGGCCGGCTCGGAGGCGACGAGTTCGCCGCCCTCACCCGCATCCACCCCCGCCACCAAACCCTGCGCCTGGAGCACCTCGCCCACCTGCTCGCCCAGCCGGTCACCTACGACGGCGAGCAGCTGCCCCTCGCGGTATCGGCCGGTTCCGCGACGCCGGACACGGTCGGCTCCCGCGACCTGGCGGTGCTGATGCGCGCGGCCGACGCAGCGATGTACGAGGGCAAGCGAAAGGGCGTTGTCGCCCAGGCCCCCCACCACGCACAGACGCGCAGCGTCAACGGCCGCCGCGAAGGCCGCCCCGGCACCCACGCCCGACCGACCGCTGCCGCAGCATGACCACGGCCCGGCAACCGGACCCGTCCGTCCCTGGACCGCAGCGGCGGCTGCTCGTCTGGCGCGACAGTTCCCACTTCAACCAGTGGCAAGACAAGCCGTGCGTCCTGTGCGACCGGCCCACCCCGCTGCGCTCCCACAAGGGAGAGGCGGTGCACAAGGTCTGCGCCGAAGACTGGAACGCCGCCCACCCGACCGAGGTGCGGTTCGTCTCCGACGCGGAGCCCAAGTCTCGCGGCAAGCGTGATCACGCCTGAGCACAGCAATGCCCCGGGGCGGGCTGTTCCGTCACCAGCAGATCGCCAGCCAGCCACCCCGGGGCACCCACAGCCTGCCCGAGGAAGGCCACCCCATGCAATCGCCCTCCCTTCAGTTCACCGCCATGCTCACCGCCATGCTCACCGCCCGCCAGAAGCCGGCCCCCTGGACCGGCCATGGCGACGCCGCCGTACGGATCGGCGAGCGCGGCCTGGAACGCGGACGACCGCTCCCCGAGCAGCGGCCCGACGCCGACCCCGTCGCCCTGGTCCTCATCCACCCCGACACCGAGACCGCCCTCACCGGCACGCTCCACTGCGCCAGGACCCGAATCCACGGCGCCTGGACCGAGCCCTACCGACTCCTCACCCACGCCCTCGCCGGGCGCGACCTCCCGCATGACATCGACCTGAGCACAGAAGTCCCGTCCCATCGCCTACGAAGAGATGACCGCGTACGCGATCGGTGAGCTGATGTCCTGTGTCATCGAACCTTGACTGAATGTCAGCGAAGTTTGACCGCTGGCAGTTAGTGTCACCACAGTTTGACCGGCGTTCGTCATCGGTGTGTGAGGAACAAACCGGTCGGCATCCCACAGAGCAGAGGTGCCCCGGGTGGGCAGGGAGCTGTGGGCCGTGGAGCGATGAACGTGCGGCATCGGAAAACTGGTCGAGGAGTGACTGTGGAGCTAGTGGATCAACTGCCTGCCCTGATAGGCGTCGTGGTCGGTTCGCTCGGCTCTTATGCCGCGCAGAGCTTGACTGAGCGCCGGACGTGGAAGCGGCAGCGGGAGGAGAGGTGGGACGAGAAGCGTTTCGAGACGTACGGCGGCTACGCCAATGCTCTCAAGGCCCAGCTTCGCCTCGCCCAACGCATCGGCGCCGCCCTCGGATTCGCGGACGTGGCCGATCCGTTGCCGCCGACCGACGGTCTGCCTCTGCTCGCCGACGCGGAGTCCCACCGTGCAACGCAGTGGGAGTCCGTCCTGCTCGTCGGGGACGCAGCGACAATCGCGGCGGCCCGGCGCTGGCACGAGACGATCTGGACCATCGAGCTGCTCATACGGGAGGGGTCGGTCGACGCGGAGAAGTGGACCAGGGTCCATCGGCTGGCAAGTGCGGCACGTGATGCCTTCTACGAGAGCGCGCGGCGTGACCTCGGAATAAACGGGGCTCCGCCGCCGTCGGGGCAGTGGCCCCGGCAATGGCAGGCTGAACTGTCCGATTGAGTGCTTCAGGGGCCGTACCCGGCTTGCATGGCGCCGTGTGCGGCAGGCGCTTCATCAGGGTGGTGCGATGGCAGCGGCTGTTCCTTATGACCCGTGCCCTGTCCTTGGGCATCGTGATCAGCCAAACTTCGATGGCACAAGCTCAAACTTCGCTGTCACAGGACAGCTGATGTCTGCACGTGCAGACAAAGCGTTCGAAAAGAATTCGAACGATGTGTCTGCACGTGCAGACATCCCCAGCATCGGGAAGAAGGCGGCCGGTGCCCTCAACCCGATCACCAAGGACTACGGCGCTGAGACCTCGGTCGCCGTCCACGAGACCATCAAGGACGCCGCCGGCAAGACCGTCACAGTCAAGGCGATCACTGGCATCGTCCAGCAGCTCCCCCGCAAGGAGGAGCGAGAACTGACGCAGGACGAGCTGACGGCCCTGAGTCGCAGCCAGCACGCCTCGGAACGGCCAGGAGAAGCCGAACGCTGGGGGCCAGCCCTCCGCCCTGGACGCCCTCCGCAGCGCCGTGACGCAGTTGGAGGCCGCACATCGAGCCCTGGCCCCGGCCAACATCAAGAAGGCGCTCGAACAGGACGCGGACGAGACCGCGAAGGTTCTGGCATCAGCCAAGAGCACCGCGGACAAGGCTGCCGCGCGAGCCGGCGCCTCCCTTCCGCGATCGACGTGAGCTGAGCGGCCAGCGCTCAGCGGCGGTGGGCGCCTGAGACGCTTGTCGTGCCCGGTGGTGCCCATCTCCTCGAAGCCGATGTCACCACCGGGCATTCGCCCTCGCCGAAGCGCCGGGCCTCGCACAAGGCGGACGTGGGCAGGCCTCCTGGTTTCGGGCCTACTCCGTGCCCTATGGTTCCCCCCGGCCACCGGGGCGTCACGGTCACTGTCTGCCCGGGGAGGTCTTGCCTGCGAGCCTCGTGAGTTTCGGCCCGGTCTTTCGGGCCTGGTTCGTCGGTACCGGGGTCCGGTGGCCCGGCCCGGCGATACCGTGGTGGCACACGCCAGACAGAAGCCTAGGAGTCCCGGATGAGCGAGCAGCCGGCCCTCGTGCCCGACCGCCAGCCCCTCGATGAGCATGCCGCCGCGTCCGTCCGCGCGTACGCGGCCGACCAGCGCGCGAAGGTTGACGTCCTCGCCTCGGTGCTGGAGGACATCGCCGCCCACGGCTACCCGTCCCCTCAGACGGGCGTGCTGTGGGAGGAAGCCCGCGATGGCCATCTGGAGCGCCTCGCCGGTGAGCAGCCCCGTGTCGCCTGAGCATGCGCCGCGCCGGTCCCAGGTTGTCCTGGTGGAGCCCGCGCTGAGCCAGCTGGCGAAGCTGACGGCTTCCGAGACGCACCGCCTGGACCGCGCGATCGTCGCGATCAGCGTCAACCCGGAGTTGGGCACCCCGGTGCCCGGCACCCTGCTGCGCGACTACGTCGACGACGTCGACGGGGTCCGCGTCATCTACTACGTCACGGCCCTTCGGCAGATCACGATCGTGGCGTACGTTGAGGCGTAGGGGCCTCCCGAGCACCCGTGCGCCCCGGACCACTAGTTGGTCCGGGGGAGGATGAGTGCCCGCTCCAGAGCACCGCCGCTTTCATCCGCAGCGGTGTCATCGGCGGCGGGGAGCAGTTCGCGGCGGAGCTCGTCGACGGCCTGGCCCACGATGGCACGGACCGCCGACCACCCGACCTGCCCGGCCTGGGTGGCTGCGGTGAGCCGCTCGGTGACAAGGGTGGTGAGTTCGTCGAGCCGGCCGTGGACTTCGCTGAGCGCACGCTGCGACAGCCCCAGATCCACCAGCCCGGCCGCCCCTGTGTCACCCGCGGGTGACACCCCGGCAAGGACACCGGCCCCACCGATCGCCCTGCTCAGCCCTTCGGCGGACTCCGCGATGTCGATCAGCCGGTACGCCTGCGCCCTGCTGATCCCCAGCTCGCCCTGCGCGTACTCACCCCACCCGCCGTACCCCAGCGCCACCCACACCCGCGCCCGGTGCGCGTCGCGCACCCGCTGCGCCAGCACCACAGCCGCCCGCCGCGCCTCACCGATCGCCGCACGCAGCTGCTCGGTCAGCCGTTCCGCATCCACCCGGCCCACCGGTTCCAGCACCGGGCCCTGACCTGGTTCGTTCGAGGAAGCCACAGTTCCATGGTGCTCCCCGTGAGCGCGGCCGGACAGGGGGCACGAAGAGGCACACGCGCCGTCGGCCGGTAAGGAGGGGAGAGGGCCCTGAAGGGTTCGCAGGGCCCCCACGACGCGGGTCCGTGGGGGACGGATATGCACACCCGCGTCGGCGGAACAACGACCGCCAGGGCGTCGTGGTCACTGTCTTCCCCGGGTGCCCTGCCTCCGAGCGGGAGGGCTTGGGTTGGGGGCCCCGGGCCAGGCGCGGTCCATTGGGGCCCCCGGAGCGAGCAATCCGAAAGCAAGGAATGTGCACGCTTCGACCAGTTCAACAGCCTGGGTGGATCCCGGGTCACGGGCCCGGCCGGGTGAAGCGTGGTGGGCGGCGCCATGGGTGGGGCATGCTGACGAGCAGGTGCCCGCGGTGGCGCCGACAGACGTGGTGCGGGGCCATCCAGCCACCCTCGGTTCCCGCACCACGCTGTACTGGCCAGGCACGGAGAATGCCCGGTTAAAAACCGGGGCGTGGTGGTGCCGTACCGGGCCGCGAAACCCAGCGGCCAGTAGCGCACACCGGAGACCACTAGCCTTCGGCCTCTATCCCGCCGGTCAGCGCTGGGGTGGGAAGAGGGCTAGGAGCCGGGCCCGCTGGGCGGTGCCGAGTCCCCGAACGCGGCGGCTCTCGGAGATGCCGAGGTCAGAGATCAATTGCCCGGCGCGTACCGAACCGATGCCGGGGAGCGACTCCAGCAGAGCGCGTACGGGCATCTTGCGGATGGCCTCGGAGTCGCTGGCGAGCACCTCGCGCAGCGAGAGCTTGCCGTGCTTCAACGCCTCCTTCACCTCGACCCGTTCCCGTCGCGCGGCGGCGGCCTTGTCCAGCGCGGTTCGGCGCTGCTCCGGCGTGAGAGGCGGCAGGGGTGCCATGGTCAGTCCCTTCGTCGTACAGGCTGAAGTGCCCCATCATGCCGTCGTCTCAGGGCCAGTGACCAGCGGGTTTGTCCCGGCGTCCGCGTTGTCGCCGGCGCCGAACGCGGCGGCGATCGGGTCGAATCCGGGCGGGCTGTCCTTGAAGGTCAGGCCCATGCCGGCCAGCTTCGCCTTGAGCTCGTCGATCGACTTCGCACCGAAGTTACGGATGTCGAGCAGATCCGCCTCCGAGCGGCCCACGAGCTCACCCACGGAGTGGATGCCCTCACGCTTGAGGCAGTTGTACGAACGGACCGTAAGCTCCAGCTCCTCGATCGGGAGCGCGAGGTCAGAGGCAAGGGCGGCGTCTGTCGGGGACGGGCCCATGTCGATGCCCTCGGCGCCGATGTTGAGCTCGCGGGCGAGCCCGAAGAGCTCGACCAGGGTCTTACCGGCCGACGCCATCGCGTCACGCGGGCGCATGGCCGGCTTGGTCTCGACGTCGACGATCAGCTTGTCGAAGTCGGTGCGCTGCTCGACACGGGTCGCCTCGACCTTGTAGGTGGCCTTGAGCACCGGGCTGTAGATGGAGTCGACCGGGATACGGCCGATCTCCTGGCCCACCTGCTTGTTCTGCACGGCGGAGACGTAGCCGCGACCGCGCTCGACGGTCAGCTCCATCTCCAGCTTGCCCTTGCCGTTCAGCGTGGCCAGGACCAGGTCCGGGTCGTGGACCTCGACACCGGCCGGCGGGGCGATGTCAGCGGCGGTGACCAGGCCGGGACCCTGCTCGCGCAGGTACATCACGACCGGCTCGTCGTGCTCCGAGGAGACGACCAGCTGCTTGATGTTGAGGATGAGGTCGGTGACGTCCTCCTTGACGCCCGGCACAGTGGTGAACTCGTGCAGGACACCGTCGATGCGAATGCTGGTGACAGCGGCACCGGGGATCGAGGAGAGGAGCGTACGACGCAGGGAGTTGCCGAGGGTGTAGCCGAAGCCCGGTTCCAGCGGCTCGATCACGAACCGCGAGCGGAAAGCGTCGACAACCTCTTCAGTCAACGCGGGACGCTGAGCAATCAGCATGGGGTGCTGCCTCCATTTTTCGGCGCCCGCTATTTGACGCCGTAGACACAGCAAGGATATGGGCGGTACGGCGTCACAAGGGGCCGCACCGCCCGGCTCGGGGCAAAGCACAGATTTCCGCAGGATGGAACGGCGCACAGGAGTGCTTGATCAGCGAGCTGCCGGGCGGGTTACCTGCGGTGGTCTCGGCGGGCGGCCGGGGCCGTGTGAGCCTGGTCGTCGATCTCGATGAGGTAAGGGGCGACGAAGCCGTCGTAGTCCGCTTTGCGCCTGGCCGGTAGATCCCGCCAACCGGTGATGCGGCCACGGCAGTGGTGCGAGCCGCACCGGCAACGGGCGGCGAAATACTCGACCGAGTAGTTCCGCATCGCATAGTCGAAAGTGATCTCGTGACCAGCGGCGATGGGTGCGCGGGCGACGTAGTCGTGAGCACCGCTGGAATTGAGGCGGATCCCGCAATTCGGTTCACACGAGTGGTTCACCTTCGGGACAAGCCCGCCGTGCAACACGAAACGTTCCGCACCGACCTGGGAGGCGTGGGAGTGGTTGCGGTCCAGTTCACGGTCGATGGCACCAACCATCACCGTCTCACCGACCCGGTAGGGCAGTCGGTGAAGTTGTTGAAGGACTCGACCTTGTTGGTGGCCCGCCGTCACCCGGCGCCGCGCAGGGACGGGTTCTCGTTCGTTGATCCCGTGACGGTTCAAGGGGTGGAACCTTGCTGACGCGGGGTTTCCTGACGGCCGATCACCGGCTGCGCGGACCAACGGCAGGCCGCGCTGAACGTTACGCGCGCTGACTCTTCCGGCTTCGACCGGCGCACCATGCGAGACGCGTCTGCCTCGGCCACGAGGCGCTCACCCTTCAGGCTGGGCGCCCGCCTTGGGCTCTTCCTCTTCGTCTTCGAGGGGGCTCAGGTTCAGTGCGACGCCGTCTGCAGTCAGCCGCGGTGCGATCTCCACCAGGCCCGGATGCAGCTCCGCGATCCTGCGCACGATCCGTCGCGGTTCTGTGTCGGCGGTCAGCGCCCGCCCGTTCCACGACGTGACCAGCGGCCCCTCCGTACGGGTGCTGTGCGGCTGGCGGTGCGCCCGGAAGTCCGACACGTACCCGTCCAGCGCCTCGACGCACTCCGCCGACCACGGCCAGGGGTCCTTGTCGAACTCGCCGCCCTTGACCGGCAGGCGGCTCGTCACCCGGTGCTGCTCGCGGTACGTACGGTCCAGGTAGAGGCCCGTCGCCTGGAACGGCCGCAGGCCGGCGAGCAGCAGGTAGATCAGCAGCCGGTCCCTGGGGTCGGCGTACCGGTCGGCGGCCGAGCGCATCATGCCGGACTGGCGCCGTGTCAGCTTCGGTCGTCCCGGCATCTCCGAGGAGACGCCCGGCCGGATCGCCCGCACCGGGTTGCCGGGCACCACGCCCTCGCGCACGGCGTGCTCGTAGAAGGAGAACAGTGCATAGCGGCGCCGGGCCCGCGAGCGGGGCGCCCCGTCCTTCCACTGGTTCAGCCAGGCGTCCACGTGCATGGGGACGGCCTCACACACGAGGTCACCGATGAACTGGATCCATCCGAGCGGCGGGGGCTTCTCGTCGAACGGCTCACCGTCACGTACCGCAGCGTCGCGCCGGCGCTTCCAGTCCTCCAGGGCGGCGAGGTCGCGGGGTTCGCCGGCGGCCGTGACGGCGCCGAGAGCGCTGGAGGACCAACCGTTTACGTCGCCGGTGGTCGGACCTGGCGGTGGCAGCGCCTGCTCGCTCTTGGCGAATGGTCACCGCTCGACTGGGCTCGACCCACGGAAGATAAAGCTTCAATTCTTACGCAGAAACCACCAGCAGGCGAACGCGATGAATATCAAACCTGCCAAAATGCCCACGATTTCGCCCGCCGACAGAAGCTCAAAAATTTCATCCTCCGAAGGGTGATTAATGGGGCTGTGCGGCAACGTCGACCAATATTTCATTCTGGCCAGCGTAAGAATCATGGCATGAACAATGCTGAGGGGGCGAGCTTTTTGAGGTGCATTTGAGCTTCCTCTTTGCGCTTTCGAGCGCCGCCCGCGACATCGTCTCGATATTCGGAGTAGGAACGTCCTGCGACAGTCGAGGCCGAGCGGCTTGCCACCAGCCAGGAGATCTTGTATGTCTGACGACTCCCATCCTCCCCGCCCGGCCGCCCTGGGACCTGATGCGACCCATCCTGTGCATTCGAGGCGGGTGCACACGGTGCACCGAGTTGCGGTGCGCCTCGGGCCTGGGGCTGTCGAGTGCCGACAGACTTGGTTCATGAAGCTGCCTGAGATCGCGATCGCCGTCGCTATTGGTAGTTCCCTGTTCACGCTTGGCAACATGCTCGTCTCAGTCATGACCTACAGGCGGGTACGGCCGAACGTCAAAGTGCGGCTCTGGCGAACAGGTGTGGCTACGACCACCGCAGGCGATACCGACGGGAGCGAGTACCAGTTCATCCTGCGATTTCTCAACAACGGAGGAACACCTGTATCGGTGGAACGCATCGAAATAATGGCGTACCGCAGACGCTTCCACCCATGCGAGTGGGACGGTCTCCTGCTCATCGGGCTCGGCCTGGGCGTGATGCTGACCCCGTCCGTCAACGTCGTCCAGTCGAGCTTCCCCGAGGAACAACAGGGAGAGATCTCGGGCCTGTCCCGCAGCGTGTCGAACCTCGGCTCGTCCTTCGGCACGGCCATCGCCGGCACCATCCTCGTCGCCGGCCTCACCAAGGGCGCCTACGCCGCCGCCATGATCACCCTGGCCGCCATCGGCCTCGCCGGCCTCGCCGCGGCAGCACTCCTGCCCCGAGAAACAGGGGCCCCGAACACACGTGTCTCTCGGACCAAGCCCCCACCAACCCGTCCTTAGCTCTTCCTGACCCCGTCAGGCCGCCGGTAGTTCCTCCGCCGGTAGCCGACCCGCGCGTACCGCGTCGACCAGGGCCTGGTGGTCACGCTCGTTCTGGTCGGCGTATGCCTCCGCGAACGTGGCGAGTGCCCGGTCGAACGAGTCGCCGCTCCCCAGGTACGAGGCGATCGCGATGCGGTCGCCGGACCGCGCGTGCGCACGAGCCAGCGTGACCCCGCACAGTTCGCCGAACGCCCTCATGTCCTTCGGCCGCATCCTCTCCGGCATGGCGATGCCCTTCCAGTCGCGCAGCTGGCGGACGTAGAAGTCGCGCTGCTTGCCGTCGATCCCGTCCACCCGTTCCCAGCCGAGGAAGATGTCGCTCGTGGCCTGCATCAGCCGCTGGCCCGAGACCACCCGCTCGCCCTGGTTGAGGTAGCGGCTGGTGCCGACGTGTGCGGCGAGTACGGAGGTGTCGGCTTCCTTGGCCTGGAGGAAGAGCGGGTCCTGGCCGTCCCGGCCGAGCAGGAGGAAGATCCAGCATCGGGTGCCGACGCTGCCGACGCCGACCACCTTGCGGGCGACGTCGGCCAGGCGGTAGTCCGCCAGGAGCGTGCGCCGGTCGGAAGCCAGAGTGCTGCCGTACCGCTCGATCAGGCCGCGGAACTGGCGCTCCAGCGCGCTGCGTTCGATGTCCGGCAGCAGGTCGCCGGCCGGGATGAGCAGCGGGGGGTCCGCCGCGATTCTGGGCGTGCCGTCGACCGTCTCGGTGAGCTTGTCGAAAGCCTCGAGGCTGTCGCGGGTGCGGGCCTTCGCCATCGCGCGGGCCAGGTTCTTCCGACCGCGCTTCGTTCCGTGGAGCCGACCTGAGGCCAGGGACTCGAGGAGGTCCGCGTCGATCTTCGCGTACCAGATGTCGAGGTTGCCCGTGCCCGCGAAGCGGATCATCGCCTCGCGGTACGAACGGACCGTGGCGCTCACGATGCGGGCGCGCTGGGCGTCGTCGAAGCCGTTGGCCCGGCCCGCGATGACGAGACTCGCCGACAGCCGTTTGACGTCCCACTCCCAGGGGCCCGGCAGCGTCTCGTCGAAGTCGTTGATGTCGAACACCAACTGCCTCTCCGGCGAAGCGAGCAGACGGAAATTTAGCAGGTGCGCGTCCCCGCACAGCTGTGCCGTGAGTCCCGAGCGAGGACTGGCGGCCAGGTCGGACGCCATGATCGCGGCGGCGCCCCGGTAGAAGCGGAACGGGGACTCCATCATCCGGCCGTAGCGGATCGGGACGAGTTCGGGCACGCGTGCCGCGGACTGCGCCTCCAAGATCGCCAGTGAGTCCGGCCGGTCAGGAGACGGCTTGTACACGGCGTGGGCAGCCCGCGGTGAGCGGCGGCGCGCCTCCTTGCCGAGAGCGGCGCGTTCCTCAGGTGTGGTGTGAGGCGCGGCGCGCATCGCCGTGGTCGCGTTCTGGGACATCGAAGGCCCTCCTGCCTGGCCCTACGGCGGTTGGGACGCCCGGCACCCGCCCCGCACGGGGCGCATCGGGCAGCAGGACTTCGTGGTCTTCTGCCCAAACGTGGCCGCGCGGATCATCGACGACGGTGGGCGTCTGCTCTCAGCCCTAAGACCCGATCTCGGTATCGGCGACGGCGATGGCGATGCCGAGTGCCGTGGCGATGTTGCCCGCTGCCGTCATGACGCGGGCGGTGCCCACGATGGGTGCGATGGCGACCAGGACGTCCTGCAGCTGTTCGGTGGTCAAACCGGTCTTGAGGGCGGGGTCGATATGGGCCACGTAGGAGATGGGCGGGGCGTCCGAGGCGGCGAGTGCCGCGATGCGCGTGAGGATGAGCATGTCCGGGGGCAGCCCGCACCGCTCGATCGAGTCGACCGGGCGAGGGTGTCCAGGACAGGGGTTTCCGATGCAGTGGACATGTCGCATGCCCTCCTGGTGAGTTTTCCAGCCCGAGAGATGTACGAGGCGGAAGAAACCGAGTTCCGCGAGCTCGGGAGTTCTCCTCAACCGTAGAACCCATTCGGCTCTCGCGCATGGAGGCGCAGGGTTCGCAGAGACCCCAACCGCCCGGTCAGGCACCCCTTCGCCTGCCCATGGAGATGTTCAATCCAGTGCAATGACACCAGAATGGCTGCTATCTACCCTTTGTGTCGGATCGGAGACACCCATGAAGGACCTCAAGTTCGAGCAGAAGCGCTCGCTCTCACGCCTTGAGGCGGCTGACCAGCTCACGGCACTCGCAGCCGCGTTGCGGGAGGGCGGAGAAGCCGAACTGGAACTCGGCCCCACAACGCTGAGCCTGCGGATCCCCGACGACCTTCGCAGTGAGGTGGAGGTCGAGATCGGTGACGGCGAGATCGAGCTGGAGATCGAGTTCAAGTGGCCGACCGCACCGATCCGGACGGCACCATCGCGGACGGTCGCGGGAACGGAGAAGGCCGCAGGGCGGAAGAACGCGGCCGCCAAGCCTGCCCGGAGCGGCACAGGAACCGGCAGGAACAAAGGCACGAAGCGGTCCGCCACGAAAACGCCCTGAGTGGTGCCGGAAACCTCGTGCTGACCACCATGCCCTGATCGGCGCGCAGCCGGCCCCGTTGAAGGCCAGGGCGGGTGGCGTTCGCAGACGGGCCCGTCACGGGTTTCTTCCGATCCGAGGCACCACCTTCATGGCACCTGCGGCGGGCCGGAGCTACCACTCCGGGGCGACCGCGGCTCGCCCGTACAGCCCACCTGGGCGGGCCGTCTCGCCGTGAAGCGGCGGAAATGGAGGCAGTCCAATCCCTCAGGAGCCCCGGAGCACCCATGACCAGCTCACACGAGCCGCCCGAGCCTGCTGCCGTCCCGGAGGCGGGCGGGGGTGACGCGAAGGGGAGCGGGCCGGGGCACGGCTCGGCGGCCACGCGGATCACGCGGAAGACCGCCTCGGCGGTGCTCATCGTGCTCACCTGCATCCTCGTGCCGGTCGCACTGCTCACAGTCTGGGTGCACGACATCGCGCTGGACACCGACCGGTACGTGGCAACGGTCTCGCCGCTGGCCTCGGATCCGGCGATCGAGGACGCGGCGGTCAAGCGCATCACCCATGCCGCGGACGTGAGGGTGGACGGCAGCCAAGCAGCCTCGGACATCGCCGCGTGGCTGCAGGCAGAGGGGCTGCCGCCCCGCGCCGCGCAGGCGGTGAAAGGACTGGGCCCCCAGCTCGATACCGCGGTCAACAGCACGGTCGAGAAGGTGGCCACCCGCTTCGTACAGAGCGACCGCTTCGAGCGGATCTGGACGAACGCCAACCGGGCCGCCCACAACGCCGTCGTGCACGCGCTCACCGGCGAGGGCCGTGGCGCCGTGGGGGTGGAGGGCGGGACGGTCACTCTCGACGTCGGGGAAGCCGTCGACCAGGTCAAACAGTCGCTCGTGGACGCCGGGCTGTCCCC